>CP126122.1:375000-750000 GCA_030123565.1 Nitrospira sp. | reverse complement strand
TCTACTACGTGCATGTCCAACCTGGGTAAGGTTCTTCGCGTTGCGTCGAATTAAACCACATGCTCCACCGCTTGTGCGGGCCCCCGTCAATTCCTTTGAGTTTCAACCTTGCGGCCGTACTTCCCAGGCGGGATACTTAATGCGTTAGCTGCGGCACCGGCGGTAACCCGCCGACACTTAGTATCCATAGTTTAGGGCGTGGACTACCAGGGTATCTAATCCTGTTTGCTCCCCACGCTTTCGTGTCTCAGCGTCAGGTACGTTCCAGAGCGCCGCCTTCGCCACCGGCCTTCCTCCCGATCTCTACGCATTTCACCGCTACACCGGGAATTCCGCGCTCCTCTCCCGTCCTCTAGCCTGGCAGTACCCTCTGCGCTTTCCGGGTTGGGCCCGAAGCTTTAACAGAAGGCTTACCAAACCGCCTACACACCCTGTACGCCCAGTGAATCCGAACAACGCTTGCCACCTTCGTATTACCGCGGCTGCTGGCACGAAGTTGGCCGTGGCTGCTTCTGGAGGTACCGTCCGAGCGGTTACCCGCCCCATCTTCCCTCCCGAAAGGGGTTTACAATCCGAAGACCTTCATCCCCCACGCGGCGTCGCTGCGTCAGACTGTCGTCCATTGCGCAATATTCCTTACTGCTGCCTCCCGTAGGAGTCTGGCCCGTGTCGCAGTGCCAGTGTGGCTGATCGTCCTCTCAGACCAGCTACCCGTCAAAGCCTTGGTAGGCCGTTACCCTACCAACAAGCTGATAGGACATGAGCTCATCAAAGAGCGCCATACCCACGGCATGGCTTTCCTTCCGAATCCGAAAACCCGGAAGCGTACGCGGTATTAGCCAGCCTTTCGGCTGGTTATTCCCCACTCGATGGTAGATTACCCATGTATTCCTCACCCGTTCGCCGCTTTACAAGTGTATTGCTACACCTTCTCGCTCGACTTGCATGTATTAGGCGCGCCGCCAGCGTTCGTTCTGAGCCAGGATCAAACTCTCATAAAGGTTCTATTGGAATTGGACCCGAGGGCCACCTCTTCAATACACCTTACCTTACTCATTTCTCGCTCTATTCAGTTGTCAAAGAACTGCCGCGTTCTTCACGCGAGCCGCGCACTTTACTACGCGGCTCTGACCTTGTCAAGAGGGTCAGCAGATATTTTTTGATCTGATGTTCCTGAGAATCCGTCGCGGGGATTGAAACCGCATCGGCCACTAGGCTGGATCAAAAGCGGTCTTGAAAATAACAGGGTCGCCTGGAAGAGTCAAGGGTTGGAGAGGATTTAAAAAAATAATCTGCTAGTGAGTCGCAAGGGCAGGCGAGAGTTCCTTGCGAGCATGTGGTTTGGAAAAATTATTTTCCTGATGATCCACAACGGACCACCCGCCTCCCAACGCCTTATAGAGTTGGACCACCGATATCAACTGAGTCTGCCGCGTCCGCGCCAGCGCCAGCTCCGCATCGAAGAGACTGCGCTGACTCGTCAACACATCGAGATAACTGGCCCGTCCGCCCTGATACCGCTGGTCGGCCAGACGAAGCGCCGACTGTAATGCCGCCACCTGTTGCTCTTGCGCCTCCCGCTGCTCCCGCGTTTTTTGCACCGCGATCAAGGCATCCTCCACTTCTTTCAGCGCCGTGACGACGGCCTTTTCATATTGCAACGCCGCCTGCTGCGCCTTCATTTCATTGACCTTCACTTGATAGCCCAGGGCCGTCGCGTTGAGCAGGGGGCCGGCCAGGGACCCACCGATGTTCTGAATGAGCAAGGGACCAAGCGATTGCGATGACAGCTGCGTACTCGCCACCCCCATGGAACCGGTGAGGGCAAGTTGTGGGAACCGCTGCGCTTGGGCCACACCGATCCCGGCCGTGGCCGCAGCAAGTTCCTGCTCGGCCTGCAACAGGTCCGGACGACGCTGCAGGAGATCCGACGGCAGTCCGGCCGGGACAGCCGGAGGCATCGGCTGCTCCGTGAGCGCGAGGCCTCGCGCGATCGATGCCGGCTTCCGTCCCAGCAACGCACTGAGTTGATTCTCCTTCTGAACGGCCTGCTTTTCCAGTTCTGCCAACTTGGCCGCGGTGCCGGCTCGTTCCGCCTCGAACCGATCGAGATCCAATTTCGGGATATAGCCCTGCTTGTAACGAAGCTGCGACAGCCGGACCGACTCCTCCCAGGACTTCAGCGTCCGTTTGGTGATGTCCACTTGAAGATCCAGAGCACGCAGTTCGAAGTATGTCTCCCCTACACCACTGACAAGCCCCAATACCACGGCGCGTTGATTCTCTTCCTGTGCAAACAACTGCGCTCGCGACGCCTCCACGTTGCGACGAAGCCGGCCCCAAAGATCGATTTCCCATTTGAGACTGCCGAAGGCGGCTTCGTTTGAAAACGTCGTGCCCCCCGAACCTCCCGGTTGCCCGGGAATGACGATCGGGGCCCCGCCACCGGTCGGAATGGTGTTCGCATTCTTTTGCGTCTGAAACAAAAACGCATGGCTGTTGTAGGACAACGACGGAGCGAGGTCGAAGCGGGCCATGACCAATTGACTGCGATACTGCTCGACCGTCGCCATCGCCGTGCGCAAGTCCTGATTTTCGGCCAATGCAATCTTGATCAACTGCTGAAGCGCTTCATCCTTCAGCAACTCCCACCAGGGAAGATTCGCGATCGATTCCGACGCGGCTGGCGCCAGACGCCAGGAATCCACGGCGGGCGTTGCCGGACGCGTGTAGTCCGGCCCCATCTTGCACGCAGCCAGCCCCGTCAGAAACACGAGGGCCACGACCCAGCGCCGCATACTCAGTGGTCTCCTTTCACCGGTTGCAACCCTTCGCCCAACAACAGGGCTCCCCTCCCGGTCGCGGGACTCGCGCCACCGGCGATCCACCGTTCGACGAGGTAATAGCACACAGGAATCAGCACGATCGCCAGCACCGTGGCGGCCACCATGCCGCCCAACACCGTGAAGCCGAGAATCACCCTGGCATGGGCGCCGGCGCCGGAGGCCAACACCAGCGGAAGCACCCCGAGGATGAACGCGAATGCGGTCATCAAAATCGGCCGCAGGCGAAGCCTTGCACCGGTCAATGCCGCCTCGATCAACGGCCGCCCATTCTGTACTTCCAACCGTGCAAATTCCACGATGAGGATCGCGTTTTTCGCGCTCAACCCGATCAGCATGACGAGTCCGATCTGCGAATAGACGTCGTTCTCCAATCCGATGGCCCAGAGGGCGGCGAAGGCGCCGAACACGGAGACCGGGGTCGTCATGAGCACACTGACCGGCAAGGCCCAACTCTCGTACTGCGCCGCCAAAATCAAAAACACGAACAACAGCGAGAAGCCGAAAATGACCACCGGCGACACCCCTTCCGCGGCGACTTTTTCCTGGTAGGCCATGCCCATGTAATCGAAGCCCATTTCTTTCGGCATTGTGTCGTCAAACACCGTTTCAAGGGCGGCCATGACTTGCCGTGAACTATAACCCAGCGCCGGCATGGCGTTGATTTGCGCCGCCCGGTACTCGTTGAACCGCATCGTAAACTCCGGACCATCGACCGGCCGCATCGTCACCAGCGTCGAGAGAGGCACCATCTGGTCGTCGGCGTTTTGAACGTAGAACTGCCCGACCTGCTCGGCCTTGGTTCGATACTCCGGTTCCGCCTCCACATACACCTGCCAGAGGCGGCCGAAACGGTTGAAGTAGTTGACGAAGGCTCCTCCCATGAAGGTTTGGAGCGTCTGGTACAGATCGTCCAGCGCGACACCTTGCTTCAACGCCTTATCACGATCCACATCGGCCAGCCATTGCGGCGTGCTGGGAATCAGCGTCGTCATGACGCGGGCCATCTCCGGCCGCTTGGAAGCCGCATCAATAAACTTCTCGGTGTGCTCGGCCAAGAATTGAAACGGCCGGCCGGCACGGTCCTCCAGCAGAAAGGTGACGGCGCCGGTGGTCCCCACGCCGGGAATGGCGGGAGGCGGAAAAGCAAACGCGGCCGCTTCCGGAACCTGCTGCAGTCGTTTGTTGAGCGACAAGACGATCGACTTGTATCGCTCCTCCTTGGTCGTCCGTTCGGCCCAAGGTTTCAACGCCACGAACACCACGGCATTATAGGTAGTAAAGGTTTGGCTCAAGACTCCATAACCGGAGACCGTCGTGTAATACTCGACGCCCGGGGTCTGCGAGACGATCGTATCGATTTGTTTCATCACGGCATCCGTCCGTTGAAGCGAGGCGGCCGGCGGGAGCTGAACGTTCACTAAGAAGTACCCCGTATCTTCCAGCGGGATGAAGCCGCTGGGCAGGCGGGCGCCGAGCAGCCCGGCGGCCAGCGTGACCAGCCCCAGCGCCACCAGCGTCCGGCCCGCCTTCTGCATCAGGCTCCCGCACCACCCCACATAGCCCTCCGTCAGCCGCGCGAACGCCCGGTTGAACCGGCCGAAGCACCGGCCCAACCAGCCCCGCGCCGGGGCCGTCGGTTTCAACAACAACGCCGCCAGCGCCGGACTCAACGTCAACGCGTTCACCGCCGACAGCAGCACCGACACCGCGATCGTCACGGCAAACTGCTGGTAGAGCCGCCCCGTGATCCCCGGAATGAACGCCGTCGGCACGAACACCGCCGTCAGGATCAAGGCGATCGCCAGCACCGGCCCCGCCACCTCCTCCATCGCCTTCAGCGTCGCCTCACGCGGCGCCAGCCCCTGTTCGAGGTGGTGGGTGACCGCTTCCACCACCACGATCGCGTCGTCCACCACAAGTCCGATGGCCAGGACCAACCCGAACAACGACAGCGTGTTGATCGAAAAACCCAGGAGCGGGAAGACGGCAAAGGTGCCGATCAAGGACACGGGCACGGCCAGTAACGGAATCAACGTGGCGCGCCAGCTTTGCAAAAACAGGAAGACGACGATGATGACCAGGAGCACGGCCTGCCAGAGCGTGGTGAGGATTTCGTGCAACCCCTCCGTCACGGCCAGGGTCGTGTCCAACGACACTACCGCGGCCAGATCGTCCGGGAACCGCCGCTGCAGCTCGGCCATCAGCGCGCGGATCCGCGCCACGGTCTCGATCGCGTTCGACCCCGGCAGCTGGTAGACCGCGATAGCGGCCGTCGGGACGCCGTTCAGGCGCGACACGAAGTTGTACAGTTGCGAACCGAGTTCTGCGCGACCGACATCCCGCAGCCGGACGAAGGAGCCATCTCCGTTGGCGCGCAGGATGATGTCCCCGAACTCGTCTTCGGTCACCAGTCTTCCTTGCGTCCGCACCGTGTAGGTGAATTCCTGACCGTCCGGCACGGGCGCCGCACCCACTTGGCCGATCGGCACGACCACGTTCTGCTGTTTCAGTGCGTTCAAAATATCCTGGACCGTGAGGCCGAGTTTCGCCAGTTGATCGGGCTTCACCCAGAGCCGCATGGCATATTGACCGGCCCCGAAAATCGTCACCTGCCCGACCCCGGGGTCGCGGGCGAGCAGATCGGCCACGTTGATGTAGGCATAATTGGCGAGGAACCGCGCGTCATACGTCCCGTTCGGCGAATACAGCGAGAACAGGACCAGCGGCATGCCCATGGATTTGCGGATGGTCACGCCGTACCCCTTCACCTCCTTCGGCAATTGCGGCTCCGCCTGCGCGTACCGCATGTGCGCAAGGAGCTGATCGACGTTGGGATCAGTCGCCACGTCGAAGTCCACCCGCAGCGTCGTCTGGCCGTTGCTGCCGTTGATGGAATACATGTAGAGCATGCGATCCACGCCGCTCATCTGCTGTTCGAGCGGAGTCGCCACCGATTGTTCGAGGGTCAGCGCGTCGGCACCGACGTAGGTGCCTTGCAGCATGATCTCCGGGGGAGCGATGTTGGGAAACTGGGACACCGGCAGACGCAGCACCGACAGTGCGCCCAAGAGCACCAGGATGATGGAAATCACCATGGCGACGATCGGGCGCCCGATGAAGAATCTGCTCATACGAGATCCACCTGCATCATGTCATCAGGTCTGGAGCGGAACCTGGTCTGGCGAGGGCGCAGGCCGCACGGATGTTGCCGCGCCCGCTCTCCCTCGTCCGGCCAGTTTTTCAACGACATAAAACGAAACCGGGATCAGAAAAATCGCCAGCAGGCTGGCCGCCGACATCCCGCCGACCACCGTCGTCCCCAAGATCACCCGCGAATGGGCGCCGGCGCCCGACGCCATGGCCAGCGGCAAGACTCCCAGGATGAACGCGAACGCGGTCATGAGAATCGGCCGCAGCCGCAGCCTGGCTCCGGCCAACGCCGCCTCTCTGATCGGTCGCCCCCGCTCGACCTCCACCTTCGCGAATTCGACGATCAGGATCGCATTCTTGGCACCCAAGCCGATCAACATGACCAGACCGATCTGGCTGTACACGTCGTTCTCGATGCCGCGCAGCCAGGAGGCGGCGAAGGCGCCGAAAACGGAAATCGGCGTGGCCAGGAGCACCGCGAACGGCAAGGACCAACTCTCATATTGGGCGGCAAGGATGAGGAAGACGAACAAGAGGGAAAATCCGAAGATCAACCAGGGCGACACCCCCTTCGCGGCGACTTGTTCCTGATACGACATGCCCATGTAGTCGAAGCCCATCCCGCTCGGCATGGTTGCGGCAAACACCTCTTCGAGCGCCCGCATGACCTGGCCGCTGCTGTGCCCCGGAGCGGCGACGGCATTGATCTGGGCGGCGCGGTATTCGTTGAACCGCATGGTGAATTCCGGGCCGAAAGTCGGCAGCACGGTGACCAGCGTCGAGAGCGGCACCATCTTGCCGTCCTTGTTCCTGACATAGAACTGGTCGATGTTCTCGACCCTCGTCCGATACTCGCCTTCGGCCAGGAGATACACCTGCCACTGGCGACCGAATCGATTGAAGTAGTTGACGAACGGCCCCCCCATGAACACCTGGAGGGTTTGATGGATATCCGACAGCGTCACGCCCTGCTTCAAGGCTTTCGCCTGATCGATCCGGGCGAACAGTTGCGGCACGTTCGGAAGCAAGGTCGTGGTCACGTTCGCCAGTTCCGGCCGGTGACGCGCCGCTTCGATGAATCTCTGCGTCTGTTCCGCCAGGAACTCGACGCCCTGTCCCATCCGATCCTCCAGCATCATCGTGGTGCCGCCGGCCGCGCCGATGCCGGGAACCGGAGGCGGAGAAAAGGCGACGGCCTGGGCTTCGGGCAGGCCGGCCAGTTCACGATTCACACGCGCCACGATGGCCTCGTACTGTTCCTCCCCGCTGCGGCGTTCATGCCACGGCTTGAGGTTCACCGAGAAATAGGCGTTGTACGTCGTACTGACTTGACTCAAAAAACTGTACCCGACCGTCACCGTAAAGGACGCGACGCCCGGCGTCTTCTGCAGAATCTGTTCGATCTTGCGCGAGACCAGGTCCGTTCGCTGCAAGGAGGCCGCTTCCGGCAACTGCACATTCACGTAAAACACTCCCTGGTCTTCGGCAGGGATGAAGCCGCTGGGCAGGCGGGCGCCGAGCAGCCCGGCGGCCAACGTGACCAGCCCCAGCGCCACCAGCGTCCGGCCCGCCTTCTGCATCAGGCTCCCGCACCACCCCACATAGCCCTCCGTCAGCCGCGCGAACGCCCGGTTGAACCGGCCGAAGCACCGGCCCAACCAGCCCCGCGCCGGGGCCGTCGGTTTCAACAACAACGCCGCCAGCGCCGGACTCAACGTCAACGCGTTCACCGCCGACAGCAGCACCGACACCGCGATCGTCACGGCAAACTGCTGGTAGAGCCGCCCCGTGATCCCCGGAATGAACGCCGTCGGCACGAACACCGCCGTCAGGATCAAGGCGATCGCCAGCACCGGCCCCGCCACCTCCTCCATCGCCTTCAGCGTCGCCTCACGCGGCGCCAGCCCCTGTTCGAGGTGGTGGGTGACCGCTTCCACCACCACGATCGCGTCGTCCACCACGAGTCCGATGGCCAGGACCAACCCGAACAACGACAGCGTGTTGATCGAAAAACCCAGGAGCGGGAAGACGGCAAAGGTGCCGATCAAGGACACGGGCACGGCCAGTAACGGAATCAACGTGGCGCGCCAGCTTTGCAAAAACAGGAAGACGACGATGATGACCAGGAGCACGGCCTGCCAGAGCGTGGTGAGGATTTCGTGCAACCCCTCCGTCACGGCCAGGGTCGTGTCCAACGACACCACCGCGGCCAGATCGTCCGGAAACCGCTGCTGCAACTCGGCCATCAGCGCGCGGATCCGTCCCACCGTCTCAATCGCGTTCGACCCCGGCAGCTGGTAGACCGCGATGACGGCAGCGGGAGATCCGTTGAGGCGACCGAGTACATTGTAGACCTGGGCGCCCAGTTCGATGCGCGCCACGTCGCGCAGCCGGACGAACGAGCCATCCGTATTGGCGCGGAGCACGATGTTTTCGAATTCTTCCTCCGTCACCAGTCGGCCCTGTGCCCGCACCGTATAGGTGAACTCCTGACCGGACGGGACCGGCTCGGCACCGACCTGGCCGGCCGGGTTGACCGTATTCTGGGCACTGATCGCATTGAACAGGTCCACCACCGTGAGGCCGAGTTTCGCCAGTTGATCAGGCTTCACCCAGAGCCGCATGGCATATTGACCGGCCCCGAACAGCTGGACCTGGCCGACCCCCGTGACGCGTGTCAGCGGATCGTTGATGTTGATGTAGGCATAGTTGGCGAGGAACGTGGCGTCGTAGGTGCCCTTCGGCGAATAGAGCGACAGCAGCATCAAGGGGCTGCTCAGCGCCTTGGGATTGGTGATGCCGTACTGTTGCACGGCTTCCGGAAGCTGGGGCAGGGCGATGGTCTGGCGCATCTGCGTCAAGACCTGGTCGGTGTTGGGATCGGTGTCGAGATCGAAGGTGACCCGCAGCGTCATCTGCCCGCTGCCGGCGCTGGTCGAATACATGTACAGCATGTGGTCGACGCCGTTGATCTGCTGCTCCAACGGAGTGGCCACGGCCTGCTCGACGGACAGCGCATCGGCGCCGAGGTAGGTCGTCTGCACCTGGATTTCCGGGGGAACCAAATTCGGGAACTGCGCGACCGGCAGGCGGAGCACCGACACGATTCCCATCAGCACTGTGATGATCGCAATCACCATGGCCACGATGGGCCGATGGATGAAGAATTTGACCATCGTGCTAGGTTCCGGGTCGGCTCGGTGGGGACGGTGCCTCTGAATCCGTGAGCGTTGGTTCCGAAGGACCTGGCTTGGGGGAGACGACGATGCCGCTGCGGACCTTTTGAAGCCCCTCGACCACCACCTGTTCGCCGGCGTTCAGGCCGGAGGTAATGACCCACCGGGTTCCGATCCGCAGGCCCGGCTTCACCGCTCGAACGGCGATCTTGTTGTCGGCTTCGACGACGGCCACGTGATAGGTCCCCTGCAGTTCCTGCACCGCGCGTTGCGGGATCACGAGCGCATCATGCAGCGTCTCGATGGTGGCGCGGACCTTGGCATATTGGCCCGGCCGCAGCACGTTGCCCGGATTCGGGAAATAGCCGACGAGCGTGATCGTGCCGGTCTTGACATCGACCTGCCGATCGGGCAGCGCGACCCTCCCCTTGTGTGGATGGACGGACCCGTCGACCAAGATCAGTTCGAGGTCGGTTCGGTGGGATCGGGCCGCGTCCGGCGCAGCAGCTGCCTGCTGAATCCGCTCCGCAAACCGGAGGTACATCTTTTCGCTGATCGGGAACAGCACCTTGATGGGGTCCACCTGCGAAACGGTCGTCAAGACGGTGCTCTCCATGATCAGATCGCCGATCTGAGCGTTGGCGATGCCGGCGACGCCGTCGACCGGCGAGGTGATGTTCGTCCAGTCGAAATTCAGTTTGGCCTTTTCGAGATTCGCCCGGGCGGCAAACACCGACGCCTTGTTCGCCTCGTTCGCCTGGATGGAATCGTCCAACTCCTTCTGACTCACCGCCCCTTGTTTCGCCAACGGAGTGTCCCGCGCCACATCGAGCTGCGTTTTTTTGTAGGCGGCTTCGGCCTTGGCCAGTTCGCCCTTCATTTGATCGAACGACGCCTGGTAGGTACGCTGGTCGATTTTGAAGAGGAGATGCCCGGCCTTGACGAAAGCCCCCTCCGTGTAATGGCGCGACAGGAGATAGCCCTGCACCTTCGACCGGATCTGGGCATCGACTGTGCCGGCGGTCGTCCCCACGCCTTCAGCGATCACCGGGACATCCTGCCTGACGACCTGCGTCACGACGACTTCCGGGGGAAGCGCCGAAACCGCTTCCTTACGGTCACAACCGGATGCAAGCGCAGCAGTTACGGATAAGAGGGCGGCAAGAACGATTCTTTGGAGCGTGAAATCTGCATCGCGTGAAGGGGCCAAGATGGCAGATCCTCGGTTGTGCGGAGCGGAAGGGCCATAGTTATACAATCGGCGGAATACAGCGTCAAGGCCGGGACTTGCTATCACCGGCCCGCTGCCGTAAGCTCCCCCTCCCACTCCGAGGGTAAGGAGGCCGTCATGATCTTCATCCCCTTTGTGCTGCTCGCGACCCTCATCATGCCGCTGTCCGCCTGTTCTCCCACCAAGCAAGCCCGTTCGGTGGAAACATCCGGATTTCTCGGCACACTCTACCCGATGATGCACAAGGGAGATGAGGACGAAGCCCTCCTGATCTATCGAAATCCGAAAGTCGCGACGATTCCTCGCGGGACCTACAAGAAAATGCTGCTGGATCGCGCGCAGGTGTGGGGGGAACCGACGACGGATGCAGACCGGCAGGAGAAGGCGCAGAAGGTGGCCGACCTGCTCTATAGCTTGGCCTATCAAAGCCTTGCACAGGATTACGAGATGGTGTCGGAGCCGGGCCCCAACACCCTGCACGTGCAAGCCGCCATCACCAGAGCCGATCGGGCCTACGTCGTCCTACGTGCGATCTCCACGATTCCCGCGCCGATGAATGTGCTCGCCGTGGCGTCGCTGATCAAGAATCTCGGAACTGGAAAGCCGCTGTTCGTCGGCGAGGTCAGTGTCGAGGTGAAGGTCTCCGACGCACAAACCGGCGAGATTCTCGGGGCATCAGTAGACCGCCGCGTGGGCAAGAAACGACTGGACGCAGACTCGTTCGATTCATGGGACGACGTGCACAAGGCGCTGGCCTACTGGGCCGAAAAAACCCGCTACCGCCTCTGCAAAGAACGACAAGCTTCCAATTGCGCGGCGCCGAAGGAGTGAGACAAGGGCTGGCTACTAGTAGGCTGTTGAAAGACTATTTCTCCACCTCCGCAGACAACGGAGGAGCGGAGATGGACGACATCGAAAGCACTCGCAGGATGGTCAAAAAGGCCGTCCAGTGCGGCCGCAGCGAGCAAAGAGGCGACGCGTACTCTGGGCCGTACGTTGAGCCTCTGCGCGATGCGAGAACAAAGCTGGCGGCCTTTTTCAACATCCTGCTAGGGTTTGGCCGGAGCCGTCCCTACCGCTTGGCGGCAGCCCGTCGCAAGGTCAGTTTCGTGTTCCCGCAGGCACTTCAGGATGCGCCCGCCTCCCATCCTCACGCCGGTGCAGAACCGCTTGACATCCGCCTCGCAGGCCTTACGTAGTCGCCGCAGGCCTTCCCGCCCGCCGGCCGCCTGCTCCGGCGATGGTTCCTCCGCCGCCGCGGCGTCTTTGGAGCCGGCAGTCCCAGACTCCGCCGCCTCCGCAGGGGCAGGAGCGAACAGAAGCAACGCCCACAGTCCGCAGAGGGCAAGGGCAGGACGGCGGCGACTCAATCCCGACGCATTCACCATGCGAGACCTCCTTTTTGGAATTGGGGCCCCCAAATCTACTCCCAAACATTCGGTTCGGCAATCCGTTTTCTCTCCGATCCCGCTTCATCTCCCGCCCACAGGGGGAACATTGCGATCATCGGAATGTCTGTACGATAATGAACGATCAATCCTTCATGCATCGGAGAGTTCATGGTCTTTTCGCGACGAACAGTCTTGAAAGCCGCAGGCCTCGGCACGCTCGCCGGTCTGACCGGGGGGTGTGACGCCGTCGGGTCGGTCTTCGGGCGCATGTTTGCCATGCCGCCACGCGAGACGAATTATTTTACGCAGAACTCGAAATTTTACGTCGTGAACTATTCCGACTCCCCGTTCAACGTCTCCCGCGATCTGCGCCAGGACGAGTGGCGGTTGAGCGTCAAAGGCGAAGTGAAGAAGCCGCTCACGTTGGGATGGCGCGACCTGTTGAACCGCGACAATTTCGAGCAGGTCTCCACCCTCATGTGCATCGATACCCTGCCCGGCGGCGACAGCCTCGGCAACGCCCGCTGGCGCGGCATCTCGCTGAAAAAACTGCTGCAGGAAGCGGAAGTCGATGAAGAGACCACGCGCGATATCGTCTTTCGCGGCGCCGACGCCTACGACGACAGCATTCCATTGACCCGCGCCATGCAGGACGACGTTATGCTCGCGTTTCTGATGAACGGCGAGAAGCTGCCGAAGGAGCACGGCTTCCCCCTGCGCCTGCTCGTCCCCGGACTCTATGGCATCAAGAACGTCAAATGGATCGTGGAGATCGAAGCCTACGCCGGCGACTATCGCGGCTACTGGCAACGCAAGGGCTGGACCGACGACGGCACGATCAAGATTTTCTCCCGCATCGATTCGCCCGGCCACTATCAGGCCTTGCGAGGCCCCGAGCAACGGTTCCGCGGCATCGCCTTCGGCGGTCCCAACTCCATCAGCCGGGTGGAAATCAGTTTCGATGCGGCCAAGACCTGGGATTCCTGCGAACTCGAAACCCCGATGTCGCCCTATTCATGGGTCATCTGGAACTACAGGTGGCGACCGCCGAAACGCGGCAAGTACCAAGTCGCCGTCCGCGCCATCGATACCAAGGGGCAGTTGCAGATCGCCGAGTTGATCCGACCGCAACCGGCCGGCGCGAGCGGGCTGCACACGATCATTGCGGATGTGGAAAGTGTGGAGGCGAGGGCGACCTGATTGCCTTTTGTGCTCGCGCACCGCGCACATCTGCTTTTCTAATTTCCACTGGCGGTGAACGATGTGCTCGGCGGTCGCGCGCAGTGAAAGGCAAACCAGGTCGCCCTCGCTCAGGGAAGATTAAGAAGAGGAAGGAGTAAACCAGTGCTCGTCCGATGCGCGGAGTGGAAAAGCAAAGGGGCCCCATTCCATGCAGGAAGAGAAGCAAGCTCAGACTGCTGGCTTGCTCGACAGAGGCAGTGAGCCTCGGAAGCGCGGCAGGCCAATAGGAGATGGAAATACCACCCACCTTAACGAAATAGAAATTTAACTTGTTCGTGCCTCAGTATTAGACTTGAATCTTTGAGAGTATCCTTAGAACTCTGCCTTGCTAACTCATCGAACTGTTTAGCACTCTTGTCCCGCCAACCAATGATATCCTTTTCTAACTGACCTAAGAATGTTCTCTCTAACTGCTCCCGAAAAATTCTCATGAACACCCTTAGCATTTCGAAATATGAGCCCATAATCCAGTACCAATGCCGCCGCCCTTCACCCTCATCAGGATGCACAAAATGAACGTACAGTTGTTGATTCCGATTTTCTTGGTCTTTTAACACCCCCGGCCCCGCGTGAGAGCACATAGCACTCGTAACTTGATAAGTGCTTCTGAGACGATTCCACACCTCACCATCGTGGTCAAACAACTTCTGAGTTGAAAATTCTTCCTTGTACTTCTTCGACGGCTTCCATTGCTTGAGATCATCGGCCATATTTACATTTGGATAAGCATTGAGAAACACTTCTGCCAGCGCTGGCTTTTCCCATACAAGATACGCTGCCGCAGCTGCCTCAATCGCACGACGGGTTAACGCGAGCGCATCAGTCATTCTCCTCCTTAACAATTGTGAAACCACCCCGTACATCTGACTCTCAACAGCAAGAAACAACCTGCATGGCAAGATCAAATTTTGAGCAGACACCTTGATGTTTGCAGCTAATAAACCGTACAGATCCCCAAGGGCAGAGAACGAGTCTAATTCTGCTTTCCATCGTGCTTGTAACCGCTTCGTTTCTTGTTCTTCAAATTCTAAATAGTCTTTTACGCTGATTGGCTTGATAAGTTCCGCCATAGCAGCCTCCGCATTTCATTCCAGATTTGGTGTGCAGCGAATACATGGGAGAATGGAGTCAAGTTTTGTAGTCACTTATGAGATCAATTCTGCTCAGTGACTCATCGGCAACACCCCTCACGCCGCACGCGAAAGCGATTTTTTTCAGCAACTCGCGGATCAGGGTCGGATAAGGAGTGCCTGTTTGGCGGCGAGAAGCGAATGGCGATCAATTGCTTCGCCATTCCAGTAGAAGGCCTCCTCCCCACCCGGCGCATGCGTTTCAACTGTTCATCGGTGGCTTCGGAAATATTCAAAAAACCAATCTGTGAATCTGGAATATGCTTCACGCTCTTTCCGACTCGCTTGCCTCACGCTGATGAGACGAATCGTCTCTTTCTCATGGTCCGATCTCTCTATCGCATAGGCCACGAATGGGGCACGTTCCGTGAGCGAACACCTTCGCTTGGAGAAGAATGTCGTGAGTTGCTTCTTCTGAATCAGCTTCAGCGGCGAGCACAGCTACGTTCGTGACCGCTTCCGAACAAGATTCCAGAACCCGCGCGGATCGGTGATGGTTAAACCACCGACTTTATCCACTACATCCAACAAATCTTTGTCCCCGGTCACGAGCACTTCGGCCTTGGCGGCTAACGCCGAAGCTAATATCCACTGATCATTCTCATCACGAACTTGCAGCGGTGATGGAGGTTTAGGTTTGGGCTGGACGGTCTGAGTTTCGAGGAAGGCGAGGATTTCTTGGATCTGTTCGGTTGGAAGGCCAATCTTCTGTTTAAGGACTCGCTCGACCTCTCTTAGAACCACATCACCGATGATGAGTTCATGCTCGGCGAGAATGAGTCGGATCACATCGGCACAGAGCCCTCGCGTGGCGAACCCGCTGACCAAGACATTGGTGTCGAGGAAGACCTTCACGACACAACTTTGACGATGTCTTCATCCGTCAGGAATCCTCTCGCTTCAGCGAACGGCATGGCCTTGTGTCTGAGTTGCTCGAACGTCATCAAGGAGAGTTGTCGGCGCAAGGCATCCCGAACGACCTCGCTCCGCTTTCGCTTCGAGCGCCGGCAAAACTTTTCGAGCATTCGCTCCAGATCGTGGTCAAGGCGAATCGTCACCGCATTCTTCATGTCACACAAAGTAATACAAATGCGACTTCAATGCAAGAAAGTCATGTTCTCCGTCAATAAACTCTCTGTTCGTCGGCAAGTTGTCACGGCGGTTCTCCGATATTGCATGCGCCCCGGTTTGTCTCCTACTGCCCTCCGCTTCCCCCCCGGGCGTTGGAGAACGTCGTCGCGAACAGTTCGACCATCGCGCGCACGCCTTTCCGGACCGCTTCCGAAACGTCGTCCTTCGGCCCATAACCCAAAATCGCCTGGTTCCACAAACTGCCCGGTGTCTTCTGTGCGTTGTAGGAACCGGCATTGCAATCCACATGGTAGGCGGCGATGTATTGCTCGCCCACCGTCCACACATCGCAGGTAAAGAAGCCGAGTTGATTGGGTCGTTCCGTGGCGTCGGGAGACGGACCGCTCGACGCTTCGAGCGCGATCCCCGGCAGCTTGTTGAGCAACGTCACCCTCGTCACATCGGTCAGCTCGGCGCTGTTGATGCCGATCTTCTCGGCGGTCCCCTGGGTCAGCACTTCGACCAACACGAATTTCTTGATGTGCCTCATATCGGCCAGCGGCGCAGGATCCGGACTCGCCCCCTGCGCTGAGACAGCCGGCAAGAGACCGGCACCGAGCAGCAGCAGCACGGACAACCTACCCATCACCCTCGCATGTAACCCCATCGCCAATTCCCCCCATCGACCGCAACGGCTCACCGATCTCGCCCCCTTCTTGCCCGCCTGGTATACCTCAGCTTGGCTCTCCATATCCAGTTCCAGTTGAATCGGTTCGGCACACAGGATGGGTCGCTCCCGACTGCGCCCTTTCGAACAAAGGCGCCGCTTACTCCACCACCCGCTCCAGCAACGTTCCCACCGGATCGAGGCGGGAGGCCAACTCCTTGGGTACCCCATGTCGCTCGTGCAACAACCCGGGCGCATTGTACGTCAGCCACACGTGGCCTGCCTCGTCTTCCCACGCCAAGGCCTTCATCGGCAGATCGATCGCCGTCGTCGGCTTCGCGACCATGAGGGGTGTACCGCCTTTGGGGTTGCCGAAGAGCAGCAACTCGGTGGGCCTCATCTCCAATCCAGCTTGCTTCGCCTCCCCCGCATGGTTGATGCGGGCGAATATTTTCATGCCTTTCTCGGTCACGGCCTTCTCAATCCGGTCGATCGTGTCCGGCACTGAATACTTGCTCCGTTTAGTGATCACGGTGCTGTCGGCATCGGAGGGAGGCACAAGAACGAACGACATCAACAGCCCACAGCAGGCACCAACCATGATGCGATCTCGCCATTTCATTCGAAACTCCTTTCTTCCACGCCTTTTCGAGGGAAGCTCGTACGATTCGAACGAAGCCCGCACACTGACATCGAAACAACCGGCTGCATCCCGCCCTGTGAGCCCATGATCCGGCCGACTTCCCTGCTTCATGGATGGGATCGCTCAGAACAATCGCCGAGTCAGCGCACCGTCGGTCGGGAGGCATTCCTCCGACAACGGATCGGAAGCCCTCGTAATCACGAACGCCGCCGGCACCTCTTCCCAATGCCGCAGGTCAGGCTGCAGCGCGCCTTCCAGCACGACCGGCGCGGTTTGCATCACCGCCGCTCCTCCCAGGACGGAGAGCCGGCAGAGTCCTCCCTTACCGTTGGAGGCGGCATCGACCATACAGCCCCCTACCATGATCCCCGCTCCGGTCGCCACCGGCACCAACGCATAGGTCAATCCGACCGGCAAACGAATCCAGGCCTGCGCGTTCAACAGGGGGTGGTAGGCATGGCTATGGCGAATCGCGATCTTCTCGAACCAACTGCTGGTCGAGAGGCGCAGGCCCTGATCGGACCGGCAGGTGGGGGGAAATTCTTCCTTCGTCTTCACGGAAAAATACCCGTCGGTGGAACCGAAGAATCGCAAGTCCCATGTGAGGTCGGGAAACCGACCGATGCCGTAGACCTGCCAGGGGGCGCCGGAATCCTGCCCATGGTCGATCCGTTCCACCTGCCGCGCGGCGAAGACGCGGATGTCTTCCGACTGCCCCTTCGACAACGCGCCCAGGTCCCGCAGCCTGAGCCAATCGACCCGCGCCTCGCTCATCTCCCCCAGCCGCTCCCATAACAGGGCCGACAACAGGAGATTCACCGGGTCTTCGCCGTAATTGTAGAGCGGCGCAAACAATTCATGGTCCAGCTGCCGAAGTTCGACCTTCGCCGCCTCCTGCTGCCGCACGTTCGCATAACTCGCCGCCAATAAGAGACTCAGATACCCTCGTTCATAACTTTCCAAGACATAGTCGATGAAGGAGCCCTCCGGGACAAAGACGTTGCCGGTTTCCTTGATGAAAGAGAAGGTCTTGTGTCGAAACTCCGTGCGGGCCTTCTCGCCATAGGCGATCACGCTGTCATAACAACGCTCCGCAAAGGCATCGGCCAGGCGGTTGAGCGTGCCGATCCGGTCCGACAGATGGATCTGCCCTTCGATCCCCACACAGGATTGCCCTTGCGAGGGATGCGAACTTCCCGTTCGGCAACCGGTGAGGCCGAACAGAAGGCTCACCGCCACAAGGAGCGCCCAACAACCGCCGTCCCGAACCATCGGCCCTCCGATGCGCCCATACAACGCCGACCCTCGGTCGGCTCAACCGGTGCCCGAAGCCTGCGGCAGGTCTCAGGAACGGCTCCTGACTCTCCGACGAAGTGGCCCAGTGGCAGACCTTCCGCGCGATCCCAACTTACTGTCCCGATAGATCTGCCTCACTTCATGGGGCGCCAGCTCCCGCCACCGGCCCGGCTGGAGGTTTCTCAAGGTAATCGGCCCGATCGCCACCCGCACCAGCCGCAAGGTGGGATGACCGACTGCAGCCGTCATCCGCCGCACTTGCCGGTTCATGCCTTCATACAGCGTGAGTTCCAGCCAGGCTGTCGGGACATTCTTCCGGAATCGAATGGGGACCGGCCGGTCCGGCAGGTGGGGTTCCTCCCTCAGGACGCGAACCAACGCAGGCCTCGTGCGTTTCCCACTCAGCAGGACCCCGCTGCGTAACCGTTCTAAGGCTGCTTCATCCGGAACCAGCTCGACTTGTGCCAGGTAGATTTTGGGAAGGTGGTGCTGCGGATCCGTGATGGAATGGGCCAACGCACCGTCCGACGTCAGCAGCAACAGCCCTTCGCTGTCACGATCGAGCCGGCCTGCCGCATACACACCGGGAACCTCGACATAGTCGCTCAAGGTCGGGCGACCGTCGGGATCGGTAAAACAAGGCAACACATCGTAGGGCTTATTGAATGCCAGGGTGCGAATGCTGGGTTGCACCGTCATAGGAGCGACGCTCTCAGCATCGATTCAATGCTCGCCACAATCGCACGAGAGGGAGGGAACGGAGGAGGGAGTGGGCAGGCGAAGGTATCTCGAAGGAACGGCGCCGCGGGGCTGCTCAACACAGGGTCAATCGAGCCGCCTGAACCGTGCCGCATATTCTTCCGGCGGAACCGGCGTGCTGAAGAAGGAGGATTTACTCTGGGTGATGATGCGCGTCCGAACGAGCAGCGTTCCATCCCGCTCCACCGTCAGTTCCTGCGCGATATTGGAGATGTTGCGGATCGGCTCATCCTCTTCGCCCCCTTCGAAGCGAGTCCGCTGGATCGTGATGTGATTGCGGTTGCATGTCACCCGGTCTTCCGGCTGGAGATCCAACTGATGGGCGGCGATCGCGCCGTCGTGCCGATTGACCAATTCCAACGTATCGTCCTGCAGCACCTCGACCCTGACTGCGTCCTGCACGAGATCAGCGGGAGCCGCCACGCCCAGCATGGCATTCAAGGTCAATTTGTTGTTCCGGTTCCGGTAGAAATCCACCGTGCCAGGCAACGCTTCACCGTTCAGTTCGTAAATCCCGCCGAGCTTCGGACATTCCGGCGCAGCCAGGCTGGGTTTCAAGTTTGCGCTGGGCGGCAGACCGGTGGGGATCTGGCAGCCTTGGAATGAGAACAGCAGCCCAACGGCTGCAACGGTTCCGAATGCGAATCTGGCAGAGGGATAGGCAAGAAACGACATGCCTAAAGTGTAACGAACCGGTCTTGGGCCTGTCCAGCCCGGATTTGCAGCGAACAGGAGTCGTACCCACCCGATCGAAATCGGATGGGCACGACTCGAGGCCAATGGCTCATCGCCCTCGTTACGCCAAGGGATGGACCACGCCGGCAAACTTGAGCAAATCCGCCATCGTAAAGCTCCCGTTCGTCGTCAAGGTCGGTGTCCATCCGGGATCTTGCCTGAGATAGGACATGTGGTCCCCCTCCAACAGGCCGATGAACACCTCCGCGACGATGCGGCCGCCCACAGACCCAAGGCGTTTGCCGTCCTCGCTGACGTCTGCCTCCTTGAGCAGGTAGAACCAGAGCGGCGTGCGGGTATCCAATCCGTAGGGCTTCAGCTCCGCCAGGTCACTGGGTGGAAGCGGCGCCACGCGCATGGCCTTCGCGACGTTCTGGCCGGACGGCAACCCGAAGGTTAGGTGCCGCAGCAAATTACGCTGCGCCAGCGATTGCGGCTCACTGCTCGGGAACCCAGGCAAGTCGAACAACACCGACGAGAGTTTGGTGTCGATCTTCTTGTTGGAGCGGACATTCCCATCGCCGAAGTCGAAGAACGTCTGCCAGTCGATGAAACGGCGGTCGGCCCGCTTGCCGCCGCGAAGATCGTTCGAGTCGGCGGAATCCGGCAGGCTGTTATTGAAGATCAACGCAAAGAACTCCTGTCCGGAGCCGCACCGAAGTTCGCCCGGTAGCTCGGCCGCACCTGCGAATGGCCGAAACGGCAGGCGCAGACCGAAAACTCGACCGGAATGAAGGGCGTATGGCGCCAGTTGTAGAACTGCCTGCCCTGCGTCAGGATCGAATCGACCATCGGTTGCCCGACGGTCTTCGGTAGGAACTCATGCACGACGATCCATTGATAGTGCCAGCGCACCAATCGTTGCGCTTCGGCAAAGACCTCATGCGGATTGGCGAGGCCGGTCGTGGCGACCACATGGTCCACCACCGCGTTGTGAAACTTGAGGAACGCCAGCTGTAATTGCGAGACGATCAGGTTTTCGTCGTTGCGCGGATCGCCGAGCAACGCCGTGCCCTGCGCATTGCGCGGCACATCGAACTGCGGCACACCGCCGCGCGACTTGGCCGCCGAGCCGGGAATGTCCTCCACCAGCAACTTGATGCCCTTGCCCGTCACCGATTGATCATACAGATGAGGCGAGGCGCCGGGGCCGCTGCCGTAGACACTGTCCAGTTCAGGCGCCGGTGTCCTAAAATTCATGACGGCCTCTGGATCCTGCTGCCGTTCCAGGCTGGAGGTCGGGTCGAAGGTCACGTCATGGTCGAGAAATTGCCCGAAAAAGGTCATCCCCGCAGTGAGGTCGGGATTCTTCAGGGATTTGAAGGGAGAAGCGCTGAACGACGCGGCATCATCGAATACAATCAATCTTGTTATCGAAAAAGATACCTCCGGTATCGAAATGGATACCGTCCGGAACCTCGGATCGGCACAACAGTCCCTTGACTTGCTTTGCTGCTTGAGTCAGGGTGTCGGCGCTGGCGCGCCTCGCGCAAGGAGTTTCGCCATGCGATGGGAAGGCCAACGGGAGAGCGGAAACATCGAAGACCGCCGAGGGATGGGCCCGGCCAGATCGGGCGTAGGCCTCGGATTGGGCGGCATCGTGTTGGTGCTTGCGGTGAGCTTTTTGACCGGGACGAATCCGCTCACCTTGCTGAACATGCTGAGCGGCGTGCAGGAGATGGCCGATTCCTCGGGTCCTGATACCTCCGGCCCCGTCGGGGCACCGAACGACAAGCTCGGAAAATTCGCCTCGGTCGTCTTGGCCGATACAGAAGACACCTGGCGCGCACTGCTTCCGAAATCGGGCCGCACCTACGAAGACCCTCGTATGGTGCTGTTTACCGGCGCGGTACGCTCCGCCTGCGGCACCGCCTCATCCGCCGTCGGCCCCTTCTATTGTCCCGGCGACCACAAAGTCTATTTGGACCTCTCGTTTTTCAACGAACTGTCGCAACGCCTCGGCGCGCCCGGCGACTTCGCGCAGGCCTATGTCATCGCCCATGAAATCGGGCACCATGTCCAGAATCTGCTCGGCGTCGCCGAGAAGGTCAGCCAGCTGCAACAACGGGTCTCGACCGCGGAACGCAACGCCCTGTCCGTCCGCATGGAACTCCAGGCCGATTGTTTCGCCGGTGTCTGGGGCTACCATGCGCAACACAACCGCAACCTCATCGAGCCCGGTGATTTCGAGGAAGGCCTGCGCGCCGCGGCGGCCATCGGAGACGACCAACTACAGAAAATGTCGCAAGGCCATGTGCAGCCGGAAAGCTGGACTCACGGCTCATCCGAGCAACGGATGACCTGGCTACGCCGCGGTCTGCAGTCCGGCGACCCTGGAACTTGCGATACCTTTGCCGAGAGCCGGTCATAAGAGAATGCCTGGTGGACCGGCCGGAGTGCAGGGCGCCAACTTTGCCATCCGGGCGGACGGGGCAAGACAGATGTATCTGGGATCACTCTCGCTTCTTGAACTCTCGAGCACCGTGAAGCAGGCCCAATACATGGACCCTGTCTGTCCAGACTTCATAGAACAGTCTATACCTCTTGGTGAACAACTCACGGACACCCGGCTCTTGAAGCTCGGGCACGATGCGCCCACGCTCGGAAAGTGTCATGAGACTCTCGGCTGTAGTGAGGACTTCCTCGAGAAAGGCAAGGGCGGTGGTCGGAGAATCTTTGGCGATGTAGGCAACGATTTCGTCGAGGTCGGTCCGTGTTCCTGCGGTCCAAATTACTTCACGCTGCTTTGCCACTTGGCTCTTAGCTCTCGCTTCACGTCTTCGTGGCTCAGCTGTTTCCCTTGCGCGATGTCCCGCCTGCCGCGCTCGATGGTCTGAAGGACATAGAGATGGTACTGGATATCGTCGATGGTGCAGTCTTCAGGAAGCTTTTCCAGCAGATCGAGGACCGCTTGCTTGGTACTCATGCTGATCTCTCCAGCTTGTGTGTTGTCTCTGCGAGAAAATGATTTTAATCCAAGTGCCATGGCAAGGCAATGTAACGCTTCGGCTCTAATTGCCGGGCTGACGAACGGTTACTGAGCCGTAAGAAGCAGTTCAGCCTTAATCGCAATAAAAGCTTCGCTTTCTGGCTTAAACTACGCACCATTTAGCGGCCTCCTCAGTAACAATCCACGATTCGAACAGTGCGGCGTCGGGGCCTTCGGCCTTGCCTACCAGCCCCGATCGCCTCACCCCAGACCCTCTCTTCGGCGTTCCCGTTTCGACGGGAGGCCGGGAAACAGGCTCATGGACACCCGCTGCCTCACCCGGTCTGCCCGTGAGCAGACCGGCTCCGAGCCGGCACCATACAATGCACCGTGCGGGCGGACTGGACGAGACGGAAGCCCAGGTTGTTGTTCCGGTTGTCGGGGTTGTTCCTGTTCCGGTTTGAAGCACGCAGGTTCTCCGGTTTGTTGTTCCAGGAACCGCCGCGGATCACGCGCTGGCCGTCTCTTGGCCCGTTCCCCTTTCAAACACGGCCTGGGAGAAGATCGCCCGGCGAAGACCCTCCGTGTCTGCATGTGTGGCATGGCCAATCCAGCTCCGAGTGGAGGCTACGATATTCGCCCATTCCAGAAGCCCAGCTCGATAGGCCTGCGCCATCCGACGAAGCTTGCGGGCAAAGCGATGGCCGTTATCATTTCGCAATCGACGCCGTTCCGGATAGACAACATAGCCGAGGAGGGTGAGTCCGTCGCTCACCCGCGTCACCTGCGCCTTGTAGGGATGGAGCCGGAGCCGGTCGGCCGCGAGCCGCTCACGAACGGCCGCACGAATATCAGCCAGTCGAGCCTTGTCATGGTCCAGCACGACCATATAGTCCACGTAGCGCAGGTAGGGCCGGACGCGCAACACCTGCTTGATGTCATGGTCGAGATCGTCGAGATACAGATTGGCGAAGAACTGACTTGTCAGATTGCCGATGGGAATGCCTACGCGCCGTTCAACCGGCGTGAAGAGGTCATCGCCAGGAAAGTATTCCAGCTCGTGCGTGCTCGGAGAACCATCGATGATGCGATCCAACAAGGCCAAAAGGCGCGGATCTTTGATGCGTCGACCGAGCTTCTCCTTGAGCAGACCGTGATCGATGGAAGGGAAGTACTGCCGTACGTCCATTTTCAAGACATACCGATAGGTCTGCGCCCAGGCTTGATAGCGATCCACCGCCGCATGAACCCCCTTGCCGTGGCGACAGGCATAGGAATCTGCAATAAAGGTCCGATCCAACGGCGTCTCGATCACATTCATGACCGCATGGTGCACAACCCGATCGCGAAACGGCACCGCCGCGATAATACGCGGCTTGCGCTCGTAGATCGTGAAGAGGCGGTAGTCGCCTGGCCGATAGCTTTCGTCTTGGAGCTCGCGCCGGAGGGTGAGCAGCTCTCGTTCGAGATTGAGCCCGAACTCCGCCACCCCAGAGCGCCCGCGTTTCCCGCGCCGCGCCTTCCGATACGCGGCGAATAAGTTCTCAAAACTTACTAATCGTGGCCAGATATCGCCAAGTCGCTTCATGTGTTTGGCTGAGGGGGCGGCTGGCTGCGGAGCCAGCCGCCGATCTGCCGGCCCAGGTTGTCGAGCAGCTTCGCGCCATGCTCGTACTGGCGCATTGCGATCACCTTCAATTCGTGCGCCAGGCGCCAGAGGTGACGGACGACTTCCAGTCGCAGGTTCGCACGCCGTAAGGGGGCCTCTTTATTGCGGGTGTAGGCTGTCTCGACCAACAGCTCCAGCACCTCGATCATCCCGACTTCCAACCGCTCGCCCAAGGTGAACCGCCGGGAACGGGGAAATTTGTCGAGCTGTGGAATCAGCCAGAGGAGCAACTCGTGGCACGATTGCACCGCCTGCGGGACGTTGGCAGCCATGATCCCCTCACCCTCCCCTCTCCCGATTAGAAATCGAGCGAGGGAGATTTTTAGAAGAGCGGCGGCATTTTCAAAACAGCAAAGGGTCAAAGAGCAAAGGGCAAAGGGTTAGGGGAGGTCCTGGACGAGACGGCAGCCCAGGTTGCCGCCCCGGTAGGCGGGGTTGAACCAGAACCGGTTCGAAGCACGCAGGTCCTCGGCCTGCCGTCCCAGGAACCGCCGCGGATCACGCGCCGGCTACAGTCCCCATCGCCCGCTTCTAGCCAAGCAGAGCCGTCCGGCGGGGCGCCGTTATAGTTCTCGTGCCAGCAGTCCTCGACCCATTCCCAGACATTGCCGCTCATGTCATACAGCCCAAGCGCGTTGGGCTTCCTCCCCTCATCTTCACCAACGGGCGCAGTGCGGTTTTGAGAGTTGTCAGCGTACACGGCATACTGGTTTAATTCCTTCTCCTCGGAGGTTCCGGCCCAGATGTCATCCTTGTTCTTGGCTATGCTCCGGGCGGCATATTCCCACTCCGATTCCGTCGGCAATCGATAGTGCTTGCCGGTCGATTCGGACAGCCACTTGGCATAAGCCTTCGCGTCGTCCCACGAGACGTTGATGACCGGCCGCCGGCTCCGTCCCCAGCCCTGATCATGAGGCAGCGGAAGCCGCTTCGTCGCAATGGCGAAGCGCTTGTATTCCTCAAACGTGACCTCGAATTTCCCCATCTCAAACCGCTTGATCGTGACATTGCGGGTCGGTTGCTCGCTTGCTTCACCTTTCTTATGCGTATCACCCTGTTGAAACATTCCGCCGGAAATCGTTTCCATTTTCGGCGCGATATGGATGCTCATGACCTGGGATTGCGCCGTCAGAAGCGCGTCTTCGAGCGTCAACCCTTCCTTCCATAACCAGCCGCCTGTTCCACCGACCACGAAGACCATAACTGCGATCACGCCCATTTGGATCCATCGCGCGCGGCGGCTGGCATTCAGGTAATCCCTCATCTCTTGCGTGGGAGTGACTCCTGTTCGGCAAAAGTCTCGGTATTCCCGGCCGGATGCCAATCCATCGAACCGCGGCCTGTCCATCTCAACCCACTTCCGGGCGCGTCTCTCCAGGAGCGTCCGGTCCATGAGCTGCTTCTTGTTCTTCGTGACATAATCCTTCAACGAGGGCCAGGCCTCGAAAAGTCTTTCATGGCTGATCGACACTGTGGCTCGTTGTCCCTCACCTTCTGTACGCAGTAACCGTGCCCCCACCAGCACGTTGACCAACTCGTTCATCTCCCGCGGAACCTTTGAACGCAGCGGGCGACGGCGTGTGGGCAAGCCTTCGTTGTTCACGATGACCAGGGACTCAAAGAGCTTGGTCAGCAGGACGTTCGTCTTGGTTCCTTGCGTGCGATCGAGATCGGCTTCCACCTGGGCAGCGTGCCGCGCGATCGCACCCGCGATGCCACCGACTTCCTGATACACGCGCTCGCTCAGGTCGTGATTCGTCCGCTTCTTGAAGAGCTCGTCGAGCACGAAGGCGAGCAGCGGCAAGTTACTCTGGTCCGGCGTGGCGGCGTCATCCACCTTCGTCAGGGTCTCGTGGACGATGCGGCGGACCAGGCTGTCGTCGATGTGCAGACCGGCGCAGTGCGCGGGTTTCGCAATCAGATCGGGCAGCATGAAGGGCTCGATCGGACCCAGGGGATAATGGCCTGGACCGCGCAAGACTCGCAGCATCTCCGGATGGGCGTGGCAATGGTGTAGATGGTCGCTGCGGATGGTCGCCAGGACCCACAAGGGGCCGTCCTCCGCTGCCCGATAGAGGGCCTGCAGGAACTCCTTGGATGCGGCCGGTGTATGGCTCGTAAACAATTCCTCCATTTGATCCAGAAACAGCACCAGCGCATGGCGATCGGTGCCCTCTGACAGAATCTTACGGACGTACCGACTGAGACGATCCGGCGACTGAATGAGTTCATTCGCAACCACGTCAGGTTTCAGCCCGGCTTGGGTGGCAAAGGGATTCAACACCCCCATGAGCGCGCTGAATGGATCGGGACCTTGGCTAGGCAACAGCCGGAGACAGAGCGCTTGTGTGCTGTCGGTCAGGCCGGATTGTTCGATGCGCGGCAACACTCCCGCATCGATCACGGACGACTTGCCCGCGCCGGAGTCCCCGCTCACGATGATGAACCGCCCTTCCGGCAATCGCATGCGATCCAAAATCTGGCGCACTTCCATGTCCCGCCCGAAGAACACCGGGGCGTACTTGCGCGTGAAATGCAGTAATCCTGGATAGGGGGAGCCCTGCTTCTCGATATCCCAGGTGACGGCCGACGGAGCTGGTTCTTTGGCACCCAGCGGTTCTCGGTTGTTCGCCAGATGATTCGCGACCGCGGCGAGCACAAGGGCGGCGAGTTCATGCGGTTGAGAAAATGGGCTGGCCAGCTTCTCCGTGAGCAAGTACTGGCGTAACGCCGTGATGCGTTCGCCTTTGTCTGCCGACGTGCGCGCATCATCGAACAGGCGGGACCAGGAGGTGTGTTCATCCACCACAAACGTCAAACAGGGCTTGTTTCTCGCTAGTGCATGCCTGAATTCCAACTCGGTGATCGATAAGCTGTCGGGGTTGTTGTGGTGCGAAGGCGGAACATAGCCATAGCGAAACGCGAACAGCCCGACATACAGATCGGCCCGCTCCACATCCTTGAGACATTTGTCGACGGGCCGCTGGTCCGACGCGACATAGTCCTCCATCGCAATGACGTCATAGCCGCTTTTACGCAGCGCCTCGAACAGGACGCGGCGATAGTCTTTCAGATCTTCGTAGGTGGAGGACAGGTAGATGGTCGTCGTCGCCATGGCGTTGACGGGGGTAGGTGAATGCGTAGGGTCAGTGACAGGCTACGGTTTCCGCGCAAACCTGTCAACCAGGGCAGGAGGAGAAATACCAGTATTGTCGGCGTTGTAAGCCGTTGGGGGAAGATGGCGCTAGAAGAGTGAAAGACTATGCAGACCGTCTCGAACAGACACCCTTAGAGGAGAAGATAGAATGTTGGCGAGGCCGAGTGCGCCGCCAAAATCTTAAATGGTATGACGCGGCTGGCGATCCCCCTCACCCACGCCTCTCCCCGGAGGGGAGAGGCGAGTTATGAGCGAGAATGCTTAGTTTCTCATGCACTAGAACCCCGTCCCGATACTGATGCCGCCGCCCGATCGGCCTCCGCCTCCACCGCCGATCCCCACGCCGCCGAAGATGTTCCACCATGGTCCAGGTGGAGGCCGGTCATCGACTCGCCGAGGATCCCAGCGATGCAGATGTTTCACGTCGAGGGTGGGAAAACGATAGTTCGCCTCATCCATTTTTTCGACCGACGCACCCGTAATTTCGCCGACAATCGTCACTCTGGTACCGTCGGTCATCGTGGCTGGATCAAGAAACTCCTTCTGTATCGCGAGGAACCGCCCTTTCGACTCCATACGGTTAGTGACCGGTCCCCGCTCGTCATCTAGCGGGAGCTGCAGCACCTCCAGTTGCGTGCCACCTTTCAAGGCCTTCGCCTTGAGCACTTCTCCTCCCCACACCACCATCTTGCCGCGATAGGAATCAGGCGACTCCAGGACTTGACTGAACGTCACGGTCTTGTCGACCTGTTGTTCGAGCGGTTCTGGGACGATCGAGGTCGAGGCGCAGCCGGCCGTTACAGCCAACAACGGCATTGCCATCGCAAAGAATTGGATCGCGCGGGTCACCATAGTGCAGTATAGCCCAGACCAACGGGCGATACTATCGGCCGATTGCTCTTTTCACGGGTGCTCCCCCATCCATACGACATTTCTTCCGGCACCGGCTCTGGACTATACTGCGGGACCGATGGCCTCATCACGAAAGGAACGGCTCCTCATGTGGCTCGTATCGCCTCGCTGTTCACATCAGATCGTTCGTTGTGTCCTGTTCATGACGGCCTGCGTGGGTCTTGCCGCCGGCCTCTGGTCAACTGACGCCGCCGCCCTCGACGCAGCCGCATTGGATCGCGCCAAGCGGGCCACCATCGGCGTGTTGGAAGATACGCAGGACCAGCGAACACCGGATAAGCCCGGCAAGATCCTCATCCGTGGAACTGGTTTCCATCTGCGCGACGGCTACCTCGTCACGGCACGGCACGCGGTAGAAAAACACGAGACGCAAGGTCCCGTCATCCCGAAGCAGATTCGTATCATGACCACGGATTTCAATGAGCTGTCGGCGGAATTGGTCGGCGAGAGCGCCTACGCCGATGTGGTGTTGTACCGCGTGCTCGAAAAACAGCGACCGGTGCTGGCCGCCGCCACGCCTTTCGCAACCGGCGACGTAAAATCCGGCGACGAGGTCTTCACCATCGGCTATCCGCTGGGCTGGGGTCCGACCATGGCCTTCGGACATCTCGGCAACACGAATACCTTCCTCCAAACCGTGGACACCCGTCTCCTGCAGGCGGATCTGTCGGTCTGCAGCGGCAACTCCGGCGGCGGCATGTTCAACGCGGCCGGTGAGGTCGTCGGGGTCATGCACGCCATCATTCAGACGGAAAAGGACCCCCAGGAAAGCCATTGCAGCCGCCTGGCCTTCGCCGTACCGGCGCCGCTGGCGCAGCGCATGGTGACGGCCGCGCTCACCGGGCAACCCTTGGCCTTTTCCCGCTTGGGCATTCAGATGACGACGGTCAAGGACGGTACCAAGTGGCGGGTGGCGGTCAAGGGGGTCTCGGACCCGGCCAAATCAGCCGGCTTGGAAAAAACCGATGTCCTGGTCGCCATCGACGATATGGAGATCACCGACGCGGCGCAATTGAAGAACTATTTGATCGAGCGGACGACGCCGGGACAACAGGTGCAGGTCCGTGTCCGGCGCGGCGATGGAGAATTGACCTTCGTGGTGGTGCTGGCGGGAGGGTGATCGCTGGCCGGAGACAGGCTATCGATCGGGAAGAACCTGGTACCATCCATTGGCCTGAACCACCTGCAGCTGCATGTCGAAGAGCGCGGTCAAGCTCGCGGAGGTAAGCAGCTGTTCCTTGCTGCCGTCCCCCACGATCCGTCCCTGCTTGAGCAGAATCACCCGGGAGATTTCCGGCGGGATCTCGTGGACGTGGTGCGTCACCAGGATGATGGTTTTCCCCTGAGCCATCAGGTGCCGCAGCAGGGCCAGGTAGTGGAAACCGGCCTGGAGGTCGAGCCCGCTGGTCGGCTCGTCGAACACCAGCACCTCAGGGTCGTGAACCAGGGCCCGCCCGAGAAGAAACCGCCGCTGCTCGCCGGTGGACATGTCGCCGAAACGGCGATCCCGCAGGTGGCCGATACCGAGATCCTCCATGATCTTCGCCGCCCGCATCCGTTGCCCCTCGTCGAACACCTGATGCCCATAGGTATCCACGCTGGCATAGTAGCCGGAGAGGATCACATTGGCACCCTGCGCCTGATCCAAATAGTGGTGCTGCAAGTCGTGCGACACGACGCCCAAATGCCGTCGCAGCTCCCACACATTCCACTGCTCTTCTCCGAACAGGCGGAGCCGGCTGTGGTCGTGGGCCACAGGATGGATTTCCATGGTGATGAGCTTCAGGAGGGTCGATTTACCGGCGCCGTTCGGTCCGAGAATCACGCTGTGGACACCGGCCGCCAGACTCAGCGACAGGTCGGAAAAAACCTCTCGTTCACCGCGATAGACCGTGGCATGCTGAATCTCGATGATCGTCACAACGCCGGTTTCTCGACACCCAGCGTCGAATTGCAGGAGAGGGGCATCAGCTCACCGCCGTGCACGAACGACTGGTGCGTCCAATCGCGCAAGACCCCATCCTTGTCGAACCGCAAGGTATACTCGTCGCACCAGGAGCCCAACGTGGACCAGGAGCTTTGGCTCATCGGTTCGATGTCCCGCACCTCGTACACCCAGACCGGTTCGCCCATGCGCGTGGTGCGCACCACACGGGGTGTGCCGAGCTGTTGCCTCACCTGTTCTTGGGTCGCCTGATTCGCCGCAGATCGCAAATAGATGCTTTCCTTGGACTGAAAGAGCGTGCATCCAAATGTCATCAGCAGGCCGCTGAGCAACAGGACCGTCATGGCAGGCCGCATAGGACACCTCCTGTTCATGCGAAACTCCATCACTCGACTCATACCCGGCTCCGCCCAACTTGCGCTATCGCTGAAACTCGGCCTGCGTCTTGGCCGCGACCGGCGCCATCCCGCCGGCCACGCAATAGGTCGGCATCAGTTCCCCTCCATGGAACTCAGACCTGTGGGTCCAGCCTCGCAAGATCGAGCGATCATCGAATGTCAGGACATACTCGTCGCACCAGAGGCCGGTCGAAGTCCAACGGTTCCCCGGCTCTTGCTCCCGCACCTGATAGACCCATAGCGCCCGGCCTTCCGGACTGCTGGCCGTCATAAGGGGGCGGCCTAAGACCTGAATGACCTCCGCTTGGCTGCTCCGCCCCTGCGCGCTGCGTAGATACCGAGTCTCTTTGGGCAGGACCAGGGCACAACCGGACAACATCGCGACCATCACGAGAGACACAGGAACACACCCCGTCATCCTGCACCTCCTTCCGACGTCACCGAGTGTGATGCCCTAAAGATTCATGTCATCACGCCAGCGGGTTGCCCCCTCACCGTCTCCTCTCCCCCGGTGGGGGAAGAGGGCAGGGAGAGGGAGGAGCAGCCTCACGGATCAATTCCACGAACTTCAGAAACAGGACACGAGGCCATTCTATCCCCCCGCGGAACCACAAGCCAGCGACTGCGCCGCCAGGCTGGGCTTGGCTTTGATCCGATGCGTGAAACGGTGTCGCCGCCGGCCGCGACGCGAAGGGTTAGGCTTCAGCCGGATCGGGGTCGATCGTTGAGGCAGGTTTCTTTTTCCGCGACGAGGACGCTCGTGTGAGCGAACCGGCTATCTTCGGGGTCTTGGTCGCCACGTCGGCATTCTGCGCGCGATGCAGCAAGGCATGGTCCATGAGCACGAGCGCCATCATGGCTTCGGCGATCGGCGTGGCACGGATCCCGACGCAGGGGTCGTGGCGTCCGTTGGTTTCAACCGTCGTCGGATTGCCCTGCTTGTCGATCGAGCGACGAGCGATGCGAATGCTGGAGGTCGGCTTGATGCCGATGGTGACGACGATGTCCTGCCCCGATGAAATGCCACCGAGAATGCCGCCGGCATGGTTGGTCACAAAGCCCTCCGGCGTCAGTTCGTCGCCGTGCTCCGACCCCCGTTGGGTCACGGAACCGAACCCCGATCCGATCTCAACGGCCTTGACGGCATTGATGCCCATCATGGCCGCAGCCAGATCGGCATCCAGCTTGGCATAGACGGGAGCGCCCCAGCCGACCGGCACATGCTCGGCCACGGTGGTGATCCTGGCACCGACCGAATCACCGGCCTTCCGCAACTCGTCCATGAATGATTCGAGTGTTCCAACCATGTCGGCATTGGCAGAGAAGAATGGATTCGCACCGACCGCGTCCCAACTTTGAAACGGCACCTCGATCGGGCCGAGCTGGCTGAGATACCCACGGATCAAGACGCCGTACTGCTCGCGCAGCCACTTCCTGGCAATGGCCGCCGCGGCCACCCGAACGGCGGTCTCTCGCGCAGACGCGCGCCCGCCGCCGCGATGGTCGCGAATGCCGTACTTCTGCCAATAGGTGTAGTCTGCGTGGCCGGGGCGGAACGTCTCGACCAGATTCCCGTAATCGCGGCTCCGGGCATCCTCGTTGCGAATCAAGAGCGCGATCGGCGTCCCGGTGGTCTTGCCCTCGAACAGGCCGGAAAGGATTTCGACGGTATCGGATTCTTGCCGTTGCGTGACGTGGCGAGACGTGCCCGGCTTACGCCGGTCGAGATCATGCTGAATGTCTGCTGGAGAAAGGACGAGACCGGGGGGACAGCCGTCCACCACGCAGCCGATCGCCGGCCCGTGGCTTTCGCCGAAGGAGGTGACGGTGAAGACTCGGCCAAACGTATTGCCGGCCATGGGACGGAGCCCCTCCTACTCGACAAGGTCCAGCTTGATCCGCAATTCCTTCAACTGGTCGGCACTCACGGCAGAGGGCGCTTCGGTGAGCGGACATTGCGCGCGCTGGGTCTTCGGGAACGCAATCACGTCGCGGATCGAGTCGGCGCCGCCGAGGAGCATGATCAACCGATCGAGGCCGAAGGCGATTCCGCCATGGGGCGGTGCGCCATATTCCAGAGCCTCCAGCAGGAACCCGAATTTGGCCTGGGCCTGTTCCTTGCCGATTCCCAGCAGGTCGAGGATGCGTAACTGGATATCGCTGCGATGGTTCCGGATGCTGCCGCCGCCGATCTCACTTCCGTTGAGCACCATGTCGTAGGCCTTGGCCCGCGCCTTCAACGGTTCCGTATCGAGAAACGGCAGGTCCTCATCCATCGGTGCCGCGAAGGGATTGTGCATGAAGATATAGCGTTTTTCTTCCGGTGAATAGTCCAACAATGGGAACTCCGTCACCCAGAGCGGCTTCCAGGCTGTCTTGTCGATCAGATTCAACTCCTCGCCGAGCAGCAGACGGATCCGTCCCAAGACGTCGTGCACGATCGCCGGCTTGTCCGCCCCGAACAGCACGAGGTCACCGGGCTTCGCCTCCGGCAAGGCCGCCGCGAAGGCCTGGGCATCGAGAAACTTGGCGATCACGGATTCCAACTGCCCGTCCGCAGTGACCTTCAACCAGGCCAGCCCCTTGGCGCCGAAGCTTTTCGCCGTCTCACCGAGCGCGTCGATGCGGCTCCGCGCGATGGAGCCTCCGCCGGACACGATCAAGGCCTTGACGAGTCCGCCTTTGGTCGCAGCCTCCTTGAAGACCTTGAATTCGCTCTTCGCCGCGAAGGCCGTGACATCGTGCAAGGGCATGTCGAACCGCAGGTCCGGCTTATCGGACCCATAACGCCCCATGGCCTCGGCATAGGTCATGCGCGGAAAGGGTACGGGCAGCTGCACCCCCCCGGCCTCTTTGAACACAGACACGATCATCCGCTCCATCAAAGACAAGACCTGCTCGCGATCGACGAACGACATTTCGAGGTCGACCTGGGTGAACTCAGGCTGCCGGTCGTTGCGCAGGTCTTCGTCCCGGAAGCAGCGGGCGATCTGGTAGTAGCGATCGACGCCGCTCACCATCAACACCTGTTTGAACAGTTGCGGCGACTGCGGAAGCGCGAAAAACAGCCCCGGATTGACCCGGCTCGGCACCAGATAGTCACGCGCGCCCTCGGGAGTGCTCTTGGTCAACACGGGCGTTTCCACTTCGAGAAAATGCTCGCCGTTCAGGAACGCCCGCACGGCCTGCATGATGCCGTGACGCAACTGGAGCAGCCGTTGCATCTTCGGACGTCGGAGATCGAGGTAGCGGTACTTCAAACGCAGCGCCTCCGTAATCTCGTTGTCGTCTTCGATCACGAAGGGCGGCGTCTTGGCCTCGTTGAGGATCTCGACGGCATCCACGAAGATCTCGATCTCGCCGGTCGGCAAACTCGGATTCCGCGACTCCTCCGGACGCGCCATGACCTGCCCGCTGACCGATACGACGGACTCACTGCGCAGGGTGTGCGCCACTTGATGCACCGCCGCATTGCGTTCGGCGTTGAAGACCACTTGGGTCAGCCCGGTCCGGTCGCGCAGATCGATGAAGAGCACGGTGCCGTGATCTCGGCGGCGCTGCACCCAGCCATTCAAGACGACCTGCCGGCCGACATGCGCCTTGGTCAACTCTCCACAACGATGAGTCCTGATCTTCATGCTCTTCTCCGCGTTGACTGCCGCGATCGTCCGCCGGGACCCCGCTGCCCCTGACGCGCAGCCGGTGGTGAGCCACGCCTGCTGCGTTGAGGTTTCGCTCCAGGGCCGGTCCGTCGAGACGCGCCCCCACGCTCAGGCCGTTGAGACTTCAAGCCGGACCCAGAACGCTGAGGCCGCGCCCCGCGCTCGGAACGCTGGGGTTTCGGACCACGCCCTGAACGTTCAGGTTTGGGCTGGCGCGGCGGAGCCGGTGCCGTCGGCGGCTTCCAGTGAGCAGGTTTCCCCGCTGCATCCAATTCCGGTCGTTCGCTTCGGGCCACGCGATCCTCCACCAGCTCGCGCAACCGATTCGCTTCCCGATCAGATAAAAATCGATATTCCCCAGATGCCAGATCACCCAGGAGCAACGGGCCCATGCGTACACGTGTGAGCTTGATGACCGAATGGCCGACTGCCTCGATCATGCGCTTGACTTGATGTTTCCGTCCCTCATGAATGGTCATTTCCAGCCAGGAATTGCTTTCCGCCTTGCTGACCTTGACCACCTTGGCCGGAGCCGTGAATCCATCCTCAAGTTTGACGCCTCGTTCGAGGGCCTCGATCTTGGCATCGTCGAGCACGCCCTTGACCTTGATCAAGTAGGTTTTCGGAACGTGATAACGCGGATGGAGCAGGGCCTGCGCCAAGTCCCCATGGTTGGTCAACAACATGAGGCCTTCACTGTCGAAGTCCAACCGCCCGACGGGAAACACCCGCACCGTCACCCCATGCAGGAAGTCCTTCACGGTCGGACGACCTTCGGGGTCGTCGAGGGTGGACATCACGTGTTTCGGCTTGTTGAGGACGAGATAGACGTAGGGTTGCGCGGCCCGCAGATGCTTGCCGTCGACCTTCACGTGATCGCGGTCCGGATCCACCTTGGTCCCAAGCTCCGTGACGACCGAGCCGTTGATCGTCACGCGTCCGGACGTAATCAGCTCTTCAGCCTTGCGCCGCGAGGCGATCCCGGTCCCGGCGATGAGTTTTTGCAGTCTGACATCCATGGTCTATTCATTCACCAAAGGGCGGCGGGGTTGTCTCCCACTGCGCGCATCGAACGAGCACCGCCCACGACAAGGTTTTGATTGAGCGTGGTGCGCGTTCTGCGAGCACAGGAGACAACCGCGCCACCCTACGCACCCTACTCCCATTCAATCGTGCTCGGCGGTTTCGAGCTGATATCGTAGACGACGCGATTGACGCCCTTCACTTCATTGATGATCCGGTTCGACATTTTACCCAACACGTCGTTCGGAATCTTGGCCCAATCGGCGGTCATGCCGTCGAGACTCGTGACCGCACGAATCGCAATCACATACTCGTACGTCCGCTGGTCGCCCATGACCCCGACCGTACGGATCGGCAACAACACGGCGAAGGCCTGCCAAATCTCCCTGTAGAGGCCGGCCCCGCGGATCTCTTGATCGACGATGGTTTCTGCCGCCCGCAGGATGGCCAGGCGATCCTTCGTGACCGCGCCGAGCACCCGGATCGCCAACCCCGGCCCAGGGAACGGTTGTCGCCAGACGATGTCGTCCGGCAGTCCGAGTTCATGCCCCAAGACCCGCACTTCGTCTTTGAACAGTTCCCGCAGGGGCTCGACGAGCTTCAGCTTCATCTTCGTCGGCAGCCCCCCGACATTGTGGTGCGTCTTGATCGTGGCAGACGGGCCCTTGAAACTGACGCTTTCGATGACATCGGGATAGAGCGTGCCCTGCACGAGGTACTTGATCCCCTTGAGCTTCTTGGCTTCGGCCTCGAAATGTTTGATGAATAGGCGGCCGATGATTTTCCGTTTTCGTTCCGGGTCGGTCACGTTCTTGAGCGCAGAGAGAAACTGCTGCGAACCATCCAGCACACGGAGGTTCAGCTTTTCATGCTCCGCAAAGGTCTTTTGCACCTGATCGCGTTCGCCGGCCCGCAACACCCCGTTATCGACAAACAGGCAGGTCAACTGATCCCCGATCGCACGATGGGTCAGCATCGCCGCCACCGACGAGTCCACCCCGCCGCTCAAGGCGCAGATCACTCGATCCGTCCCGACTTGCTGTTTGATCTGCTCCACCGCCGTCTCGACATAGGACCGCATGGTCCAGGTCGGCTTGCAACCGCAAATGTCGTAGACGAAATTCTTCAGGATCATGGCGCCTTCGGTGGTGTGCGCCACTTCGGGATGGAACTGCAGACAGTAGATGCGCTGCTTCCCGTCGTGCCGCTTCATCGCCGCGATCGGAGAATTGTCCGTGTGGGCGATGGAACGGAAGCCCGGCGGCATGCGCTCGATACGATCCCCATGCGACATCCACACGACCGTGGACCCGCCGGCGCCGATGCCCTTGAAGAGGTCCGAGCGGTCATCGAGCGTCAGCTCTGCCCGGCCGAATTCACGGTGCGGCGCTTTCGCCACCTCGCCGCCTTCAAGATGTGTCACCAGTTGCATGCCGTAACAGATGCCGAGAATGGGAATGCCCTGCTCAAAGAGTTGCTTGGAAACCGACGGCGCTTTCTTGTCGTAGACGCTCGAGGGGCCGCCGGACAACAAGATGCCTTTCGGCCGATAGGCCAACACCGTGGCGAGTGACGCCGTACAGGGCAGAATCTGCGAGTAGACCTGCGCTTCGCGAATACGCCGCGCGATCAACTGCGTATACTGGGAACCGAAGTCGAGGACGATGATTCTATCGTGCCAGAGTTCCATGGAATTAGCTTTCAGTGATCAGCGTTCAGTCATCAGCACCCGATCAGAGTAGGATCGGCACGCATGCTTGTGACAAGATCTGAACCGAGGTGGGAATGAATCGTATCTTGCCGAAAGCCGGCGGCTGAGAGCTGATAGCTTTCGATCACTCCCAATCCGTCCGGTAATTGGGGGCTTCTTTGGTGATGATGACGTCGTGGACGTGTCCTTCCCGGAGACCGGCCAAGGTCTGACGGATGAATGTGGCTTTCTGCTGCAAATCGGGAATGGTCTTACAACCACAATAGCCCATGCCGGATTTCACCCCACCCACCAGCTGATAGAGATGCGGCGCCAACGGCCCCTTGTACGGCACCCGGCCTTCGATTCCTTCCGGCACCAGCTTCGGAGCGGGACGCCCGGCCTGGCCATACCGATCCCCGCCGCCCCGCTCCATCGCCCCGATCGATCCCATCCCGCGATAGACCTTGTAGGTCCTGGCCTGGAAGAGCACGGTTTCGCCCGGAGCTTCTTCGGTCCCGGCCAGCAGACTGCCCAGCATGACCGCCGACGCACCGGCCGCCAAGGCTTTCGTGATGTCGCCGGAATATTTGATGCCGCCGTCTGCGATCACCGGGATCCCGGACCCGGACAAGACCTTGGCGCAATCCGCAATGGCCGTCAACTGGGGCATGCCGGCGCCGGACACCATCCTGGTCGTGCAAATCGACCCTGGTCCCACACCCACCTTAACGGCGTCCACCCCGACCTTCGCCAGATCCTTGGCCGCCTGTGCCGTCGCGATGTTGCCTGCCACGACCTCCAACTGAGGGTGGGATTTCTTCACCATCTTCACCGTATCCAGGACGGCCTGCGAATGCCCATGTGCCGTATCCACGACGACCAGATCCACCCCGGCCTTGACGAGCAAAGAAACCCGGTCGCCGGTTTCAGGGCCGACTCCTAAGGCCGCACCGACCCGCAGGCGGCCATGGGTGTCTTTGCAGGCGTTGGGATACTTGATCCGCTTCTCGATGTCCTTGATCGTGATCAGCCCTTTGAGTTCGAAATGCCTGTTCACCACCGGCAGCTTTTCGATCCGGTGCTCGTGCAGAATCTCCCGCGCCTTCTCCAAGCTGGTCCCTTCCGGCGCGGTGATGAGCTTGTCCCGTTTCATCACTTGCGCGACCTTCAGGTCCATTCTGGTCTCGAACCGCAAATCGCGATTCGTCAGGATGCCGACCAGTTTTCCAGCCTTGGTGACCGGAATTCCGGAAATCCGGTACTTAGCCATCAACTCGTGCGCGTCGCGGATGGTCTGGTCCGGCGAGATCGTGATAGGGTCGAGAATCATCCCGCTCTCGGATTTTTTCACCTTGTCGATTTCAGCTGCTTGGTCGGTCGGAGAAAGCACTCGATGGACGATGCCGATACCGCCTTCTTGCGCCATGGCGATCGCCAATCGCGCTTCCGTGACGGTATCCATGGCGGCGCTGACGATGGGAATATTGAGAGGGATGTTCCGAGACAGGTGAGTGCTGGTATCGACCTCGCTCGGGAGGACCTGCGATTTGGCCGGCACCAGAACGACGTCGTCATACGTCAATCCGACGCGAATCTCCTTCTCCAACATCGATCAGCCTCCCCTCTCCCGGATCTCTTGCCCGCCCGCCCCTACCAGGATACTGAAACAGTCCGCCCGCAGCGTTCTCGTCTCGTGCAGACCTTCACCCTCCCCTAGAGGGTACGGTGAGGCTCGAGACACGGCCGGCTCACCACCTCGCCGGCGTCCGCAAGCGTGACGCTCATTATTCTTCGCGTCGCGGACCTCGCTGCGGGCTTGCCGGACGGCCCTTTTGAGCATCCGGCGGGAGTGTTCGCCCCTATGCACAGTACGGAACACCGGAATTCTAGCGGACCAAAATATTTTTTCCGCAGCCTGCTAGACCTTCGTGGATTTGTCGAGCTGCCCCAACTCTGCGGCAGCGTCCGCCTGTTCCTGTAATTGTTCGCTGCCTTCGTCGGCCGGCATGAACTGCTGCACCCTGGTGTTTCCGCTATCGACGGCAAACACGCTGCCCCTGGCATCGACCGCGATGCCGTAGGGGAAGTTGAATTGTCCCTCGCCTCCGCCGAATCCCCCCCACTGGGCGATGAAGTTGCCCTCCCGGTCGAACTTTTCGATGCGATGGTTACCCGTGTCCGTCACATACACATCCCCTTGGCTATCGATCGCAATCCCCCAGGGAGACCGCAACTGTCCCGCCTCCTGCGCCAACGGGCTGCTCGCATGCCCTGCCTCCGAACTGCCCCCCCACTTGGCGAGCAGTTGGGGCAATACATTCGTGCTGGTATCGAACTTCTGGACGCGGTGGTTGCCCATGTCGACCACATAGACGGTGCCGTCGGTCTGATCGACGGCGATCCCACGCGGGAAATAAAACTGGCCGTCGCCGTTGCCGAAACTGCCCCATGACATGATGAACTCACCGCTCATGTCGAATTTCTGGACGCGGAAATTCGCGCTGTCCACGACGTAGATATAGCCGCGCACCCGATCGATCGCGATACCCCATGGCGCGTTGAACTGGCCTTCGCCGTTCCCCCGGGAACCGAACTTCATGATGTAGCCGCCCAACTTCCCGTCGAACTTCTGGACGCGATGGTTGTTCGTATCCACCACGTAGACATCGCCCTTGGCATCGCAGGCAATGCCCGTCGGGTTGTGAAAGTTCGAATTGGCCGACCCGAAGTTTCCCCAGAGGATAATGAAGTTCCCCGTGCGGTCGAACTTCTGGATGCGGTTGTTGCCGTTGTCCACGACGAAGATCGATCCCTGTTGATCGATCGCCAACCCATACATCGGAGCCATGAATTCGCCGCCGTGCAGCAACGAGGCGCCACGACCAGGCTTGCCCCATTTGGAGACACAGAGGTAGCCGGAAGTGTTGACGAGAATGGTGGCGCTCGCCGGCGTCGAAACATTGTTACCGGCGTCCTTGAACCAGACGATGACCGTCTTTTGCCCGTCGCCCGGCGAAAGGATGAACGGGATCGTCGACCCGAACTTGAATGCCGGTTCAACCTCCACCCAGCCCGGCGTGCCCGCCATCGGCGTCATCGGATTCTCGGAAATATAGTAGGCGGCGACGCCGGTATCGAGGTCGGTGGCGGAGATCGTCACGACGATTTCGGGCGAATTGGTCATGAATGCCCCGTGGTTGATGACCGCATAGGGATTCTGCGGAGCCGTGATGTCGATCAGTACGGGCGTCACCGTCACTTCCTCGGACAGTCCGCTCTCGGTGCCGTCCTCGTACAGGGCCGTCAAGGCATAGTGATAGGCCTGATCGTTGGTCAAGCCGGTGTGGTTGTAGGGACTGGTGACCCCCTCGATCTTCGTGCCGCCTTCCCGTGTCACGCCGGCCATGGTATGGAAGTAAAGGTTGTAGGAGACCGCTCCGGGCACATCCATCCAACTCAGGAACGTTTCGGTATCGCCGGCCTTGATCGCCAGGTTGCGCGGAGCCGGATAATCGGTGGCCGCTTGTGCGCGCTCCCGTTCCTCTCTGCCTCGATTCAATTCTTCATCCGTCGGCACATACTTGATCACCCGGTGGTTGCCGCTGTCGACGACGTACACCGCCCCTTCCTTGTCGACGACGAGGCCGGATGGAAAATTCAGTTGGCCCTCGGTCTTGCCGCGATTGCCCCAGGAACAGAGGAACGTGCCGTTGCCGTCGAACTTCTGGATGCGGTGATTGCCCTGATCGACGACGTAGACGTTGCCGACTGCGTCGCAGGTCACGCCCCAGGGCGCTTTGAACTGGCCGGGGCCGCTGCCCTCACGCCCCCACTTGGTCAAAAAGCTGCCGCGCGTATCGAACTTCTGGATGCGGTTGTTGCCTTCGTCCGCCACAAAAATATTCCCCACGAAGTCGACTGCGACTCCACGCGGGAAGAAGAACGCCCCGTCGAAACTTCCATCACGCCCCCATTTCAGCTGCGGCGTACCGTCGCCTTTGAACTTTTGAATTCGGGCGTTGTTGGTGTCGGTGACGTATATGTTGCCCTCCTGGTCGGTCGTCACACCCCAGGGCGCATCGAACTTGTTCATGTCGGCCCCGCGCCAGGCAAATCCGAACTTGCCCCAGGCCTTGATGGGATTGCCGTCGGTGTCGAGACGCTGCACACGGTTGTTGCCTGTATCGGCCACATATACTTGCCCGTCCGCATTGGTGGTCAACCCGCGCGGATAATAAAAACCGCCTTCGGCACTGCTGGCCTCTCCGCCCCAACGCGCGATGAACTTGCCCTCTTTGTCGAACTTCTGAATCGAGTGGTTGTCCGTATCGGCGACGTACAGGTTGCCGTCCTTATCCAGCGCGATGCCGGTCGGGGAACTGAACTCGCCGTCTTCCACCCCCTCCTGCCCGATAATCTTGGCAATCAGGTAGGGAGCCGGAATCGCCATCACTTCCTGCGACTCAGGACTTTCCCCCTTCTGCGTCACCACCGTGACGACATAGTGGTAACAGGTTCCGTTCGCCAAATCGTCGTGCATGAACGGTGACTGCGCCCCTTCGATACAGGTCCCCTTTTCCTTGGTCACTCCGATGACGGTTTTGAAGTCATCGGCGCTTGCGATCGGACGGGTCAGTTCCGAGAACTTGATCTGCACGCCTTTGGTGGTCATGAAATACAGGTTGTAGTACATCGCATCCGGCACGGCATCCCAGGTGATCATCACCCGACCGTTCCCGGGCTTGGCGGCTACCCCGGTCGGGGCGGGAGGGAGGTCCTCTTCCTCTGCAACCGAATCCCCGGCGCCCCATTCGCTCTGACTTCCATCCACCGTGAGATGATGCCGGTCAAATCGAAACATTTCGTCGAGCAGCCAAGCCTTGATCATGGTGTTCCTCGTGGTACGAAATTGGTGAAGATTGGCGGATGTTTCAATAACTTAGATCGGGCAGTCTAACAAAGCGAAAAGAGGGGAGTCAAGGCAGGAACAGCACGGTTCGAAGCGGCCACCACAGTGGTGGGGAATGACCTCCAAGCCGGACGACGGCCCTCTCGATCCATCACCTGGAACGGCTGTATGCCGCGTGGTCGGACTCGTCCGTCACCTATCCCTCCAAAGCCGGATGGACTCATTTTCAAGAAATATCATAGGCTCTGCACTCTGAACGTAGAAGGTAACGAGTTTTGCCCGGTAAGATGAACCAATCGGAGGTGTATCATGTGGCCAACAAGACTGGTGCTTGCAACGCTCGCCGCGAGTCTATTCCTTGCACCTGGTGTTCAGGCGGTCGAGTCATCCGACGTTGAGATGTGGGAATGTCCTGGCCCCGATGGAACGACCCTCTACACCAATAAGGAACGGCCGGGATGTCAGCCGAAGGTCCTCCGAGCGTTGTCCATCGTGCCCTCACTGCCGGATACGCCGTTTGCTCCTTCGAGCGGAGGCTCGACTTACCAGCCGACTCCAAGGATGAAAGATTTTTCGTACGATGCGCCGATCGGCGCGTTGCGCAATATGACGCAGGTGCCTGATTCAGGACGTGATTGGTATGCGGGCAATACCGCCGGAGGATCGGTCCAAGGCGAAATCTGTGGGATGTACATGGAATGGATTCAGCTGGTTCAGAAAAGTCGCGGAGGGACCTTCTTTGGGACCGATCCCTCCTATGGCGGAGATCCAACGACCCGCAACTGGTACGCCCCAAGCTATTCGTATTACGACAACGCCCGCTATGTGGCGCTCTCGCGGATATTCGGTGCGGGATTCATTCCCATCGGCTGCTATTAGAACGCGCCTCTGAGCGAGCAAATCGCCTTTCGTGGGAGCACACAGAAGGTCTCCGGAAGCACCTACTCGCAGATGCCTTTCGGAGACCTTGTTGTCTAAATAAGTGGGAGGAACGTCCGGCAGGAGCCAGCGCCAGAAATTTTCGACGGACTGCACCAAGAATCGCGGGCAAACGTTAGGATTCGTTTACCACGTCGGCAACCGCGAGTTCGCGTTCAGCATCACCTTCTACGACAGCGTCGTCGCATGGCTCTTCGGCTGCACCGTTCGTTTCGATGAACGTGGTGGTTTCGGCCGTTTCTTCGACGACAGGTTCGGCAGGCGTCTCGACCGATTGAGACGATGAAGCACCACCGACCTCAACGGACTCGTCGATCGGCAACATCGCCTGCTCGGACTCGCCCAGTTCCTTGAACTCACGGAGCGGCGGGAGTTGAGACAGGTCGCGGAGGCCGAAATGCTCGAGAAAGAATTTCGTGGTCCCGTACATGATCGGACGCCCCGGTTCTTCCTTTCTGCCCACGATACGCACAAGTTTTCGTTCCAGCAACGTCCGAATGACTCCCGAAGTCTCGACCCCTCGAATGTGCTCGACCTCTGCACGGACGATCGGTTGCTTGTAGGCGATGATGGCCAACGACTCCAAGGCGGAGCGCGAGAGTTTCGACGGAGCCTTCACCTTCTCCAGTCGCTTGAGCCACGGTGCGAATTCGGCTTTGGTTACGATCCGATAGCCCCCGGCCACCTCGGCCAACTGCAGCCCGCGGCCCTCCTGTTCATAGTCGTGGCTGAGACTGGCCAGCGCCTGTTCGACTTCATGCTTCGTGACGGCTCCAAGCAACGCTAAGAACCGCGTGACCGGGATGGGATCGGCCGTGACGAACAGCAACGCTTCGAGGATTCCCTTTAACGCTCGCAAATCGGAGAGGGTCTGGTCGGAAGGCGACGCCGCGGTGGTCTGGGGGTCACCGGCTCCAACCTCTGCCTCGGAAACAGGAGGCGGAGCGGAGGGCTCTTCAGCCGGCTCCTGTGCCTCGGCGAACTCTTCGACTGCGCCCCCAACGCTGAGACTCATAGATTCTTCCATTCAGACTCCTCCACTCCATCCCCTTCCGTAACGGCTGAAAAGGCCCGCGAGACAAGAATGGTCCCGAAGGTTTCGCTTTGGAATACCCGTACGACCCTTATACGGATCAGCTCGAGCAGCGCCAGAAACGTCACGATCACGACGAGCCGATGGCTGGACTCCTCGAATAGCGCCGTGAAGGCCAGCGATTCGCGCTCTTCCAAGGCCTCGATAATGGCGCTCATGCGAGTGCGCACCGTTAAGTTGTCCGGAATGATTTCGACGAGACGTTTCCCGGGGTGACGGGCCAGGACTGCCTGCAGCGCGTCCACCAGGTCGAACAGAGACACCTCCTCAAGGAGACTCTCATCCTGCCTGAGGTCCGCTAGTGGAGCGGGCTCACGAGAAAACACATCCCGCCACAGGCGCTCCTTGTAATCCAACTGTGAGGCAGCCTCCTTGAACTGCTTGTATTCGAGCAGCCGCCTGACCAGTTCTTCGCGTGGATCGGGACCCTCTTCCTCATCCACGGCCGCCTCTTCAACCGGCAGCAACATGCGCGATTTGATGTGCAACAACGTCGCGGCCATCACGAGGAACTCGCCGGCCACCGCCAGATTCAATTCCTTCATCACCGACAGATAGTCCAAATACTGCTGGGCGATCAGCGCAATCGGAATATCGTAGATGTTGATCTCATTCTTCTTGATGAGGTGCAAAAGAAGATCGAGAGGGCCTTCGAAGTTCTCGATCTTGACTTGGTAGGGCAGTTCAGTTTGGTCCATGAGGTCCCAGGTGCTCCTTGGACTAATTTCGAATCTTATACCAAGTTATGGGGGTTCGGGCAAGGCTAAAACTATATATGGGGGTCGTGACTGACCTACTTGGCCTTGATTGCATAGAGGAGGAGCCCCATCGCCATCACAAACAGGAGGACCGTCACCACCTGTGAAAAGGGAGCCCGGTCCGCAGGCCCAGGCACCGTCGTGGTGACGCGCGTCGTCCGGTTCAAGAGAGGCCTGCGCACGAACGTCGCCTCCGTGAGGTCATCGCTCCCTATGAACGACGCATCGGAAAAGTCGGCCTGTGACCCGAATCGCGCTGCGGCAAAGGTGACGGGCCGGTCGAAGAGGGAGAACAGAAAGAACACCTCTCCATCGAACTGCGTCGCAGAAAAATCACAGGTCGCACGGCAGTGGGCGCCGGAGAAGCCGGTCCCCATGCGAAACGAGGCCCGTGAGAAATTGGCGGCCTGATCAAAGACCACTTCCAAAAATTCAGTCAGGCCATGAAACACCGCACCTCGAAAAATGGCCGGACCTGAAAAGATCGAACGATGAAACCGTGCATGCGGGCCGAACCGAGTCTCGGGAAACATGGCTCCCTGCGTGAAGCGATCCTGCACGAAATAACTCTCCTGCTCGAAGGTCGCACCGGATCCGTCGACCAGTCCGAGAAAGACCGTCCGCGACAAGTCGACGGAGCCGGTAAACCTCGTGTGCGCCAGCACGACCGGTCCGGTGATCAGCAGGAAGCCTCGCTTGAGCCGATTGACGATCCGCCCCTGAACCAGCGCGTTCTTGATCACGAACGGACCGCGAATGACATGGACATCCTCGGCCTTGAGGCTGTCGAGCGTCCGGCGATCTTCTGGCAACAGGTCCTGTACCGCCGCCGCCTTCTGCGCCAGCAGTTCATCGAGCAACAGATCGCCCTGGATGACGACGCCCACCAGATCCAGCCCCTTCCCCGCTACAAGCGCCCGCAACAATTCCTCTGCCGGAACGGCACGAGCCTCACGCTCTGCGACCGTACAGCTGCTGCTCAAATGCAGGGTGAAGGCCGCGTTCGCACCGGTTCCGCCCGTATCCGCCGTACATTCCGCGCGAAGCGGCTCCGGCATGAGGACAGTTCCCCACAGAATGCTCAGCGCCATCAAGACAGGCATTCGACAGGATTCAAGGGGCCGGTTCGACAACTCCATCGGTGTGCTCTGTAGGGCTGGGGTAAAGCAGGGCGAGGAATCGCGTGATCGCTTTACTCTGAAACCCGCTTTGTTAGACTCCCACTCATATGCCGCCGCTGCCGTCCATTACGATGCCCCGTATAGGCCTGCGCACCCTGAGTATCCTATTCCTTTGTGTCTATGCACTGCATACCGGTTCCCGATTCGCCGCCGCAGAGTCCGTCGTAGAAATCCCGGTGCTGGCCGCCATCCAATCCAACGACCAGGGGGTCTTCGAGATCCTCTTGTTACGTTGGGACCGCCTGCCGGCTCCTGCGCCGATGGTGCTGCAGTGGCAAGGCGGCAACATCCGGCCCGGACAGGACAATCTCAGCTCCATGGCCCTGGCCTTCGAATACGCCCTCGACCACACACCGCGTATCGACCATATGGGTACCGTGAGCGCCATGGGCATCGCCTACGTCTCCACCGGAAGCGACGGCCCGAGCGCCGGGGCGGTGATGACGGTGGGGTTCGCGGCACTCCTGAAGGGAGATCGAATCCAGCGGGGCATCGCCATGACCGGCACGATCGCCAAGGACGGCACCATCGGCCCGGTCGGAGGCATCCCAGACAAGATTCGCGCGGCGGCCAGGGAAGGCTATCGCACGGTCCTGATACCGGAAGGACAACGGTATGATCCGCGCTGGAATATCGACCGGCTGGTGATGGAACTCCACGTCGAGGTGAAGGAGGTCGGCACAATCCAGGAGGCCTATCGTCTCATGACCGGCGGCACACTGGACTAACAGGATGCTGAAAACGTTTGTCCGCGTGATTCTTATGTCGCTCTGGGGCTCTACGTAGAGTACTGCGTACGCCTCGCCTCCCGACCAGACCGGCCCGGTCACACCCCCGCACCCAACCCTTCAAGAATCGCCTGATACTCTTCATCCGTGAGACGATGCATGCCGAGACTGAGCCGCCGCGTCAATTCCGTTTGCTCCTCGATACCCAACACCCGCTGCAACAACACCTGACAATCCTGTACATGGCCTTGCCACCGTCGCACGGGGGCCACCCGCACAAACCCATACCGCGCTTCCGTCCGCAGCTCGTCTTTCAAGAAATCATCGAGGGCCTGAAACGGTTGGACCGGTGAGACGATCGCAAACTCCGCGCAGATTCCCCCTTTCAACACATACACCAGGCCATGGGATTGCGGCGTGACGAACTTTTCAAGATTGTCGCGAATCAACGCCGTGCAGAGCCCCCAGATTCCCGCGTCGAGTTGAAGCTCGGCGCTATCCTGGGAACTCCGTTCGCGCAATGCCCCGGCGATAAACAGGAAATGACTCATGAGAAAGACGAGAGGGTCGGCCGACCGCCGGAAACCGCTGTGCTTGTCGCGCTGCGAAAAGGCAGCCACACAACAGGCCGCTTGTCCGCTCCCCTATGCTCACTACATGAAGCGAAGCATGGTAGGCATCGACCGGGGACAACCCGGCAATCACGACACCAACGTGGATTCATTAATTATTACGATATTCGTCCGTGTCGTCGAGGAGATCCTCGGACTTTTCCAGATAATCGACGTCGTCCTCTTCACCGTCGAGACCGAGTTCCTCCTCAATCTCTTCTTCGATCTCCTCCGACATCTCATCGAGGTCTTCCGCCAACTCTTCTTCCTCGTCCATCTCCAATTGCTGCGGCTCCACCTCAGCCTTCATCGGCTTGCCGGTCTCAGACGTCACAGGCTTCACTGGTTTCGGTTCGGGAACGGTAGCAGAGGGCTCGGCAGGGGCTTTGACCTTTGGCGCCACCGGTTTGGGTTTCGGCGCAGGCTTGGCGGCTTTGGTCACAGGTTTCAGCTTCGAGGGAGATGTGGGTTTCGCTGCCGCCTGTTTCTTGGCAAGTTTTTTCGCGGGTTTCTTGGCGGTCTTCTTGGCGGCGGGCTTTCCTTTGGTCGCTTTCTTCGCCTTCGCCGCCTTCTTGGCCGTCACGGCTTTCTTCGGCTTGCCGGCCTTCTTGGCCGCGACTTTTTTCGACCGCGTCGTCTTCGCGGCAGCGCCTTTCTTCTTCATGCTTTTCTTCGCCATTCCACGTCCTCCTCTTAGGTCTTCAGCATCGCACGTCGGTGGTAAAGCGGCCTCCATCTAGCATGAACCGCGGGGTTCTTGCAACCATCCCACTTCTGTGCCTGCCTGTATCAGGCTGCGACGGAGCACCCTCCCCCTCAACCGTCATGTCCACCGATATTCACCGTTATTCACCGCGCCAGACCTTCACCACAACCGGCCCCTCCTTACCCTTGCCGTACGTTCGCGATTCCCGAGCACGAGACCTCGTCCAATGAGGCGCTTCCCTCAATCCGACGCAGATACTCTCTATCATGTGAATCCTTCCGCATTGACCCTGTCTCTATGTATAATAAGGGCATAGAATTCAATTCATCGGAACAATGACCCTATGAGCCGACATTTCCTTCTCCTGAGTCTTCTTGCGGGCATCCTGACGGCTTGGCCGACCTCCGCCACTCCGCCGACGGCTCAAGTCATCATGGACAGCGGTTCCCCCTATTACGTGCCCGCTGCCGTCACCGTGACTTCCGGTGCCGCCATCCGGTGGGAGAACCCCACCCCGACCCACCATACCGTCACCCACGACGGATGTTTTGAGGAGGGCGGCCGATGCACCTTCGATTCGGGCGCCGTCGAACCAGGCGGAAGCTATACGATTCCCAGCCTGCCGCCTGGCCGTTATCCTTATCAATGCCGCATCCACCCCATCATGCGCGGCATCATTATCGTGACCGATTCCCCGCTGTTGCCTTCTCAAACGTAGCCGATCGACGTCATCGAGGTTCTTGCAGGTCGGCGCCGCCCTATTGTAGGCTGCGGCTTCCATCGAGAACCGTCTGACGCGATGAAAGCTGCCGCAGCCATTCAAGCTCCCCTCAACCTGAGCGGCGAGGCCCTCTCCCTGCTCGCTTGGCGCATTCCCGACCTCGTCGCCTATCAACATGCCTTCGACGAATGGTGGTTGGTCCCGCTCGACGACGACTTTCCGCTGGTTCGCTTGAATGCAGTCGGCATCGAGATGCTCGCCGCCATGAACGGCCACATTACCGTCGGCGCATTGTTGGAAAAATACGGCAACAAAATCTGCGGACCGGACGGCCAACCGGGAGCATGGCATCTGGAACGTTGGTCGATTCCCAATTACTCACTCTGTTATTTCGGCACCGAACCGCCTGGCGGCCACAGGCACAAGGCCAAATGGGACCTGCTGCTGCAACAGATCAGGGAAGGGTGGTCGGGACAACAGGATTTCGAAGGTGAGGAACACCTCGAAGATTTTCACCTCCACGAGTTGAAGGAAAGCGACCTGGAGGACGGCCACTTCGACCTGATTGAAACGACGGTGTCGCACCTCTTCCGCGAACCCTGTGAGGCGCTGGGCGGCACCACCTATGGCCGCCTCCTCATGCGCCAACTGCGACGCCTTGGCTGGTTCAAACCCAAGCCAAAAGTGATCGTCGAGATCGGCGGCGGGCTCGGCTATGTGGCCCGCGAATTGGGGCAGGAACTGCTGCCGTTCGAGAAACAGGGGATTCAGTACATTTCGCTGGATGTCACCCGCCCCTTCTTGCAGCTCCAGACCAAACGGGCCAAGGCCGGCGGCTGGACCGGCTCCGGTACCCATGCCAACGGCGAGTACCTCCCCTTCAAGGACAATTCGGTCGACCTCATCATCGACAATGAGAACATGGCGGACATGACGCCGGTCAAACTGACCCGCAAGGAACTCACGGAAGGCCGCGGAGACACGCCTCAACATCAGGAGGCCCTGGATTGGATCAGGCGGCTCCGCCTGCCGCTGGAAAAGGACTTGCCCGAAGAGGCGATCTTCAACCTAGGGCCAATGCGATTCGTCGCCGAAGTCTGGCGTGTGCTCAAGCCGGGCGGCCGCGCGTTTCTCACGGAGTTCGGCATCGAAGAGGGCTGGCCTGCCGCAGTGAAACTGCCGCACCACACGGAGTATGAAGTGCAGTACGGCCACCTACGCCATGCGGTGCGCTGGCTGGGCTTTCAGGAACGGTACCTCTCGCTCCCGCAGTTTTTACAAATCAAGCCGGACACCAAGGTCCTCTGCACCGGAGCGGCCTACACGATTCAGCGTTTCTGCCAGGGACTCGGCAAGAACTTTGCGGTGCGAGCCTACACGGAAAGCGAACTCACCAAGACCTTGGGCGATATGCTCCCAAAACTGCAAGGCTGCCACTACCACGACATTGCCGACCCTGCCTGGTTCGGCCTCATCGACTTCAAGGTGCTGCTCCTGGAAAAGCCGGGCGGCGCTCCCCAAGCGAATTTCACCGAACAAAAAGGCGGCTTCCGCTGGTATTCGCAGCGGTAAGAAGAGGCACAGGGCAACCAGACGGCCCTTTGTGTTCGCGCAACGCGCGGCCTCGGAAGGATACGAGGGAGTAGCCAGACTGTCCTTCTTGCTCGCAGAACGCGCACGATGAAACTGGGCTCGTCCCATGCGCGCAGGGAAGGGCAATCTGGTCACCCTGCTTAGAGAGGAGCGCAAGAGGAATCGCTTATTCGATGCGGGCAGATCGGTGAAGGCCAGTCACGCCACTGCTTTACATTTACGCACCTCTCGGGCCACCTGTCGTCCGATGGCATCCTCGGCCATGTCGAGATCGTAGCGGCTTTGCAGGTTAATCCAGTACCGCGGGCTCTGCCCAAAATAGCGGCCCAGCCGTAACGCAAGTTCTGCGGTGAGAGGCCGCGTGCCACGCACGACGTGACTGATGCGCATAACAGGTACGCCGATATCATGAGCCAACCGATATTGGGATAGTCCCAACTCGTCCAAAAGCTCCTTCAGATAGAGACCGGGATGGATTGGTGCCAGCTGAGCCTTACGCATGGTTGCTCCTCAAGGGCTTCCGCTGGTATTCGCAGCGGTAAGAGAACCGTTATCCATGAAGACCGAGTTTGGTCTTCCACCCTTCGACATAGTCCCAATCCACATGGAGTTCGTCTCGGCGGGCGTGGATCTTTTCGAGATCGGCCTGATCTTGAAGACGACCAGCCAGGGTTTTAAGCAGAATCAAATCCTCGATCGTCAGAATCGGCATTTGCAAGGTATCGAACCGCACCATTCGCCGTCTAGCGAGCGCCGTCCGGAGATAGTCCGAGTCCGCCAAGAGGAGATCGACGACTACTTCCTGGTTGTGACGAACCCCGACGCTTCGCCAGATCGAGATTCCGCGAAACACCATCGGAGCAGGATGGACGACTGTCGAATCAAAGAGAGCAGAGAGCATCGACTGGATGCCTTCACGGGAAGGCTGCTCAACCAACATAAGCAGATCAATGTCTGTTGTTGCCCTGGGCTCAACGAGCGCACTGAAGGCCCACCCGCCGGCGAGCGCGTACTCGATCCTACGTCGGTTGAAATCTGCGATGAGAATGGAGAGCGCCTGGACTAGGAAGGACTCTGCTGCCATGCCTGCTCTTTCCCGCGCCGGATGTCGCGCATCACTTGCGCCATGGCCTCAGCGTCGGAGCAGCCTTGCTGCAACAACACTGCTTGACGCAAGGCCAATCCCAGCTCGGTCAGCTCAATAGCACACCGCAGATTGTCGGTAATCCGATCTTCATCGTGACCTTGTCGCTGCATGACAGTGCTCTCTTGCCCTGAACGGTAACTGAAGCTATTGAGCAGAGTGTACAAGACCCCTAGGTGCGGGGCAACCCGCAACGAGTATCCCAATGGGGATTCACAGCGGCAGAAAAAACACAAGGCGACCAGACAGCCCTCGTGCTCGCGCAAGGCGTGGCCTCGGAAGGAGAATGGGGAAGCGGTCAGGCTATCCTTCGAAGACACTGCCGGCTCACCGTCTCGCCGGCGTCCACAAACATGGCGCTCATTATGCTTCGCGCCGTGGACCTCGCAGAACGCGCACGATGAAACCGTGCTCGTCCCATGCGCGCAGGGAAGGACAGTCTGGCAGCTCCCTCAGCAAGAAGGTGTAAAGCCGGATAAAGTCTGAAGTGGCCTCGTTGGACGCGCGCAGTAAAGGGCAATCTGGTCACCCTGCTTAGAGAGTAACGGGGAGAGCACGGAAAGGAATCGTTCGATCGTAAAACAAGATATATGATTACAAGACCTGACCCTGAATGCCCGTTCGAATGCTGAATGATTGCCCTATTGCAATTGAAACGATGTGTGCGAATCACACAGCTGATCCTGACCATCTGCGACCATCCGTGAATCAAATCTCAGAACTTGGAATCACCTTAAGCCAACTGGGAGTCCATTGTTTCACCTCTTCCATTTCCAGAAAGGAAACGATTTGTTGTTGGGCTTTGATCAGAGCATCAAAAGACTGCTGTATTTTATTCCGAAGTCCGACAGTACGATTCGCGTGCGAATGCTTTTGATTAGGAGCAATTAAACTATCGAGCTCGTGGGCAAATGTATTGGCAAAATGAAATCGATGCGCTGCAAAATGTCTCATTTGCAACGAGGTATAGCTCTGTCTCCAGGTCGCTCGAAGTTTTCTTACGAAATGTCTCAGAGTTGACTCTCGGATCGGATCAATGTGGTGCAGAGGAAGCGTCTTGAAAGTATCGGATGCTGTAATCTGCGAGAATGTTACTTCGGACTCCTTAAAGGGATGTCCACACAGGGCATTCACGAATTGGCCAATATAATCCCATATCGTAGAGTGCCACATCAGGACGGTAATGCCAAGATGATAACAGTGAATCGGGCCGCCCATACTTCGGCTCTCAAGGTATGTCTGACTGATGGCAAGAAATGCTGCATAATCGTGTAGTGTCATTGTGAATGGGAAACCAACCTTGGCTGAAGCCAGGTTATATGCTGGTGATGTTCCTCCTAAATGCAGCTTTGGGCACTTCTTAATGGCCTCGGTGTTATAGGTTATAAATAGGCTCCTATCCATCGAATACCACCAAGTCATGCTTCTCAATCCCTTCTCGTCGATGGAATCCGGGCGTCAAATTATGAAATTCTTACCGTTTAGGCAAGCTAGTCTATTCTGCAGCCCGTTGAGATCCCAATAATTCCGCCAGTGAAATAGCCCACGTTGCCTGAGGATCCATGGTTGAATATCTTAGGAACAGTTTTTCGTTCGTCACGAAAATTCGATTGCTCGTTGCCTGCAACAGCAGCAACATGTCGTTAAGGTGATTTAAATCAAGCTTCTAGGACAAGATGGTGTCAGGCCTTGCAATCACACATTCCTCGCACTCACCGTACCCGCGTCGCCAGATCGATCAGTACTCCTTCGCGTAGCCCCAAATCGCTGACCAAACATTCGGACAACCTCAATGTTTCCATCACGATTCGCAGAATGATCGCGCCGGCGGCGATGACTTCTTCTCGACCCCGTTCGAGGCCAAGCAGGCCTTCTCGTTGAGCCTTCGATCTGCTGAGCAGCTGCTGCTCCAACTGCGTGATCGTCTCCAACTTTAAGAGGTAGTTGTGAATCCTCGCCGGTTCATAGGCCGGTAACTGCTGAGCCATCGCCGCCAGCGATGTGATCGTTCCGGCGGTGCCGATAAACGTGAATTCGGTCGGCAGCCGCATGTTCTCGACAGCCGCTGTCGCCTCGTTCCGTACCCATTCACGCGCCTGCTGGACTTCTTCGTCTGTCGGCGGATCGTGATGCAACAACCGTTCGCTGAGCCGCACGACACCGATGTCGATCGATCGTGCCGTCGTCGGCCTGCCAGGTCGGTCCAGAATAAATTCCGTGCTCCCGCCGCCGATGTCCAGTGCCAGCATGTCGGTCACCTCGAGAGGGAGGCCGGAACGGATTCCGAGCATGGTCCGGCGCGCTTCTTCGTCCCCGGAGATAATCTCGATCTGGAACCCTGCTTCACGCTTCACCAGGCTCAAGAATTCCTCCCGGTTTCTGGCATCACGCACTGCGCTGGTCGCCACCGCCGTTGCAGCCTCAACCTGATATCCATCGATCACCTGACGCCATTCCTTAAGGGTTGCAACGACCCGTGCCATGGCATCGGCACACAGCACGCGATCCCGATCGACTCCCTGGCCCAAACGAAGGATGCGCCGATCGGACCGCAATTCTCGTAATCCCCCGGAGGGGGTGAATTCGGCAATGAGCAGGCGGCAGGTCAAGGTGCCGATATCAATGCCGGCAAGGATACGTGGAGATGCCGTCGGCAGGACGGTCATAATCTGCCCCTCATTCTCCCTCGACCGTGATGTCGTTCATCTCCAGGAGCAGCTTGGTCCGTTCGTCTTGGAGCGTCCGCACCTGTTGCAGCATGCGGGTGATGTCGGAGTCCAGCAGGATCCGCTCGGCCGTTTCGCCGCGATCATGCAACTCGATCGTTCGCTCGCCGATATCGCTATGCAGATCATCCAACTGCTGATCGACCTTGCGCAACTCCAGTCGGTACCGTAGCAACTCGCCTTCTTCCAAGGCGCGCGTGGCGGCCTTGGCCGTGCCGTGCCGTAAGGTCACCCAGCCGGCGCGTAAATCATGACTCAATCGCTGCAACAGTCCCATGTGTCAGCCCTCCACCGAACCGACAGCGTCCGCGCTGCTAGCTCACATCTCCCAATGCGAGTTTGGCCTGCCAACGACGGAGCATCGCCGCCTTGAAGGCTTGATGCTGGGGCGACGTCAACCCGGGGTCCTGTCCCAGCAATCGCTGGGCCTCTCGCCTGGCCTGCTCCAAGAGATCGGCATCCCGCAGGAGATTGGCTGCCCGAAACTCCGGCATACCCCACTGCCGCAATCCCAACAATTCGCCTGGGCCCCTGATCCTGAGATCTTCTTCGGCAATGACGAACCCGTCGTTCGATTTCACGAGGGCCTGCAGCCGTTGTTGCGCGTCGGAGACATTCTCCTCCGGCCTTCCGGCGCGACCGACTCGCGGCCTGGTTTCCCGCACCGGATAAGACGCCATCAGGAGACAGAGTGATTGATGCGCCCCACGCCCGACCCGCCCCCGCAATTGATGCAACTGCGCCAACCCAAACCGCTCGGCATGTTCGATGACCATTACCGTCGCATTTGAAACATCCACTCCGACCTCGATGACGGTGGTCGCCACCAGAATCTGAATCGTGCCGGCTTTGAAGGCCGCCATCGTGCGTTCTTTCTCGACCGTCGAAAGTCTCCCGTGGAGGACGCCGACTTGCACCTGGGGAAAGACATCGCGCTGCAGGTGTTCCGCCCCCTGGATCGCCGCCTTGAGATCGACCTTCTCGGATTCCTCGACCAATGGATAGACGATATAGGCCTGGCGCCCGGCCTTCAACTCGTCCCCCACCAGTTGCCAGGCCCTGTCCCGTTGTCCTTCACTATAGAGCCACGTCCGCACCGGTTTGCGGCCCGGCGGCAACATGTCGATGACCGACACATCCAAATCCCCATAGACGGTCATCGCCAACGTGCGCGGAATCGGCGTGGCGGTCATCACCAACACGTCCGGCCGATAGCCCTTGTCGAGCAGGGTCTTTCGCTGCAGCACGCCGAACTTATGCTGTTCATCGATAATGGCCAACCCGAGCTTGTCGAACTTGACCTGCTTCTGGAGTAACGCGTGGGTTCCGATGGCAACCTGTGCGGATCCCGTCTCCAGCTGCTTCAACTTCTCTTTGCGCTCTTTAATCTTGCCGCCGCTCGTGAGAAGGACGGCCTTCAGCCCCACCGCCTCCAGCAAAGGTTTGAGATTCAGATAGTGTTGCTCGGCCAAGATTTCGGTCGGAGCCATCAGCGCCGTTTGGCAACCAGACCCACAGGCCATGATCAGGGCATGGAGCGCTACCACCGTCTTCCCGGAACCGACATCCCCCTGCACGAGGCGATTCATCGGTCGCGAGGCCACCATATCGGCCCGGATCTCACGGAACACACGTTCCTGGGCCGGCGTGAGCGTGAAGGGCAGGACCTTTGCCAGTCCCTTCAACTGCGGCACATGGGGATTGAAGCGAAACGGCTTACGCTCCTCCTTCGTTTCCTGTTGGCGACGGATCATGGCCGCCTGCAACAGGAACAGCTCTTCGAAGGCCAACCGGCGGTGGGCCGCCGTGATGCCCCGGTCGAGTGCGGCAAGCTCCCTGTCAGGCGGTGGATAGTGCACCTGCTGGATAGCTTCACCGATCGGCGGCAGCCGGTGGCGCGCACGCACCGACAGCGGCAGCACTTCTTCCACCTCGGCTCCATGTTCCGTCAGCAGCCCATGGATCAGGATGCGCATATGGCGGGACGTCCAACCCTTCGTCTCATGGTAAATCGGCACGATCCGCCCCACATGGAGCAGCTCGTCGTCTCCGCCGCTCAACACTTCGAATTGGGTTGCTTCCAGCCGCACATCCATCCATCCCCGTCGACCGGCGACGACACGCCCTGCCATCATGACCCGCTCGCCTTGTTTCAAAATCTCTTCCAAATAGGGCTGGTTGAAAAACAGGGCATGGATGGTCCCGGTTCCATCCTGAATAACCACATCGAGAATCGACAGACGGCGGAACTTCGCGCGAGTCGCCTCCGCTTGGACGATCACCCCGCAGATTGTGTAGGTACCTCCCGGCACCAGTTTGGCCACCGGCGTGACCACCGAACGGTCCTCATAACGCCAGGGCAGGGTCCACAGCGCCTGCTCGACCGTCCGGATACCCAGCCGCTCCAGCAGGAGGGTTCGTTTCGGCCCTACCCCTTTCGCAAACTGAATCGGCAATTCCCACAGAGGTCGAGCGGGGCCTGGACGAGCCGATCGCGGCACAGGCAGGCTCACCGCGGGAATAACGTCCTGTGAATGGTTTGTGTGCTTCCTCCCCTGCAAACGGCGGAGCAGCCCCAGCGCCGACCTGAGCCGATCCTGTTGTTCGGTGGGCGTCAGGCGGGTGTGGAAATCGACGAACAGATTACGGAGCGACAGCAGGTCGGTTTCGAGCGCCCGCGGGTAGATCCGCTCGCCCATGACAGCAATCACTTGTTCTGACACGAAATGGTCGAGATTCCTGACCGTCGCGAGGTGAGCGTAGGCATCGCGGCAGGCAAATTCAATCGGTCTGGTCACACGTTGAAGGAAGGCCTGGAACGAATCGTGGGGGTCGGGGGGGGCAGGACGTGGCATCCTGAGGCGGGATCGTACCACAGCCCTGCCTGCTGCTCAACGATGGCACCGCTATCGAAACGGCTGGCCGGAGGGCCGAGTTGCCGTTGGTTTTGTGACTTTCCTTGGTGCCCCCCCGACTCGGTGTTAGAGTGATTCTGCGTAGGGTATGCAGAGGGAGCCCCATGTATCGACGCAACATCAAACACATTCTGGGACCGCTTGCCGTCCTGATCGGCCTCTTCATTTTTTATCAAACCTGGCTGAAGCCCCGCTATTTCCACGAGCCGCAGTCTCCCGCCCCGCCGGTCATCGTCGAAGCCACGCCCCCTGCCTCCTCTGCTCCCGTCGCGCCGCCTCAGGAACCGGTCGCGGCTGAGACGAAGCGGCCTCGTACGATCGATCCCGTCAGCATTCCGGTCCCGAGACATTCCGAATTGCTCAGTGCCATTCATGAAGAGTTGGAGAAACACAACGTCACCCTGGCGCAGACGAAGCTGGAAGAACTTCCGTCGTCGCTTTTGACGGAATCGGCCACCAAGCGACATGTCGCCATTCTGTGGAACAACCTCGGCATCCTTCAGGAAAAAACCGGTGGAACCGAAGTTTCGATGAAGGCCTTTAAGAAAGCCGTTTCCCTCGACCCTCAAAACCCGGTGGCCCACCTCAACCTGGCTAATGCCTATTGGGGCCTCCGGGACCCGGCGCTCACCGAAGAATTCCTCAGGAAAGTCATGACCCTGGTCCCGGACGAGCCCTTTCCGCATGTGGCCCTCGCGGATCTGCTCCAAGAGCGGGATCAACTCACAGAAGCCGGCAAACATCTAATCCAGGCAAAGGAACGCATCAAGAAAGACCCCGGCCTTCTATCCTACTTGAAGGTGGTCACTACGAAGGTGCAGCGCGCCGAGAAGGTCGAAGAGAAACTTTCAGCTCGCAACAGCATCCACTTCACGGTCAAGTATGACGGCAGCGACGATCCCACGACCTGGACCACGGTCCTCGATATTCTCGAAGAGGCCTATCGAGAGGTCGGCCAGAAGTTCAATTTTTTCCCCTCAAAACCGATCATTGTCGTCCTCCACACGAAAAATCAGTTCCAAAGCGCCACGGGGAGTCCCAATTGGGCCGACGGCCTGTTCGACCCGGTCCTCGGACGCATCCAAATCCCCACGCAGGGAGCTGCAACAGACCGAGCCTGGTTGACCCGCGTACTTCGGCACGAGTTCGTCCATGCCCTGGTCCACGAGGAATTGGGGACAACCGGCGGAGCGATTCCCACCTGGCTCAACGAAGGGTTGGCCATGCAACTGGCTGGAGATCCCTGGCAGGAACTGAAAGGCGTGCTGCGGGGGGACCACAACCTGATTCCATTGACGGCGCTGGAGGGGAGCTGGGAGAACCTATCGGCCGAGAAGGTTGGCCTCGCCTACATGGAAGCGACGACCGCCACGCATTATCTGATTGAACGATTCGGCATGCACAAGGTCCATGAAGTGCTCGTCCACCTGAAGGCCCGCCAAACTATCGCCGCGGCCATGCAAGACCGGCTCTTGCTGTCCTACGATCACTTCCAGCAACAATGGGCCGACAGCCTCGGCGCCACATTGGCCCAGCCGAAATCCTAACCGCTATCGCAGCGCCGTCCCATACAGGGACACTCTCTCCGCTCCATTACTATTCCACAGGGGAATCGCCTGGGGATGGGCATCGTTGTCGCTCGACTCGTTCGGCTGATCTTCAATCCGATCGAGTTGCTCGAATGAATCTTCCCACAGCAACGTTCCTGACGCGCGATCGTAGGTCCGCACGACCAAATCGAAGACATGCCCGATGGGGTCGCCGACCCGTCTCACGCTCGGAGCATCGAACAACACCCCTTCCACCCCCGCTCGCTTCCGAATGCCGGGAGCAAATTGATCCTGCCAGACCAATCCACCGGTGACGGGATTGACGGCACGCACGGAGAACAGGGTTTGGAGATCTTTCGGTGAGGAGTTTGAGATTCGAGCCATCGAGGGGTTGCGAGGAATGATCATGGCGCTGGTCTTCGCCATCCCTCCTTCCCCTCCCTTCAGCAAATTCAATTGCCCTTCCCAGAGAAACCGCCCGGTTTCCGCGTCATACACCCTCAGCATGAATGCCGACTTCCCCTTCGCATCGGTTCCGATTCCTCCGGCGAAAATTCGTCCCTTATTCCCATCATGCTCGGCGGCGCCCTCTTCCTTGATATTCACATCGAATGAATCCTCCGACAAAATGGCTCCCGTTGGCGCATCATAGGTACGAATCGTAATCATCGACGATCCGGCCGCCTGAAACCCAAACCCGGCGGCCAACACAGCAGAATGTTCAGCCGGCAGTTGTGCTGCGGGGAAACTATCCACCAGAAAAGGGAGGACGGTCCGAGACGAGAACTGGTGCGGGGCCGCAGTGGAGGGGATCGGGGCAAGAAAGCCTGCCACCACCAGCCACACCGTCAGCTTCTGGTTCCTCCGCTCCGACCCAAGATCGGACTTCTTCACGTTCTCGTGCTGCGTCCCCCCGAGCACCAGACCTGCGACTGTCTTTCGAAGTAGGTAAAGGGCCACTTGTGCCTCCCTGTTGTGAGGCGGATTCTCCCCCTCTCCCCACCGCGCAGTAAATGACTCAGCGGCCCAGGCCCTCCCCTCAAAAGTGTGGCCATAGTGGAATATCGACTTGGTCTCGGAACGCAGGCGGGAAGGTCTGGTGCCTAGAGCGGTTTCAGAGGCACGGCACCGAACCAGCGGTAACGATTGTGCGCAACGAATTCGTAGAGCCGGTCGGCTATCGGCTTGAAAGCAGGTCTGGTAAGAAGGGTTACCAACAGCCGGCCGCCGGGAAGCCCCGGGAGTAAGGGGATAAAAGCGTCCAACCCTTTGCGTATCCGGCCGTCTGCGCCGACCAGATAGGCCGCGTCGGGACGACCAGGCCGGTACTCAGAGCCAAGGGCCTGTTGTGCCTCCAGGCTTTGATAGGGAACGAATCTGACGGAAGCGGGTTGGTCGGACCGCGACAACCGTTCGATCCCTTCCTTGCTCTTGACGCAGAATCGGCAGGCTCCGTCGTAAATGACCGTGCAGGAATGTTGAGTGGGCGTAGGATGGTCCACCATGACGACACCGATGGAACTCAGCCTATCATCACGAACCCTGTGGGAACAAGGCAACTTGCGGGGAACCGGAGCGGCAGTTATAGTGCCGCCATGGGTGCGTCGCGTCCAGTCATCGCCCTACTCGTCGCACTGATCGCGGTGGAAGCCATCCTGCTCATGGTCGGGTCGGCCTCGCCGCTTTCACCCATCCAACACGGCCTGCTGCTGGGATTTCTTTTCGGACTGCCGGCGCTGTTGGCGGGAGGACTTGCCCTAATCCGTCAGCAATGGATCATGATGGCAGCGGTGATGTACGGCACGATTGCCCTGGCGCTCGACCTCGCCACGATCGTCCAAGAAGCCAGCCGGCCTTCCCCCGGACCTGCGATTCTGGCATTCACTGTGGTGAGCAGCCTGCTGAACTTCTTGATCATGATCCTCGGCGGTCGTTGCGTCCTTACCGCTCCGCCGGACGAACGGCCTCCAAGAGGCCCCCATCCCAATCCTCGGTTCCCTTCTTCATCTTGATCGGTCTGATCTTGACGTATCCCGCCTCATGCAGCCACCGGGCTGTCTCGCGCAATGAATAGGTGTTGCCCCGTTCCGTGAACAGCAACATACTCACGGCAAAGAGGCTCGCTTCTTGTGGATACAATCCCTCTCGACCATGAAGAAACGCATCTTGGATGATCAATCGCCCACCGGGAGTCAGTGCCGGAAGAATTCGGCGAAACAACGCCTGATTTTCCTCCGGCGAATAGATATGGAGCACATTGGAATACCATACCGCATCGTACTGGCCGGAAAGCGGCTCGTCCATGAAGTTCAACGGCAGGTAGGACAGTCTCTTCCGTGCCTTATGTTTGGCGGCAATCTCCTTGGCCACTTCCAACGCTTCCGCACGATCACATACGGTGGCCTTCAGTTTTGGATGACGCGCTAGAAACGCCATCGCATAGGTCCCAGGTCCCCCGCCGAGATCCAACAAAGCTCTCGCCCGGCTCAAATCCATCTGTCCTGCGATTCTGGCTGCCACATCGATGGAGCGATGGTGCATGGCCCAGGTAAACTGCCGTCGATACCCTTGTGCTTCCGGTTCATCATGATCGACGGGCCGCCCGCTTCGCACGGTCTCAGTCAGTTTCGACCAATCCGCCCACTGATTCTTCAGCAAGTCTACATAGGCGCCCCGATACTTGGGATGCTTCGCATTCAACCCCATCGCAGCGAAGGGACTGTTGCAATAGGCTCCTCCACGTTTCTTCAACAGTCCACAGGTCGCAAGATTCCGGCAGAGGATGTCCAGCCCGCGTTCGCTCACGTCGAGGATCCGGGCCAACTGTGCAACCGTCCTGGTTCGACCGGCCAGCGTGGTGAAGAGATCCAATTCAAGCGCGGTCAGAATGACCCGGGGCAACCGATAGGCCACCAACACATCGCGGAAGGATTCGATGTTGGTGATGGGAGAGGCTGTCACGAACAGGCCGGTGCCATCCACTTCGTGCTAGGCCCGGTTGCTGAAGAGGTTCTGACACCAACGCACGGAGGCCATGACCTCGTCAGGCCGCTGAAAGTCCAGCCCCTTGAGGAAGGTAATGGCGACATAGTCGTCATTCATATCCGTCTGTTCCGCGAAACCGGCCTTGAGGAGGGCCGGTCGCATTTTGGACACTGCCGGACCAAGAAAATACTTCGCCTGCTTCGCCACTTCGTCGGTTCCAAGATCCTCCGTCGTCCCGTCGCACATCAGGCTCTTCACATCATCCATGGCGATTCCGTGCTGACAGAGGAGTTGCCCGTCCGGCCGGACCTCCAGCAACCACCCGTCGTCCCCGAGATCGAGAGCGAGGGCTCCACCCGGTTCCAGTTCATAAAATTGCGGGACGGTCGCAAGCAGACGGGACCTCGTCTGGTCCCATGACGGAAGGGCGGCGGTATTCATGCGTGAGACTGCCGGGGTTGGGGAGCCGGCTCCTCTGCCGCCAGCCGGGCGCGAAGCAGTTCAAGCCGCGCGGTATTTTCGGCCAGCTTTGGAAGATCATACTTACGGTCCATACGCACGACCTGCTCCAACAAATCAAGCGCCATCTTCAATTGACCCAGGTCTTCATAACATTGCGCCAACACATACCGGGCTCCCCCGGTACGCAATTCATCACGGTTCCGCTCGGCGATCGACTGGCTGGTATGGCAGCAGGCGATGGCATCATCATAGCGTTTTTGGATGGCGAAGGTTCGCCCCATCATCCGCCACGCATCGGCCACGCCGCCCTGATTGTTGAGGCGGCGCATCAGCACCAAGGACTGTTCGTAGTGACGGATGGCTTCGTCGAATTGCCCGGTCTCACGCGCCACCAACCCCAAATCCGAGAACAATACCGCCTTCCCCATTTCGTCATGCACGCGGCTCATGATGTCGAGCGCCTCGAGGTAATAGGCCCTGGCGCGATCCCATTCACCGGCGTCGGCGCGGAGATTCCCCAGATTGGCCAAGGTCGTGCCGATGCCCTTTTCGTCGCCCAGCACTTTCTGCAACTCCAACACCTCTTGATAATAATTCTGCGCCGCCTCGCGACGACCGCTCACCGCACAAATGTTGCCGAGGTTACCCAGAGTGGCGCTCAACGCCCGCTGATCGCCCGTCAAACGGTCACACTCCAAGGCTTTGGCGTAACAGGCATAGGCATCCGTGTAATGCCCGCGCGCAAAATGTTCGTTGCCCTGGCGGTTGAGTTCTTCTGAGAGTCCGTTTCGAAGAGGCATCGTGTCCTACGCCTGCAGCGCGCGCTCCACCGCTTGTTTCGCTCCGGTGAGAATGCTCGCGCCGTCGCCGACAAGAATCGAGTCGAAGTTATATTTCAACAAACGCCTGAGCCCCTCCTTCGCCTTTGCCGCATCACTGTATTTTTCCGGTGCCAGGAGACTCAACGCACCAGCCGGCTTGCCGATGAGCGCATCACCGACGATCAGCACTCCGTTCCCCTGTTGAATGAACAAGGCCGATTCACCGGGAGATTTCTGATCCGTGAGCTGAATCACCCAAATGCCGCCGGGTAAAAGCTCGCCGTCCTTGAAGGTCTTGGTCGGCTTCAGATCCATTTGTGGGGCATCGTTGTCCGGCACCTGCAACTGGCAACGGAATTCAGTCTGATAGGTCGCCGCCTCGCGGACATGGTCGCGATTAGTGACGATGATGTAATCCGGGGCACCCTGGCGGCGAATGAACGTGCCGGCTTCGGCCGTCATCGGCGGAGGATCTATGACGATCTTGTGCTCGCCGACGTGAAGAAACAATCCGTTAAAGTCGAGCTGTTTCTCTTCGGAGTACCAGGACCATTGCCAGATCCCGGGGAGAAGCGCTTTCACGTCCTGTACCTCAGCCTTTCGGAATTAGAGACCTGCCACCGCATCCTGGACGGTCTTTGTGACCCTGCTGCGTATTCCGGTCTCCGTGGGCAAATCGATAATGTCGTCTTCCGGCACGGTGATGAATTTCCGATTCGGGCCCTTCGTCAGGGAAATGAGAAACATGCTGTTCGTCGGCTTCGTCGGAATCACCACCTCAACGGCCCCGTCAATGCCCCGAACCACTTCAAGAAACTTCTGCTTGCCCTCGTCCCACTCGTCCATAGAACCTCTTCTCCCGATTACATAGATCCGGCGCCCGCGGCAGGCGCAGAGGCCAACAATTTTTCCACTTCTTGGATGATCACCTCGGCGCCGGCCAGTTCCATATTGCCCACCCGTTGCCACTTGATCACACCCTGCTGGTCGATCACATAGACGTTGGGAATGAACTTCCCGCCGCCGTACAGCTTATCGGTGGTCTTGTTCGGGTCGAGCAGGTAGGGATAGGTCACTTTAACCGGAAATGCGCTCAAAAACTCACCGACGTCCCGTTTGGAATTCCCCGATGAATTGATGCCGACAACCGCGACGTTTTTACCGACCATGGCTTCATGAACCTTTTGCAAATTGGTCCCTTGCACCATGCAGGGATCACAGATATGGAAGAGTCCCAGTACGACCACCTTCCCTTTCAAGTGATCAAGCGAAACGGCATCACCCGTGACCGACGTCAGGGCAAAGGTCGGGGCCCTTTCACCCACCTTGAAAAATCCTGCGGCCAAGAGAAGTTGGGTCGCCCACAAGGGTGCCAGGAGAATGGCACCAGCCAGCAGAACTCGTTTCATCGGAGCCTCCTTCCTGAAGACGAACAATCGCATGAGGAAACTGCGCCGATCCAAGGCCGGTCGTCATCCGTCGACAGCCTTATTATTGGAGCCATCCTAGCACGCGAATTTTTTCGGGAGCAACCACTCAGGCTGGGTAAAAATTAGACATTGACGAAGACCTGCCCTTCGTGGTGGGAACCAGCCGTCAACCGGGACTCTGCAACCAACGCACGACGGCCCGACGTATACGAACGGACGGAACATACTTCACCGCAATCCTATGGAACGGCTTGAGGCAAGCAACCAGCATGCGAAGCCTCCGCTGGAACCGGAACCAGGGCAACGGCCTGGCGATCACCCTCGCCTCGGTCCGGCACAGGGCCAGACCAAACTTCCACCGTTCCCGACGAGAATCTTTGAGCGTAAAGTACAGGGCTTCCACACAGTCTTCATCGATGCCCTGCCAGGGATTCTTCAACAGCTGTTTCGGCATGTACTGCACGAGCACAGGAATATCCGGATCCTCGTCAATCTCTCGAAGTACGGCACGAGACAGCACGATGTCGAACAAACTTTTGGCCATCGCCAGGCCCAACAACACAAGCCGACGACAACCCCATTCATCGGCCTGGAACAACACACGGCTCCAATCCAATGCCTGACGTCGACGCACCAATTCGGCCACATCGCAGATCCACTTCAACTGTCCCCATGCCTGTTTCGATCCATGCACACAGAGAAGAATCAACAGATCTTCCGGACAGAGTCCCATCACCGTTTTGGCGGGTAGGTGAACCGGCTTCAATCGACTCCAAAACACGCTTCGATCGAGACGGAACCCGAAATGGCGGCGGGCCATGATCCACTGGAGATCCACGGCGACAATGCCGTTCTTTTTTTGAAAAAAATGACAGGGCTCATCGGACTCCTGGCCCTCCCCCATATCCTGGCTGGTAAGTTGGTACCCCTGCGACCACAGCACCTGCCTGGCCTGAGGAATCGACCCTCGATCGACGATCAAATCCAAGTCGGCACATTCACGCAAACCGAGATCGCCGTAGGCGGTCTGGGCAAGCGTCACGCCTTTGAAGGGAATGGCATGGACTCCCTTCGCCGCCAACGCATCGAGCACCGCCACGAGTTCTTTAGCCTGCAATGTGTTCAGCAGTGCGTTCGCCTGAATGTGCCTGCGAAAGGCCTCGTGAACGGTGGAAGGCACCTCTGCCGGACAAATCGCAACCAGATTGCGGTATACCAGCGGCGCCACTCCGTGATCCTTCGATAGTCGCCAGACCAATTCCCAATCGGCAATCTCACCGGCCAGGTCCGCCACTTCCACCCGAATAAATTCGTTCATCGTCGTTCGAGCACAGAGCACGAGCAGGCGTCCCTCACGGTGCATCTGGGACAGACCGAATGATGGTCCCGTTCCCTTAGGCGACAGGCGCAAGAGATGAGAGAGCTTCCAGCCCGTGGCCATCGACTTCAATTGCTGTCCCATGTCAGTTCTCCGCCTTCGCTTGCCGACTCTCCATGAGCGGCGTTACCAACCACTGCAACTCCAGACCACGCGGGAGGACAAGGAGCCAGTGCGCACACTCCGCAGGTGAGTTGTGACAGCCATGGGAACCTCCCGATTCAGATGTTCTCTAATTAGCTTCGATCGCCGGAAGATCGATGCCCTTGATCGTCGCCATGCAGCGGCGAAGGTATCGTCGTGGCGGCCCTTTTCTCTATTCCCAGTGAGGTTGGACGACACCTCCCTTTGGGGGAGCCCTGACTTCTGCCTGGCTTGCACACGAACGAAAACGACGGCGAGCAGAGAATGTGACGGGAAACGAACGGGAGCGCGAGGAATCAGACTTCCGGGAAACCGGACGGCTGAGCGGTATGAGTCAAAGGAGTATGGGGAAATGCGACCGTCACGGCGAAGGATCGCCAGTATGGAGAGGGCTCCAGAAACTCCTGCCCGTCCAACATCAACCAGATATGGCCTTCAAGCTGCTGGTTGAGCTTCATCACCCCGCAGCGGAATTGTACCGGGAGGCCATATCAGCGGGCAAACCGATAGAGTGTCAAGTCACGCAAAAAACAGTTTCCCTTGAGCCAAGCTCCTCGCGACCGGTTTACCGGTCAACCAGTTCAACAACCGAGGAAGGCTTACCATGGTGCAACGCAAGACGGATCGACTGCACTACTCCTCTGGTGCGGATGATCAACCGATATTTCCCGACCTGGGCCACGTCGGCCAGTGTAGCAAGGCGCATCGAGAAGTCCTGACGATCCGACCTTCCTACAGACAAAAGAACCGGCAGGGAAGATTCAGCGCGAGGATTCGAAAAGTCCCAATTGGAGTTCTTCCGCGCGGGTAAAGGAGATGGGGTACTGCTCGGTGAAACAGGCATTGCAATACTGCCCCGGGCTGCCGGGAGAAGCTTTCAACATCCCTTCCAGGCTCAAGTAAGCCAGACTGTCGGCGGTGATGTATTTGCGGATTTCTTCCGTGGTATGGCTGGAGGCGATCAGCTCTTTCTTGGTCGGCGTATCGATCCCGTAAAAGCAAGGCGACTGAATCGGCGGAGAACTGATCCGCATGTGCACTTCCTTGGCTCCGGCATGGCGCAACATCTTGACGATCTTTCGACTCGTCGTCCCGCGAACCAGCGAATCGTCCACGACGACGACGCGTTTGCCCTTGAGGACTTCGGGAACGGCGTTGAGCTTCACCTTCACACCGAAATGGCGAATCGATTGTTCCGGTTCGATGAACGTACGCCCGACGTAGTGGTTCCGAATGAGTCCGGTTTCGAAGGGAACCCCTGATCCTTCTGCGTAACCCAAGGCCGCCGGCACTCCGGAATCCGGCACCGGGATGACGATATCCGCCGGTACCCAGGATTCTTGGGCCAATTGACGTCCGAACGCTTTCCGGATGGCATACACGGCGCTGCCTCCGAAAATGCGACTGTCCGGACGGGCGAAATAGACGTACTCGAAGACACACATGGCAGGTTTGGTCGGTACGAACGGCTTATAGCTCTTGACGCCCTCGTGATCCAGCACGACCAACTCACCGGGTTCGATCTCCCGCACGTATTCGGCGTCCAACAAATCGAACGCGCAACTTTCGGACGCCACGATCCAGGCATCACGGAAACGTCCCAAACAAAGCGGGCGGAATCCATGGGGGTCGCGCGCCGCCACAATGCCTTGATCGGTCATCAGCACCACCGAAAACGCGCCGCGGACCTGGCTCAGGGAATCGATCACGCGGTCGAGCAATGTATCGGCCCGCGAATGGGCGATGAGATGGATGATGACTTCCGTATCGGAAGTCGATTGAAAAATGGCGCCGTAGGCTTCCAGCTCGCTGCGGAGCATCGTGGCATTGATGAGGTTGCCGTTGTGCGCCACGGCGAGGTTGCCGAAGGCGAAGTTGACGCTCAAGGGTTGCACATTCTTGAGCCCCGCGCCGCCCGCCGTCGAGTAGCGGTTGTGGCCGATCGCCATCGTTCCAGGGAGCCGCGCCAAGGCCTGTTGGGAGAAAATGTCGGCGACGAGGCCTTGCCCTTTTTCGATGTGAAAGTGTTCGCCGTCGTTCGAGACGATTCCTGAGGCTTCCTGTCCGCGATGTTGGAGCGCGTAGAGACCCAGGTAGGCGAGGTTGGCCGCTTCCTTATGGCCATAGATACCGAAGACGGCACACTCGTCGTGAAATTTGTCGGGAGAAATCAGCGGCAATTCTTTGGCCATGACGTGTCTGTCCTAGTCCTGACCCAGCGCCCGGGGAATCGCCATCGCCCATCGATCATACAATGTCGTCAATTCGAGATCGACGGTGCAGCCTGCCGTACGTTGATCACCTTCCACCTGCATCACCAATCGATCACCTCCGACGGTCCCGATCCGTGCGGCATGCACAGCGGCATCCCAGGCCAGGTTGAGCACTCGTTCAGCCTCTTCGGGTCGCACCGAGAGCAGGATTCGTGACTGGCTTTCCCCAAAGAGCAACGCATCTCGCCGAAGGCCGTCGACCGATAATTTTACCACAGCGCCCAGTCGTTCGTCCGGACCGGAGATACAACATTCCGTCAAGGCGACGGCCAATCCTCCATCGGAACAGTCATGGGCCGACTGCACCAATCCCTCTCGAATGAGTCGGACCGTACAGGCCTGCACCGCCTTCTCAACCTCAAGGTTCAGCAAGGGCGGCGAGCCCTGTTCGCGATGGTGCAATACTTTGAGATATTCCGTCCCCCCAAGATCTTCACGCGTCTTGCCCAGGAGGATGATCGCATCACCGCTCTGCTTGAACCACTGCGTGACCGCACGGTCGGCCGGCTCGATCAAGCCGACCATCCCGACCATCGGTGTGGGATAAATCGACAGGTCGTTCGTTTCATTGTACAGACTCACGTTGCCGCTCACGATGGGCACGTTCAGGGCCTCACAGGCGTCCTTCAGTCCTTCGATGGCAAGCACGAACTGCCACATGACCTCAGGGCGCTGCGGATTACCGAAGTTCAGACAGTCGGTTACTCCGATCGGCTCCGCCCCCGAGCAGGCGAGGTTGCGCGCACATTCCGCAATGGCGATCTTGGCGCCTTCATAGGGATTCAGCAGGCAATAGCGCCCGTTGCAATCGACCGACAGCGCCAGGGCCTTATTCGTTCCCTTCACCCGCAACACCGCCGCATCCGACCCGGGCCGCACCATCGTATTCGTGCGCACCATGTGGTCGTACTGTTCGTAAACCCACCGCTTGCTGGCGATGGTCGGTGAGTCCAAGAGCGCGAGCAGCGCCGCATTCGCATCCTTCACGTCGGGCAGCGCGTCATAATTCAACGCCTGCAGCATCTCCTGATAGGCAGGCGGCGAACTGGGCCTGTCATAACGTGGGCCCTCGTCGGCGAGTGCCTTGGCGGGAACCTCGGCCACCACTTGGCCGTTGTCTTTGAGGAGGACCTTGCCCGTATCGGTCACCCGCCCGATCACCGCCACATCCAGATCCCACTTCTTGCAAATCTTGATGACCTCGTCTTCCCTGCCTGCCTTGGCCACCATCAACATGCGCTCCTGCGACTCGGAGAGCATGATCTCGTAAGGCGTCATGCCCGGCTCACGGCGCGGCACATGGGCCAACTCCAGTTCCACACCGGTCCCTTCGCGCGACGCCATCTCACAGGCCGAACTCGTCAGCCCCGCGGCGCCCATGTCTTGAATGCCGACCAGTAAGTCACCGGACATCAGTTCCAAGCAGGCTTCCAGCAGGAGCTTTTCAGTGAAGGGATCGCCGACCTGCACCGTGGGCCGTTTCTGCACCGCTTCTTCATCGAACGAATCCGAGGCCATCGTCGCGCCGTGAATCCCGTCCCGCCCGGTCTTCGAGCCGACATAGATCACCGGATTGCCGACCCCCGCCGCCTTGCCGAGAAAAATCTTGTCCTTCCGCGCAATCCCCAGGCAGAACACATTGACCAAGGGATTCAGCGCATAGATGTCGTTGAAGACGATTTCGCCGCCCACCGTCGGCACACCCATGCAATTGCCATAACCGGCGATGCCCGACACGACGCCTTTGAGCAGATGGCGGGTGTTTGCATTGTCCAATCCGCCGAAGCGCAGCGAGTTCAACAGCGCGATCGGCCTCGCGCCCATCGTGAAGATATCGCGTAGAATCCCGCCGACCCCGGTCGCCGCGCCTTGATAGGGCTCGATGAAGGAGGGATGGTTGTGCGACTCCATCTTGAAGACCGCGCAAAGGCCGTCTCCGATATCCACCGCCCCGGCATTCTCCCCCGGCCCCTGCACCACGCGCGGCCCCGTCGTCGGCAGCTTCTTCAAATGAATGCGCGAGCTTTTGTAGGAGCAATGTTCGCTCCACATGGCGGAGAACATGCCCAGCTCGGTCCAGTTCGGCTCGCGTCCAAGAATCTCCAGAATTTTCTTATATTCCTCCTCGCTCAGCTTATGCTGGTCGAGGATGGCTTTGGTGATGACTGGTGCGTTCATAAAGGAAATATTCCTGCTCGTGTGCAATTTACGATTTTAACCGGACAAGTGGGCTGACTGGGACGGATACACCTCGTCAAACCTACTCTGAAAACTTTTCAGCAAATTGGTATTGGACGAAAGTTGTCCAAAGTACTCTTTTACTGCTCCGTCAAGGTCCTTAAAGAATGCAAGAGGACATATCCGAAGCAGGTTGCCATATTTTTCAAACCTAGTATTAGCCGGGTCAGAGAAATTCTCTTGAAACTCCAAGCTTCCCCAAAGTTGGTCAGCTCCACTTACCTGATCGACGCGTAAGTCGTGGGTGATGCCATTTCTGAAGGACTTCCAAAGAATATCCGCTACAGATGCTGTTGTGTTTGGCGCAACAACATTCCACTGCCCCATATGGTTAGTCAGGAATTCAAGGAACGCCTTCTTATTCTTGCTCTTGCTATTTGACCTTGAGATTACAGGATTCCTGAACGTTCCCAACGCCTCCACGACACCTAACATTAATGCCATGGCCGCTATGGAGAAGGAACAACGGGCGTTGGGATCTAGCTTCGAGTGAAGCAATTTTTCAAAAACCTCGGAATCTTTCCAAATTCGTCTCAATGGTTCCATATGCGTCATATTTAACCGCTCACGGAACCAAATCACTTTCTGATCCGAAGTGAGTGACCCAAGCTTTTTTCCTTCAATCTGATCGTAGTCATAAAATAGTGTGTATGGATCTCCAGGAATTCCCAAGGTGATTGATGGCCTTAACATAGGGGACACAGTCAATCACCTATGCGCAATCTGTTTTTTCCGACTGCTTCATACTTGATGGAGTCATGTTACCGTGAGCAGAATTGGCAGCAGAAACGAGTCCCATCTTCATTTTTCTTTGCTCTTAAACAAACCCACGGTGACGGCCAAGGTCTGCATCGCGAATCACACGGAGGCTCGGCATAATGCACTTGCCGAACGGCTGCGATCCGCCTGGCGGACGGCGAGCACTGTTCGAAGTTCCGTTCGAGCGTTGCTTGGAACGGAACGAGTTGCGCAGCCGAGCAGTGAGGTTGAGTGCGACCGAGCCGGAGTGTTGAGCAGGGCAGGCCCTGGCCATCACGTTTTTATTCCCACTATTTCTGTCCTTGCCCGCTTGACCTTTCTGAGCCACTTCGAAGCCCGTCGCTCAACTTCTTTCTGAGTGAGCACTCTCCCCTCTTTGATATCCCGAAGCCCTCGCTCAATCTTCTCCCGGACATAGATGTGGTACTGAATGTCCTCATAGGAGGCTTCGTCAGGCAGCCTCTCAAGAAGTTTTCGGACTTCTTCCTTGGGCGTACTCATCGAACCCTCCTTTTGGTTATCCGGTAACCGGCTGCAACTTGGCTTTCTTCAGAGTTTCCAGCATCGACAGAAAAATCAGCCGGCCGTCTTCGTTGCCCAGTAATGTCTCCGCACTGCGCTCCGGATGCGGCATCAGGCCCAACACGTTGCCGGCGGCATTCATGATCCCGGCGATGTTGTCCAGCGAGCCGTTCGGATTGGTCTCCGGCGTCACCTTGCCCTCGACCGTGCAGTAGCGGAAAATCACCTGCGCATTGGCCTTGATGCCGGCGAGCGTGACCGGATCGGTATAGTAGTTGCCGTCGGCATGGGCAATGGGAATCTTCAGCACCTGGCCGGACTCACAACGATTCGTGAAACTGGTCGCGGCATTTTCCACCTTCACATAGACATCTTTGCAGATAAAATTCAGCGAGGTATTCCGCAGCATCACGCCTGGCAGCAGGCCGGCTTCCAAGAGAATTTGAAAACCGTTGCAGATGCCGATCACCAGTCCGCCTTTGTGGGCAAACTCCTTCACCGCGCCCATGACCGGGGAGAAGCGCGCGATGGCGCCGGTCCGCAAATAGTCCCCGTAGGAAAACCCGCCCGGCAACAGGATCGCGTCGAGCCCTGCCAGCAGAGTCTCCTTGTGCCAGATCATCTCCACATACTGGCCCAACACTTCCTTGAAGATGTACTGGCAGTCGTGATCGCAATTGCTGCCGGGAAACACCACCACGCCGATTTTCATCTTTGCTTTTCCATCCCCCACTCATCCTGAGCTGCAATGCACATTGACGGGGTGGCGGGGCTTGGCTCTACTGCGCGCATGGAACGAGCACTGATTTATCGTGCGCGTTCTGCGAGCAAGGAGCCAAGCCCCGCCGCCCCGTCCTGAACCTATTGCAACTCGTACCGATATTCCTCAATCACCGTATTCGCCAGCAACTTCTCGCACATGGCCTTCACTTGCGACTCGGCCTTGGCCCTGTCCGTTTCATTCACATCCACTTCCATATATTTGCCCACCCGCACATTCGCCGCGTTCTTGAACCCGAGCGAGTCCAGCGCATGCTCGATCGCCTTGCCCTGCGGATCGAGAATCCCCTGCTTCAGCGTCACATGAATCTTGGCCTTCATTGTGCCTTCCCCACTTCCTGCTGCTCCTTGGTTACCCTCTTCACGTATTTGCGAATCTGAAAGATTGCCCAGACCGTCCCCAACCCTGCCAGCGACAACAGGACAAAGGCCCAACGCCAGGGCGACTCCTTGAGGTGGTAGGCCATCAAGGCCACCGTGGCGGCCCACACCACAATCGCCGCCACCAGGCCATAGTTCAAAAACAACTGCAGAAACCGGTTCACGCTCCCTCTCTTCTCTTTTACTCCCCTGTCCCAAACAACCAGGAGGAGGCGAAAAGGGGATGGTAGGGTTGCCTTCTCCTGCGCTCGTCCAACGAGGGCCACTTTTGACCGTTTCCGACTGTACACCTTCTTGCTGAGGGAGTTGCCAGACTATTCTTCACTGCGCGCATCGAACGAGCACCGGTTTCTCGTGCGCGTTCTGCGAGCAAGAAGGACGGTCTGGCAACTCTCTCGTACCCTTCTGAGGCCGCGCGTTGCGCGAGCAAAGAAGGCAGCCCTACTGTCCCCTATCCGCACACCCGCTTCAACACCTCCTGATACGCCTCCTCGATCTTCCCCAAATCCTTCCTGAACCGATCCTTATCCATCGACTCCTTCGTAGTCTGATCCCAAAATCGGCAGGTGTCGGGAGAAATTTCGTCGGCCAGGATAAGCCGATTGTGAAAGACGCCGAACTCCAGCTTGAAATCGACCAGGATCATGCGACGTTCCTTGAAGAACGGCAGCAACACCGCGTTGATCTTCCTGCCCAGTTCACGCATCTCCCGCAGCACGGCCGGCGTCGCCACGTTCAACAGGCGGAGGTGATCGTCGTTCACCAACGGATCGCCGAGCGCATCGTCCTTGTAATAAAACTCGATGATCTCGGGCTCGATGGCAACCCCTTCCTTGAGTCCGAGCCGCTTGGCAAGACTCCCCGCGACGACGTTCCGCACCACCACCTCGACCGGCACGATCGTCACCTTCTTGGTAAGCATCTCGCGGTCGCTCACGCGGTCGATGAAGTGCGTCGGAATCCCCTGTTGCTCCAAGAGCCGGAACAGCCGCTCCGACACCTTGTTGTTGACCACACCCTTCTCGACAATGGTTCCGCGCTTCTGCGCATTGAACGCCGTCGCGTCATCCTTAAAATACTGCAACACCTGGTCGGGCCGATCGGTCGTGAAAATTTTCTTGGCCTTGCCCTCATAGATCATCGTGCCTGTGGGTTCGCCAGTCATCACTCTCCTCCGCTACCGTGCGAACATTTCGAGAATATCGTCGAGCGGTCTGACCGTGCCCAACAATGTCGGATGCCCGAATCGCCGATTGTGGCGAAACTCCTTCACCTGTTCGAGCGCGCGGATCAGGCTCTGAAACTCCTCCAGCTTCTCCGTTTCGAAGTAGGTGATGAAGTCGAAGTCGTCCAGGCCGCTGGAATGGTATAGCTTCCGTTTTACGACGGGCATGTAGGGAAGCGCCGCCCCGGTATGCTCCTGCATCATTGCCATGCGCGTGTCCTGATCGAGGGTCCACCATTCGGCATCTTTTCTGATCGGAATCACGATCGCATAGGATTTTGTCCCGGCCTCGCTCGGCGCCTGCAGGTCCTTCTTCATCTGTTCGGGGAACTCCGGCACATAGGCGGCCTTTTTCGTCAGGCCATGGAAATAGCTGGTTGCAACGAGATGCCGCCCGAACCGAGTTCCCAACAGCGAGGCCAGAAACTGCTGGCTGTCGGACAGGGCGCGGGCATGCAACCTGAACATGAAATCGGCATGGTCGGACAGCCCGCGGAGCAGATACGACTCGATCACGATCTTATTCGAGAACTGCTCAATCAACCCCTTGGCCTCCGACACCGCGATCACACGCGCCTCCCCGGTGAGGTCCCACCAGTCGTGATCCATTTGGAATGCGGCGAACGTGCCGTAGACACCGGGCTCCGTGAGTAATTTGTCCCGCTCATTCGCGCGCGCCGGCCAAGCCGTCGCCGTCACCAGCAGACCGATCACCAGCGCCATCCTCACGACCGACCAAGGGTTCATGCCTGCCTCCTCCGCCGTCGAGTCGATGTCCCTGCGTCGCTCCCGAACACGCGGCGAAAGACCTGGTCGAGATGCCGCAGGTAATAGGTGGGATCGAAACAGGCCGCAATCTCGCCGGCCGTCAAATGTGCGGTGATGAATGGGTCCTTCCCCACGAGTTCCTTGAACCCGACCCCGCCCTTCCAGGCGGTCATGGCATTGCGCTGGACCGCTTCGTAGGATTCCTTGCGCTGCGCGCCCTTCTCGATGAGCGCCAGCAGCAATCGCTGTGAATAGACCAACCCTCCGGTCAATTCCAGGTTTCGCTTCATGCGCTCAGGATAGACGATCAGGTTTTTCACCACGTCGGTCACGCGGGCCAACATGTAATCGACCAGGATCGTGCTGTCCGGCATGATCACCCGTTCGACGGAGGAATGGCTGATGTCGCGCTCGTGCCACAGGGCCACGTTTTCAAGGGCTGCCACACTGTTGCCGCGCACCAGGCGGGCCAGGCCGCAGAGATTTTCCGACGCGATCGGGTTGCGTTTGTGCGGCATGGCCGACGAGCCCTTCTGCCCCTCGGAGAAATATTCCTCCGCCTCCAACACCTCCGTCCGCTGGAGGTGGCGTATCTCCGTCGCGATTTTTTCGACGCTGGCCGCCACCAGCGCCAGCGCCGAGACATAGGCCGCATGCCGGTCACGTTGCACCACTTGATTCGAGACCGGGTCCGACGTGAGCCCCAGCTTGGCGCAGACATATTCTTCGATATCCGGACCTTGATGCGCGAACGTCCCCATGGCCCCCGACAGTTTGCCGACGGCAATGTCTTTTCTGGCCGCTTGGAGCCTGGTCCGGTGCCGGCAGGCTTCTTCATACCAGATCGCCAATTTGAATCCGAACGACACCGGCTCGCCGTGGATACCGTGCGACCGACCCACCATCACCGTCCGGCGATGTTCGAACGCCCGCTTCTTCAGCACGGCGATCAACTCGTCGAGATCTTCGAGGATCAGGTCGAGCGCTTCGGTCATCTGCACCGCCAGCGACGTGTCGACGATGTCCGAGGAGGTCAGACCCATGTGGAGGAACCGATGTTCCGGCCCCACGGAATCGACGAGCGATTCGAGAAAGGCGATCACATCATGTTTCGTCACCTTCTCGATTTCGGCGATGCGCGCCACGTCGATCTTGGCCTTCTCGCGGATGCGGGCGCTGGTTCCCCGCGGCACCTGCCCGTCACGCTCGAACGCGGCGCAGGCTTGCAATTCGACCTCGAGCCAGATCTCGTACTTGTGTTTGAGGTCCCAGACGGCGCTCATCCTGGGACGGGTGTAACGGTCAATCATGTTGGTCTCGTCGTGAGTATCTCGTATCGCGTGAAACGTCTCTCGTGCGAGTCAAGTGGGAAAGAGTTCTTCCTTCACGCTTCACGGTTCACGTTGCCCCCATTGCCCACCACCGGCAGTTCTGGAAAGGCGCGTTTCCGCTCCAGGCGGGCATCGGAACTGAGCACCTTATCGAGGATCCCGTTCACGAATTTCGACGCTTCGTCGTCGCCGAAACTCTTGGCCAGTTCGATCGCCTCGTTCAACGTGACCTTGGCCGGCACCTCAGGGACGTGCAACAATTCAAAGCAGGCCATACGCAGAATATTGCGATCGATGATCGGCATGCGGCTGATTTTCCAATTGGTCGCATAGGTGCCGATCAGCGCATCCAGCTCCTTCTTGCCGGTCTGGACGCCGGCGACCAGCCGTTCCGCGAACGTACGCAGTTCTTCCGTCAGGGGATACTGGACCCAAAAATCATCCAGCCACGGCCCGGCTTGGCCGTGGATGTCGTATTGAAAGAGAATCTGTACCGCCCGTTCACGGGCTTGATGTCGAGAGGCCATAGGACAATGCCGATCAGCGCTTCTGCCTCACAGCGCCCCGCCCGGTACGTCCTGGAGCGGTGAGCGGCGGCGACACCTCCCCGCTTTCTTCCTTGCCAAGCATGCGCATCACGTTCGCCATTTCGATTGCCGTTTTCGCCGCATCGGCGCCGCGATTCATCTTCGCCGGGTCCGCGCGCTCGATCGCCTGCGCCACCGTATCGGTCGTCAAGACGCCGAACACCATCGGCACATTCGTCTCCATGGAAGCCTGCAGGATGCCACGACTGACTTCGGTGCTGATGTATTCGAAATGGGGCGTATCGCCGCGGATGACGGCGCCGAGACAGATGATCGCATCGAATCGACCGGAACGGGCGAGCCGGCGGGCCACCAGAGGAATTTCGAAGGCGCCCGGCACCCGCACCACCTCGATCGCCTCGTCTGCCGCGCCCGCCTTGGTCAAGGCCCTCACACATTCCGCCAGGAGCCGGCTGGTCACGAACTTATTGAATTTGCTTGCGACGATGCCGAAGGTCAGACCCGTCGCCTCATGGGATCCTTTGCGGAGTTTCATCGGATTGCGCGACGGCTCGGCCGTCTCATGGACCTTCGATGCGATGGTGAAAGAGGCGCGATCATACCTGGAATCGGTCTCAAATGGCTATACGTTTTGGGCGCGATGTCTGGAATGAGGGCGGGATATGTCTCGGATCTTTTCGAGCCGAGAACGACGCTGATGGCCATTTTCAGCAGCCGTTATACTTTTTTCAGGATGTGGCCAAGCTTGGACTTCTTCGTGCGGAGATATTTTTCGTTGTGGGTGCGCGGAGGGATCTCGATCGGTACCCGTTCGACGACCTTCAGTCCGTAGCCTTCGATGCCGACGATCTTGCGCGGATTGTTGGTGATCAGGCGGATGCGGTGCAACCCGAGCTGCACCAGAATCTGGGCGCCGACACCATAGTCCCGCAGATCGGCCTTGAAGCCGAGCTGGAGGTTCGCTTCGACGGTATCGCTGCCCTGATCCTGCAGGCCATAGGCTTTGATCTTGTTCAGCAGACCGATCCCGCGCCCCTCCTGATTGAGATAGAGCAGGACGCCGCGGCCGTCCTTCTGGATGATCTCCATCGCACGGTGGAGTTGCTCGCGGCAATCGCAACGCAACGATCCCAGCGCATCGGCCGTCAGGCAGCCGGAATGGACCCGCACGAGCGTCGGTCCCTCATCCACCCGCCCCTTCACCAGCGCAATGTGCGTCGCCCCGTCGATTTCACTTTCGAAGGCGATCGCTTCGAAGTCGCCGAACGAGGTGGGCAGTAAGGCGCTGGCCGCCCGGCGCACAAACGTTTCACGATGCATGCGGTACTCGATCAAGGCCTTGATCGTCACCAGCTTCAACTTGTGTTGCTTGGCGAATTTGGTCAATTCCGGCACGCGGGCCATCGTGCCGTCCTCGTTCATGATTTCGCAGATGACACCCGCGGGATAGAGCCCGGCCAATCGCGCAAGGTCCACCGACCCTTCGGTCTGCCCCGCACGCCTGAGCACACCGCCGACTTGCGACTTGAGCGGAAAAATATGACCGGGGCGCGCCAGATCCACCGGTTTGGAATGGGGATCGATCGCGACATGGATGGTGGTGGCGCGATCAGCGGCGGAAATCCCGGTCGTAATCCCCTTGCGGGCATCGATTGAAACCGTGAAGGCCGTGCCGAACGTGGCCGTGTTCTCCACTGCCTGCGGCGGCAACTGCAACTCCTCCACCCGTTCCGGTGTGAGCGCCAGGCAGATCAAGCCGCGCGCATGCCTCGCCATGAAGTTGATGGCCTGTGGGGTCACCTTGCCGGCCGCCATGACGAGGTCGCCCTCATTTTCGCGATCTTCGTCATCGACCAGGATGACGAACTTCCCCTTCTTGATGTCCTTGATCGCCTCTTCAATCGAGTTAAACGGTGTCGCCATGGTCCCTCGGTTGTGCGCGCCTGCTGACCGACGGTCGGTCTTCGCACGTCACGCCGGTCCCGCTCTGTCGGTGGCCCAGCTAACTCTTTTCATAGCACACCTGTCAATGGAAAAACCCGCCGGTGTTCCCGGTCTACGCCACTGCTCGAGAACGCCAACGCAGGGCAGCACTCACCGTCACAGCCGCAAGCACACTGACGACGGCCAACCCGACAAATCCCGGCACGAAGGTTCCCATACTTTCCCGCAGCAGCCCGAACCAGATGGGCACGAAAAACCCGCCGATTCCGCCTGCCGCCCCCACCAATCCCGACGCCAGACCAATATCCTTGGGAAACCACTCCGAGACGATCTGAAAGACCACCCCGTTGCCAAACCCCATCACCGCAATCACGGCCACGAACAACCCGACGGCCCAGACCAGCGGGGGAAGAGATCCCGCCAGCGCAGCCATCAGGGCGAGCGCCACCAACACCCCCACCAACACCGGCACCCCGCCCCATCGGTCCGCTACATAGCCGCCGACCGGCCGAATGAGGCTCCCAATCAATCCACAAAGAGCGGCAATCGAGCCGGCGGCGATCGGACCACTGCCGTACTGCTCATGCAACAGCACGGGCAGAAAACTCGTCAACCCGACAAATCCGCCGAAGGTGATGCCGTACACCAGACAGAGCCAATAGACGGACGGCACACGAACTAGGCCCCAAGCCGCCCGCCACCAGGTTTCACCTGCCGCGGAACCTGCGAGAGGCGCTTCCCGCACCACCCTCGCATAGAGGCCGAGGGCCATCAGAACGGGAACGGCCATGACGCCGCAGGCCCCATGCCACCCCACCGCCGACTCCCATCGTGGAGCCAGCAAGAGGACCAGCACCGTTCCGATATTGCCGGACGCGACCAGCCCCAATATCAAACCTTGATGGGCCATGGGATAGACCCGGCTGGCAACCGGCATGGCGACGGCAAAACTCGCCCCCCCGGCGCCCAGTAGAAGACCGATGCCCAGCAGTTCGCCGTAGCTCGTTCCACCAAGGACGGCCCACAAGACCGCCGCCAGCTGAAGCCCCAACACCAGCAGACCGGTCCGCTTCGCGCCATACCAATCACAGGACCAGCCCGCCGCAACACGCAGCAGCGCCCCGCTCAGGAGCGGCAGCGCCACCAGCACACTCAGTTGGGTCGCCGTCAGCCGAAGCTCCTCACTGATCGCCACGGCCAGCGCCCCGAAGAGCAGCCACACCATGAAGCTCACGGTAAGGTGCGACCAGGCGCCGAGCAACGTCGGCCAATGTCCCGAGCGCAGGGCGGAGCCTAAGGTTCTGATGTTCATATCGTGGAGGCACTATACGAGGCGCAATTTCAGAGACGCAAGGGACCAGCCACGCCGGCCCGGTGAACTCATTGTTGCCCGAGACCCGACATCTGGTATAGTCACAGCTTGCAATGAACGGTTTCGACCAGCATGGCACCACGTAAGCAAATGCAGGACTCCGACGAAGGCCTGGCCGAAGACCAGATCGAACCTGAACCTCTCGAACCGACGGACAAAGAGGTCACGGAGGAACATGACGCGGCAGTCCGGCAGGAATCGAAAGAGCCGGAAGAAGCGCCTCTGTCCACCTCGGTGGTTCCGGTCACCACCCTCCAGCAATACCTGACGGAAGTCAGGCGGTACCCCTACCTCACCAAGGAAGAAGAGCTTCGCCTCTTCGAGGAATACCAGCAACACGGGAGCCGCGAGGCGGCGGTGAAGCTCATCCTGGCCAACCTGCGGGTCTCCGTCTCCATTGCGTCCGAATACCTGCACACCGGCGCCGACCATATGGATTTGATCCAGGAAGGCAATGTCGGACTGATGCAGGCCATCAAGAAATTCGACCCGACGAAAAACGTCCGGTTTTATGCCTATGCGGCCTGGTGGGCGCGGGCCTACATTCTCCGGTACCTGCTGAACACCTACCGCCTGATCAAGGTCGGCACGACGCAGGACCAGCGCAAGCTCTTTTACAACCTGAAGAAGGAAAAGGCCAAGCTCGAACGCGAAGGGTTCGCGCCGGACAGCAAACTGTTGGCGGATCGCCTCAATGTCCGTGAACGCGATGTCATCGAAATGGACCAGCGGCTGGGCAGCTGGGAACTGTCGCTGGATCAACCCCTCGGCCCGGAACAAGACGGCACCTTGATGGATATCCTGCCGGCGCATGACCAGCCGGCGGACGAGCAACTGGCCGACACACAACTCAAGTCGCTGTTCCGACGGAAACTGGCCGAATTCATCACGACCCTCGACGAGCGCGAAGAAGACATCCTGCGCAACCGCATCCTATCCGAAACCCCGCTGACGCTCGAAGACATGGGAGCCAAATACGACATTACCAAGGAACGCACCAGACAGTTGGAGGCGCGGATCATCAAGCGCCTCCGCGACTACATCAAAAAAGACGTCAAGGACTTTGACCACCTTCGTATGTAAGGCTGCCACCGCCATGGTTCTGGCGGCCGTGGCGTTTTTCATCCCCGCCCGCTCGTACGCCGCCTCCCCGATCGCCCTGGAGAATGCTCGGCCGGGCACGTCCGACTGGGTGCTGACCGATCCCGCCGACCATGAGGTCGAAGGCTATGCCTCTGCCACCGGCATCCAGCGCGGTGAGCCACTGCGCCTCTATATCAACAGCATCGACCCGAGCGTAACGGTCGACGTCTACCGCATGGGGTGGTACGGAGGCACCGGTGCAAGGTTGGTCCAAGGCGGCATCACCCTGCCGGGAATCCAACAGCCCATGCCGACTCCCGACCCTGTGACCGGCCTCATCGAGTGTGACTGGCAGGTGTCCTATACCCTGGCCACGCGAGCGAATGATCCGCGTGAGTGGCTGAGCGGCGTCTATCTCGCCAAGTTGACCGGCAGGCCCAGCGGCAAACAGAGCTACATCATCTTCGTTGTCCGGGAAGACGACCGCCCTTCCGATTTCCTGTTTCAGTCCAGCGTCACAACCTTCCAGGCCTACAACAACTGGGGCGGGAAATCGACCTATCCCTCGAACAGCCTTGAGGAGCGATGGGCCAGAAAGGTCTCGTTCAATCGACCCTATGCCGCAAGCCAACATCCCCGCGGCGGTAGTGGCACCGGCGCAGGAGAGTTCCTGACAGCCCTGTCGATCCACCCTACCAGGTCCCTCTCGACCGCCGGCTGGGAATACAACATGGTCCGCTGGCTGGAACGCGAAGGCTACGATGTCACTTACAGCACCGACATCGACACGCACAGCAGGGCAGATTTTTGGAAGGGACACAGGGCCTGGCTCTCGGTCGGCCACGATGAATATTGGTCATGGGAGATGCGGCGCCATGTGGAGGAGGCTCGAAACCACGGAATCGGCCTCGGTTTCTTCTCCGCCAATACCTGCTATTGGCAGATCAGGTTCGAGTCCAGCCGGATCACGGGCGAGCCGAACCGAACCCTGGTCGCCTATAAGGAAGCGGCCCTGCAGGAGGATCCCTTGGCGCTGGATGGAGATCCGTCGAACGACCACCTGATCACCGTCCAATGGCGCGACCAGCCGGTGAATCGGCCGGAGCAGGACCTGCTCGGCGTCATGTACGGGGCGGTGCCGGTGGATGGAGATATCCTGATCACATCGCCCTCACACCCGTTGTTTGCCGGAGTAGCGTTGCCCACCGACCATCGCCTCCCCGGCCTGCTGGGTTACGAAATCGACCACGCCTTCCCGAACGGACCGGCCGGCTTGACCATCCTCGCCCACTCCCCCTATTCAAAGGACGGACAGGTCGTCCACGGTGATATGACCCTGTACGAAGTACCAAGCGGTGCCCGGGTGTTCGCTGCGGGAACTATCCAATGGAGCTGGGGACTCGACGATTACAACGTTCCGCAGCTGCGGACCGACCGATCCAGCCAGGCTGTCCGGCAGATCACCCGCAACGTATTGGAGTTTCTTGCTCGAACGGCTCCGCCTGCTGCTCCATAAACCAAGCCCGTTCTGCATCCTCTCGGTCGCAAGCCGGTCACATTGGCGACTGCGGACAGGCATTTTTCTGATTCACGGAGAGAAAACTGTAAATATTTTACAGAGAATCAATAATTTATGAACCATTATCCCATTGCATATGGACGCAGAATAATTTTATAGTTCATCCATTGACTTGCCTCGGTCCAGCGCTATCTATGTGTCGAGTTTTCTGCAGGTCGACCTTGCAGTAACACGTCAGAGCTGAATTTCCAGCTTTCACACAACTGTACATCAGGGCGAGACGCTCACTACCAGAAGGAGGATTGGGTATGGCTACGGAAGCGAAGGAGAAGAAGTCGTCGGCTGCGAAGAATTTCCAACCGCTTGGTGATCGCCTGTTCGTCACCTACACCGAGGAGATGGAACGGACCTCCGGCGGAATCTACGTGCCCGACTCCGCCAAGGAAAAGCCGCAGCGGGGTATCGTGCAGGCCATCGGAAAGAAGGTCGAGAACATCAAGGTCGGCGACCAGGTGCTCTTCGACAAGTATTCCGGCAGCAAGCTGCGGATCGAAGACGAAGAATGCCTCATCCTCAAGGAAGAAGACGTGCTGGGTATCTTTACCCACTGAACTCACCTGAACCGACCGATTACCAGACGATCAGACTAAACGGAGGAAGACTATGGCAAAGCAACTGTTGTATAGCGAAGCGGCACGGGCGTCCATCCTACGGGGGGTGAACCAGCTCGCCGATGCCGTCAAGGCGACGCTCGGTCCGAAGGGCCGCAACGCGATTCTCGACAAGAAGTTCGGCGCGCCGACGATCACGAAGGACGGTGTGACCGTGGCGAAGGAAGTCGAGTTGAAGAACCCCTATGAGAACATGGGCGCCCAGCTGGTCCGTGAAGTCGCGAGCAAGACCAGCGACACCGCCGGTGACGGAACCACCACCGCAACCGTGTTGGCCCAGGCCATCTATCGCGAAGGCGTGAAAAACATCACCGCCGGCGCAAACCCGATGGAAATACAGCGGGGCATCAACAAGGCCGTGGAAGTGGTCATCGGCGAGTTGAAGAAGATCAGCAAGCCCTGCCAGAACAAAACGGAAATCTCCCAGGTCGGCACCATTTCAGCCAACAACGACAAGACCATCGGCGACCTCATCGCGGAAGCGATGGAGAAGGTCGGCAAGGACGGCGTGATCACGGTCGAGGAAGCCAAGTCGATGACGACCTCGCTGGACGTGGTCGAGGGCATGCAGTTCGATCGCGGCTACATCTCGCCCTACTTCGTCACCAACGCCGAGCGGATGGAAGCCGTCATGGACGAGCCGCTCATCCTGATCAACGAAAAGAAAGTCAGCAGCATGAAGGACCTCCTGCCGGTCCTCGAACAGGTCGCCAAATTGGGCAAGCCGCTCGTCATCATCGCGGAAGAGGTCGAAGGCGAAGCGCTGGCCACCTTGGTGGTCAACAAGCTCCGCGGCACCCTCAATGTGTCGGCGGTGAAGGCGCCGGGCTTCGGCGATCGCCGCAAGGCCATGTTGGAGGACATCGCGATCCTGACCGGCGGTCAGGTCATTTCCGAGGACCTCGGCCTGAAACTTGAGAACGTGAAGCTCACGGATCTCGGCCGCGCCAAGCGCGTCACGATCGACAAGGACAACACCACGATCGTGGAAGGCCATGGCGATCCCAAGAAGATCGAAGGCCGCGTGAAACAGATCAAGGCCCAGATCGATGAGACCACCTCGGACTATGATCGCGAGAAGCTGCAGGAGCGGCTGGCCAAGATCGTCGGCGGTGTGGCCGTCATCAACGTCGGCGCCGCGACCGAGACCGAAATGAAGGAAAAGAAGGCACGCGTGGAAGACGCCTTGCACGCGACCAAAGCCGCCGTTGAAGAGGGGATCGTCCCCGGCGGAGGCACTGCCTATCTGCGCTGTTTGAAGGGATTGGATGTTCTCAAGGATCTCCCGGCAGAGCAGAAGGTGGGTGTGGACATCGTGCGGCGGGCGCTCGAAGAGCCGATTCGCCAGATCGCGGCCAACGCGGGAGCCGAAGGTTCCGTGGTGGTCGGTCGGGTCCGCGAGGACAAGAATCTGAACGGCGGTTACAATGCGGCCACCGACGAGTACGTGGACATGATCAAGCTGGGTATCATCGACCCGACGAAGGTGTCGCGTTGTGCGTTGCAGAACGCCGCCAGCGTCGCAGGCCTGATGCTGACCACGGAAGTCATGATCACGGAATTGCCGGAAGAGAAGAAAGAAGCGGCCGGCGGCCATGCGGGACATAGCCACGGCATGGAAGGCATGTACTAAGGTTTCCGTTTCCTCTTCGCTGTCGAAGACCGGTCCGGCGGTGGCCCCGCCGGACCGGTCTCTTTTTCGGCGCCGGACCGGCGGCGGTTGAGGTGGCCCTCGACCGCCGCCACCATCGCGGCGAAGAGAGGCGACGTGTCCGGGTGGTAAAACAACGACCGGAACAGCTCATTCACAATCGCCGTGTGCCGCGCCCGATCTTCCCGAAACTTCGCCAGGGCCGTCGCACGAGACTCCGTCCCATACCCCATCCTGATCGCACAACGTTGGAGTTCCTCGTCGCTGTCCGGTAAGGCATGCGTCTGCAGATCGTGCATCATCTGCAGCTTGTGCTCCACGTCTCGCAAGAACCAATAGGCCTCGGTCAGCCGTCGTTGGTCGTCCGGCTCGACAAACCGGTGTCGGCACAATCGCTCGAGCGCGCCGACGGTTCCACGGTCGAGAATATCCGGGACAGTCCTTCCGACAAGCACTTGAATCGTTTGGACCAGGAATTCGATTTCGCGGATGCCGCCCGTCCCCAGCTTTACGTTACGATGTTGATGCCCGCGCCCGGCGATCTTCTCATCGATCATTTCTTTCACGGAACGCACGTCGCGGATGACCGCCAACGCACGCTCTTTGATCAGGGACGGAACATCGGGTTGAAAGATGAACCGCTCCGCCATGCGCACGAAGGACTGCCCGACCCTGTCGGATCCGGCGATCGGCCAGGCCTTCAGCAATGCCAGCCGCTCCCACACCTGCCCACGCTGGGCATAGTACCGGGCATAGGCCTCCACCGAGCGTGCGAGCTGCCCCACGGTCCCTTCGGCACGGAGCCGGAGATCAACGCGAAAGACGGCGCCCTCCCTGGTCTGTTCCGCCAACGCCTTGGTGAGCGAACGCGCCAGGATCTCGAAATACTCTTCGTTGGACAGGCCATGGTCGTGAGGCTGGCGGCCTCCCTTTCCTTTCCTGGTCTCACCTTCGGCGGACGCATAGACGTAAATCAGATCGACATCCGAACTGTAATTCAGTTCATGGGCCCCGAGTTTTCCCATCCCGATCACGGAAAACTCCGTCTCCACCCATTGGCCGTTCTCCTGCCGATGCATCGGCGTCCCATGAACCGCCTTCAGATCCTGATCGACGATCTCATAGGCCGTGTGAATGAGGACCGATGCCAAATCGGATAGGGATCCGGTGGTCTCTTCGACCGTGGCCAGGCGAAACAGATCCCTCACGCCGATCCGCAACATTTCACGACGACGCACACGCCGCAGCACATCGAGCTTCAGCTCAGTGCTCGTGAGGGAACCCAAGCTTTGATGAAGGGCCGCGACCATCCCTGCCCTGGTCGGCGCGGTCGATAACACATTCTCTTCCGCCAACCAATACACCAACATCGGGTCTCGGATCAGTGCGAAGGCAAGTGAATCGCTGTTCCCGAAAATCGTGCAGAGCAGCCCCAGCATCTTCGGCGAGGATTGGAGGTAGCGGAGCAGCGACGAGCGGTTCACGCTCCCGGAAACCAGTCGCTCCCAATGGTTCAACGCCTGATCTGGGTCGGCCGTCCGGGCGACCTCGGCCAGGAGATTCGGCAGGATGGTCGCCAACAGCTTGCGGGTGTGGGGCTCGCCCGCCATGCTCTGGATATTGGCATCGGCTTCCGCCGGCTTGGCGATCCCGAAGGGAGAGAGGAGGGCCGACACCTGCTCGAGATCAAGGCCTGAGGCCACCAGCAACGGGGTCGGGTCGGGCAATTCCTTGGCGAGGGGAGACTGTCCACCCCGTCCCCGCAGCTCCCGATCTGTGGCACGACCTTCCATGGGGCCGCATTATACTGGCGCAATTCTTCCGGTACAACGAAAGCGGCTTCGGGTATACTCGCAGCCCATGCTGTCCGCGAACATCGATCGCGAGCGGATCCTCGCCGTCCTCACGCCGCTCTGTCAGGATGTGGAGGTGGACATCCTGCAGGACTTCGTCATGCGGATGGACCTCGATTATTTCGCCGCCTTTCCCCCGAACATCCTCGCGACGCACATCAAACAGGCCGCCTCCCTCACGCCGGACCGGCCCTGCGAAGTCTCCATCGTCGATGCGCCGGGCGGCCGTTGCACGGTCACCGTGGTGGCCTACGACTACTTTTCCGAGTTCGCCACGATCTGCGGCCTGCTCTCGGCCTTCGGACTCAATATCGAGGAAGGCCAGATCTATACGTTCGCAGAAGCCGCTGCCCCGACTCCCGCCCGCAGCGCCTGGGCCGACGGTCCGCGCGTCCGGCCCAAAGGCCGACCGGGGCTGAGCCGAAAGAAGATCGTGGATGTGTTCCGCGTGCAGCCCGTGCGCGGTGCCTCATTCGGACCGGAGGATCGCCGCCGGCTCGTCGCCGAACTCACCCAGATGATTGCCCTGCTGGATGCGGATCGGTTCGATGAGGCGCGCCAGGCCGTGAATCTGCAGCTCGTCGAGTATCTGGGCCAACGTCGCGGCTCGTTCAGCGGCCTCCTCCACACCGTCCAAATTACGTTCGACAACAGCCAGTCCCCCACCGATACCGTGATGGATATCCAGTCGGACGATACCCCTGCCTTTCTCTATGCCTTCGCCAACGCCCTGGCGATGCGCAACATCTACATTGCGAAGGCGCAGTTCTCGATCGAGGGCGGCAAGCTGCACGATCGGTTCTACGTCCGCAATCGCCACGGCCAGAAGCTCACCGACCAGGCGGACCAACAGCACCTGCGCCTGACCGCGGTGCTCATCAAGCAGTTTACCCACGCGCTGACTTGGGCGCCTGATCCGGCCAAGGCCCTCGAAGCCTTTGACCAATTCCTGGACTTGACCGTGCAAGAAACCAAGGGCAAGGCGCAGAAACAGGCACTCGCCTTTCTCAGCGACAAGAAGACCTTCCCGCTTCTGGCCCGTCTGCTCGGCACCAGCGACTTCCTGTGGGAAGACTTTCTCCGCCGCCAGCACGGCAATTTGCTGCCGCTCCTGCAGGGCTACCGCGATGCCCCGCTCATCAAGCCACAGGCCTCGCTCCGCAGGGAACTGGATCGTTTCATGGCCAAGGCTACAACAGAGAAGGCGCGCAGGGAAACGCTGAACCGGTTCAAGGACCAGGAACTCTTCCGCATCGACATGAAACACATGGTCGATGCATCGAGCCTCGCCGATTTTTCAGAGGCCCTGACTGAACTGGCGGAAGTGATCGTGGCCCGGAGTCTGAAAGACTGTCAGGCCAAGTTGGACAAACAATACGGCATACCCCGCCTGGCCAACAACAACCCCTGCCCCTTTTCCATCCTCGGCATGGGAAAGTTCGGCGGGCGTGAACTGGGCTATGCCTCCGATATCGAAGTCCTGTTCGTCTATGGCGGAGCCGGACGCACCGGCGGGAAACAGGGCATCGAAAACAGCGAATACTTCGAACGGCTGGCGCAGGAACTGCTCCAATGGATCGAGGCCAAGCAGGAAGGCATCTTCCACCTCGATGTTCGCCTCCGTCCCCACGGCGGCAAGGGCTCCCTCACCAATCCGCTCGAAGAGATCATCAGCTACTACAGCCCCACCGGTTTGGCCGCTCCCTTCGAACGGCAGGCCATGATCAAGCTCCGCGCCGTGGCGGGCGACGCGGCGCTCGGCAAGCAGGTCGAAGCCCATCGGAATCAATATGTCTACAGCGGCGAGCCCTGGGACCTCGCGATTGCCTTGGACCTGCGACGGCAACAATTGAAACAACTCGTCAAGCCCGGCACCGTCAACGTCAAACACAGCGCCGGCGGACTCGTCGATATCGAATATGCCGTGCAATACCTTCAAGTGATGCATGGCCACAAGCATCCATCCTTGCGAACACCGAACACGATGCAGGCGCTAGCGGGGTTGCTGGAGCGTGGGATTGTCACCAGGCAGGACGGCGAGCTCTTGCGGAAGGCCTATCTGTTCATTCGCATGCTGATCGACGGGCTGCGCATGGTGCGCGGCAATGCCAAGGACTTGGTGCTGCCTCCGCCGGACTCAGACGAATTCATCTTCCTCGCCCGCCGCGTCGGCTACCAGACGGAAGATTGGCAAGCGGGGGCGAGACATCTGCAGACGGATATTGAAGAGCATATGGGAAGGACGAAGAAGTTTTTTGAGAGGACGTTTGGAAAATTATAGGAAGGTTGCCTATTGTTTTCCTGAAGACACTGCCGGCTCACCATTTCGCCGGCGTCCACAAACGTGGCGCTCATTATTCTTCGCGCCGTGGACCTCGCGCAACGCGCGGCCTCAGAAGGGTGGGAGAGGGAGCCACCAGACTATCCTTCTTGCTCGCAGAACGCGCTCGATGAAGCTGTGCTCGTCCGATGCGCGCAGTGGAGGATAGTCCGATGACTCCCTTGGCGAGAAGATCACTGGTACAGAGAAAAAGACGGAAGGCCTCGTTGGACGCGCGCAGTTAGAGAGCAAACAGGTCTCCTCCCCTAAAAAAAGCGAACGAACTTTGACTGTTGGCTCATACGCCAGCGGCATTGAGCATCAATAGCGCGATAGGCCAAGGATTTCATAGGACTTGATGTGTGATAATAAGAGCTTGTTTTTTGTCATTCTACCCAGGAGCTTAAAATGGCATTTTGGAATCGGAGCGGTTCTCCGCAGAGAAAAGCGCACAGGCAACAGATCGAAGAGTATGGGTTAGAGAAGAAACCCTTTACGAAGGGGTTGCTATTAAGCGCCTTGGCTCAAATAGAGGTCACCGGATCTGAGGAAGAGTGTCGGTGGAAGGATCTGGACCACGCAATTCTCAACTCGGCTATTACGGTGAATACGCACGTTACAATGACTGCTATGAAGGCCAATGGGCTTATGTTGCTGTTGACCCGAGGAGTCGTTATCAAACAACCAAAAGTTCGGGCGATCATTGCCTTCAATACATTTGTGCAGTTCTGTCTGCTCTCCCGCCTCACGGAGGAAGGCGTTACTATTAATTCACCACAAATAAATGCCCTCGCGTTGCGTACACTGTTTCTTGCTTTGTCGGAAGACGAATGGAACAGAGTGATTCTAGACCTCAGTGAACTCTGTATTGAAACAGTCAAGGAATTATCCAGAGAGGATGAACCCAACTTAGTGAGCTGGAAAAAGACAATGCACACATTTATTTCAAGTTACATCTTGTCGTACAACGAAGACTCACCTCGGTTACAGGTCCTTAATTATCCATGGGTGTTCGATCAGCACCTGCGAATGTTTCTGAAGGCAGCGGAAGGATGAAGGTATCCACTTCACCCTCAATAGTCATGTTCGAAGCTGCACAAAATTTAGGGTCAGGTTGAGGTGGCCCTGGAATAACAGACACGTGAATTAGGCACCACTCTCCTGCTGCTCGAACTCCTCCGGGCTTCGATAGCCCAGTGCTTGATGTAACTGCTCACGGTGATAGAATCGTTCGATATACTCCGCGATCGCGACCTGGGCCTCGGTTTGATTCTGACACTGCCGTCGGAAGATTTAGGGTCAGTCGGAAGATTGAGGGTCAGGTCTTGCAATCACACATTAAGGGCTTCTTTCCTTACAGCGGATTCGCTTTTGCGACGTGGTGGGTCGGGTTTTGTGCGGCGCGGCAGCCCGAAGAAATGACGAGCGTTCGGTTTCTCGTGGATGGCAAGCTCTCGTTTCCCTGCCGGGATGGCTTTGAGTCCTGCCTCAAACTATGCGCGACCTTCGAATCGATCGCCTGTACTTCACCTTTGTGCTTACCGGATAGCTGTCGAGGAAATTATCATCCTTTCACTTCTTCAGAGGTGGGATTGGCCTCGGAGCCAACCCACCTCCCAGTTTGGACAGACATCAGCAACGACCTTCGCCACACAAGCCGCACAGAACCTGCGTTCAAACGAGCAGATGCGGGCGTCGAGGGAATCCGGCGGCAGCTCCCCCTTGCGATGATCACAGGTCGACCTGAAATCTCATCCGCCACACGAACAGGTCCATCGGTCCTACCCTCAGCCGCTCACACCGTGGCAATCTGCCGACGCCCGCGGCCTACAGCTCCAGAATCTTTTCGTACGCCCTCAGGAGATCTCCCACCGACAGCACTCCGATGATCGTGCCGTCCTCGGTCACCGGCAGGTGGCGGATGCCCTCCTTCTTCATCACCCGCAGGGCCTCCATGAGCGGCTCGCTGTCTTCGATGGTGACCACCGCCTTGCTCATGCAAGACATGACCGTCGTATTGTTCGGGTCTAACCCCTTGGCCACGGCTTTTCTGCTGAGATCGGTGTCGGTGATGATGCCGATATACCGCGACCCATCGTCCACGAGTAAGGAACCGACGCGCCACTTCTGCAGCAACCGCCCGGCCTCTTTGATCGAGGCGCCTTTATGTACGCTCCGGACCTCCGAGGACATGAACTCCCCCACCCTCCGGCCATCGATCCGTTCTCCGATGGTCTTTCGCCAATCACGGCCCGCTCTGGCGGCCCTTTTCAACTCCAGTTGTGCCAAACAACTCTCCAGCACCTGCTTGCGTTGGTGGAGGCTTTCCCGATCCCTGCTGTGCATTCCCGCCTCTTGCGCCTCCTCCGGAAGAAGCGCGGTCTCGCCGAGCTTGGCATAGTGATAGGCTTCGAGTTCCTCGGACGCTCCGCCGAACGTTTCACTCAAAACTTCTTCCGCCCCCTCGTCGAATCCTTCCAATGACGCCGTCGCCTTCCGTCGGGATAAAAACGGTTGAAAGGCCGACAACGTCTCGCGAATCCGTTCGATATGCCGGTTGAGCACCTCTGCGGGCTCATCATTCGATCTTACTCTCTTAGCCATGCTGCCTCCTTGGTGAGCCAAGAGAATAGCGGAAGTTCCGGAACGGCTCAAGCCTGCTCGTTACGCTGAAAACGGTTGTGGTGTGAGCGCCGGCATGGGACCGGCTGTCTCGTTGCCGGACGCTGCCGCCTTCACCGCTCCCCTGTCTTTTGACACCGCCTTTCCACGCACGCGATGCATTTTCTCGCGCGTATGGTAGGGCATGAGCGTCTCCAGCACTGCCGGAAGCCTGTCGCAGGGCACATCTTCCATGATCTTGGTGGCGAGCTTGGGGTCGGGCCCAGAACGGCCCCCGACAAAGATATCCACGGCATCGACGACCTTGCCGCCCACCTTCGCCTTCTTCCCCAACAGCCCGATATCCGCGACCAGATGGTTCCCGCAGCCGGCCGGGCAGCCGGACCAATGGACGGTGATCGGCTTGAGCCCCTCACCCAACTTGCGCTCCAACACATGCGCCGTTTCGACGGCCCGGCGTTTGGTTTCGATGACGGCCAGGTTGCAATAGTCGCTTCCCACGCAGCTGACGAGGCCCTTATACAGAGGCGAGGGGTTGTAGGCGAATTGCTTGACCAGCGGCTCTTCCGCCAGCGCGCCGACCAGCCGATCGCTGACATGCGGGATCACGAAGGCTTGCGCCGGCGAGAGTCGCACTTCGCCTGTGCCATACCGATCAGCCAGCGCGGCGATGTTCCGCAGGTCGGCTGCCTTGACGCGGCCGACCAGTACCTTGAGTCCGATATAGTTCATCCCCCGTTGCTTTTGGCGGAAAATCCCGATGTGGTCATGCTCTACCGCAGCCCTGGCGTCGATACCGGCGACGGGCAAGGTCCGCCCCATCCGTACCTCTACCTCCTGGCGCAGCCGCGCCTCTCCCCACGATTCCACGAGAAACGCGAGACGCGCTTGCGTGCGATTCTCACGCGGGCCATGGTCGCGGTAGATGTGGAGAATGGTCCGGCAGACTTCAAAGGCTTCCGCCGGATTCACGAACAGGTCCAGCGGAGTCGCAATCCGATAGCCGCCGGATCCCAGCTTTCCTCCGATCAGCACGTTGTATCCATAACACTTGTCGTGCCCCAAATCGTGATAGGCCGGGACCAGGGCGATGTCCTGCGTCTCCATGTGGAGGCAATTGTCCGGACAGCCGGTCACGGCGATATTGCACTTGCGCGGCAGATTCGAATAGGCCGGATTGCCCAACACCTCCTGATTGACGGCGATGACGATGTCCGTGCCGTCCAGCAGTTCATTGGGATTCAAGCCCGCCACCGGACAGGTCATGACGTTGCGCACCGTGTCCATGCCGGTTTGCAGAGAGGTCAGTCCTGCCTCCTCCAGCTTGGCGAACACTGTCGGCACATTCTCGATCGTCAGGTGCCGAAGTTGAACTTGTTGTCTCGTGGTCACATCGATCACGCCGTTTCCATAACAGAGCGCGATCTCCGCCAGCGCATGGAGTTGAGACGAGGTCGTGTGGCCACCCGGCAGCCGCACCCGCAGCATGAAATGGCCCGGCGTGGGATTGCGCAGGAACAGGCCGCACCATTTCAATCGTTGAATATCGTCCTCGGGAATGGACTCCCAGCCCGTCAGCGCATACTGTGCGATCATGTCGCGCGCCGCCAATCCATCCCGTTCCGACTTGATCGCCTCGATCTTGTTCATCACGTCCCTCCCAATGCCACGGAATAGTCCGTTCCGGATTTCCTCAACACCACGGTTCCCGCCCGACTCAACCGATCCACGACCAACAATACCTGTGACGCGCTGAGGCCCGAGAGGGCCATCAGTTCCTCAAACGATTGTGGCGCCAGGCCCTCCATCATCGAGAGCAACTTGGTTTCTTCTTTCGTCCTCATGGTGTCCTCCTTTCCTCTGATCGCCGCCATGGCCTCAGCACCGTCACGATGCTAAAACGTCTTGTACTCGAGCCACTTGCCGTTCAAGGTAATCTTGCAGCGTGCCTCCCCCTGACTGCCGGTGACCTTTTCCATGTCCAGGGTAAAATCGATCGCGCTCATGATCCCGTCGCCGAACATTTCGTTCGCCATCTCCCGCAAAGAATCTCCGTAGACGCCGATGACTTCCAGCAGCCGGTACTTGAACGGGTCCGTCGTGTTCGGGAAATCCGTACGGACGGGAAACGCACTGAGTGCGCCGATCTGCTCCTTATCCAAGTCCAACAGTTTCCCGACCTTCGAGGCCTCCTCCGGCGACAGGCGGTGATTGCCGTTCAAGGCCGCCGCCACGAACGTCGGATTCTTGCCGACTGTTTTTGCCACCTCGGCAATTGTGACCTTCTTACTCACCCGTTTCGCCTTAATCGCTTTTCGAACCGCTTCTTTTTCCATCATGCTCTCCGTTGAATGGTGTACCGGTGATTAAAACATTCTTCGCCGCTGTTCCTTACGATCTGACGACTGCCGGACCAACCGATTGAACCGCCGACGCCACCTGCGTTTCGGTCATGCGATAGGGGCTCACCAGCCAATAGAGCCCGCCGACAAACAACCCGCCGCCGACGATGTTGCCCAGGACGACGAAGGCCTGGTTGTACCAAAAACCCGCCCAGTTGACGGCTGCGTCATGCGGCAGGAAAAGCGCCATGCCTAGGAACGATTGATTCGCGATGCTGTGCTCGAAGCCGATGCCGATGAACGCGAACAGGCACCAGAAAATCAGGAGGATCTTCGCCGCGTCATTGCTCGTCCGCCCCGCCATCCAGACCGCCAAACAGATCAGCCAATTACAGAGAATCCCCCGCACGAACAGTTCCCAGGCCGGAAGCGACATCTTGACCGCCGCCACCTTCTCGATCAGCTCCGTCGTCGGCCCCTTGGCGAACACACCGGATTGAATGACCAGCCAGGCCAACCCCAAGGACCCGGCCAGATTCCCCAGCCACGACCAGGCATTCAGCTGAACAACCTGTGTCCAGGAGAGGCTTTTCGATAGGCCCGCGATGGCGCCGACCAGGTTGTTGCCGGTGAACAATTCCGATCCAGCAAAGATCACCAGGGTCAACGCAATCCCGAAGGATGCCCCCATGATGAGTTTGACCAAGGGGGACCCGGCCGCCGCCAAGGGACCACCGATACTGAAGATCAGCGCGATCCCGAAGCCGAGATAGATTCCCGCCAAGGCGGACAGGATGAGATAGCCGCCCGGCGATTGCTCACAGAACGACCACTTCTTAGTCGCCACCGCTGCGATCCGTTCGTGATCCGCTGTATGCATGGGCTCTCCCTCCTCTGGCCGATGCGCCTGACTCAAAAAAACGTCCTCATCCCGCTGCCGGGAAGAGGACGTCGTTGTCCTGCTCAACGAGGCTTCCAACGCCCCGTCCGATCGAGGAGGCCGACCGCAGCGTCGGCTGAAAACAAGAAGGCGTCCGCCACTCTCGCAAGAATGACGGACGCCTTTGTCCGTTTACACGTTGTGTTGTGGGCTCAACTCAGGCGCCGTTGCCTGCTTGCGTCCACAGCCGCCATATATACCATCCTCCCACCGAGACGTCAAGCGTCTGCGGCATGGAGGATGGATCCGCTACACGTCGTAATACAGGAAGAACTCATAGGGATGCGGCCGCAACCGCATCGTATCCACTTCTTTGCTGCGCTTATATCCGATCCAGGCCTCGATCAAGTCTTCGCTGAACACCCCGCCCTTGAGCAGGAACTGATGGTCCTTCTCCAGGTGGCTAAGCGCCTCGTCCAAACTACCCGGCATGGTACGGATCTTGGCCGCCTCCTTGGCTTCGAGATCGTACAGGTCCTTCTCGGCCGGCTCCCCCGGGTTGATCTTGTTTTCGATCCCGTCCAAACCGGCCATGAGCATGGCGGAAAAGGCCAGATAAGGATTGGCGGCAGGGTCCGGGAACCGCACCTCGATGCGCTTCGCCTTCGGGCTTGGCGAGTACATGGGAATCCTGATGCCGGCCGACCGGTTCCGGCTCGAATAGGCCAGCAATACCGGCGCTTCGAACCCCGGCGTCAACCGCTTGTAAGAGTTCGTCGAGGGGTTGGTGAAGGCGGCCAAGGCCGGCGCATGTTTCAGAATCCCGCCGATGTAGTGCAGGCACATCTGTGACACCCCGGCATATTCCTTCCCGGCGAACAGGGGCTTCCCCTCTTTCCAGATGCTCTGATGGGTATGCATGCCCGAACCGTTGTCGCCGAAGATCGGTTTCGGCATGAAGGTGACGGTCTTGCCGTGCCGCCGCGCGACGTTCTTGACGATGTACTTGAACATCATCATTTTATCGGCGGTCCTCACCAGGCTGTCGAAGCGGATGTCGATTTCCGCCTGACCTGCCGTGGCCACTTCGTGGTGGTGTTTCTCGGTGGCGATGCCCGCCTTTTCCATTTCGAGGATCATTTCCGTGCGGATGTCCTGCTGGGTATCGGTCGGAGGAACCGGGAAGTACCCTTCCTTGTGGCGGATCTTGCCGCCCAGGTTGACGCCTTCCTGGCCCATGTTCCAGACGCCTTCGTCGGAATCGATGTAGTAGTAGGCGCTGTGGTTCGTCTGGTCATAGCGTGCATGGTCGAAGATGAAAAATTCGGCTTCCGGCCCCCAGTAGGAGGTGTCGCCGATCTTGGTGCTCTGGAGATATTTCTCCGCCTTCTGCGCGATGAATCGCGGGTCACGGTCGTAGGTTTCACGCGTGATCGGATCGACGACGTTGCCGACGAGGCTCAACGTCGGGATGGAACAAAACGGATCCAGACAGGCGGTCGTCGGGTCGGGCACGAGCAGCATGTCGCTGTTGTTGATCGCTTTCCAGCCGCGGATCGACGAACCGTCGAGTCCGGAACCGTCCTTGAACAGGCCTTCCGTCAGTTCGCTGACCGGAATGGTGAAATGCTGCCAGGTCCCGATGAGGTCCACGAACTTCATGTCCACAACCTGGACCTTGTTTTTCTTTGCGAAATCCAACACCTCACGAACGTTCATCCCCCTCCTCCTTTCAACCGCCGATGAAAATGACTACCCGTGCCCCATGTCTTACGCTGCATCCGCACCGAGAAACATCTCGATCTCCCTGAGAATCGCCACCCGGATCGATTCCAGGCGATCAGCCTCCTCCACCTTCTTGCCCTCCATACTGGTCACATAGAACACGTCCGCCACCTGATCCAGACGGGTGGAAATTCGCGACGCATGGACCGAGAGGCCCAACTGAAAAATCGCATTGGTGATGACGTACAGCAACCCCTGCCGGTCGTCCGCAAAGATATCCAGAATGGTGAACCGGTCGGACGTTTCATTGTCGATCCGCACCTCCGCCGGCTGCCGATGCGCCGGCAGAGGCCGTCCCATGTTGAGACGGGCCCCGCGACGCATCACCGTCTCAATGGTCTGGCGACCGGTCAACACCTGCGTGATGGTGTCGCCGATCGACTCGCGCCGATTCACGGGAGGCGCGCCTTGATAGTCCGGATCGGCGACCTGAAAGGTATCCACGACCACCCCGTCTTTGCGCGTGACGATCTGCGCATCCAGAATCTGCAACCCACCCGCCGCCATCACCCCGGCGATTTTCGAAAACAATCCGGGAATCAGGTCGTTGTGCGCGATCACCGTATATTCGCAGGTTCCCAATTGCGCGTGAAATTCCGTCTCGACGACGACGCCGCCGGCTTCCAGACGGCGAATCGCGGCCAGATGCGCGGCGATGCGGCGAGGGGACGTCCCGTCGACATAGCGCAACGGAAACTGTTCGAGCTCCGACCGGATCCAAGCCTGTTCTGCCGGAAGATCCCGATCGGCATCCTGTTGCGCCGCGACCTCGGCGGCGATCCGAGCGAGCCGCTGGGGCTCATCGGCCGTCTCACGCTCTCCCGACACCTCCTGCATGGCCCGCAGGTACAGCTCGATCAGCAGGGATTCTTTCCATTTCGTCAACACCTCCGGGCCGACGGCGGCGATATCCGCGGCGGTCAAGGTCAGCAACTTCCGCAATACTTCCGGCGTGCCCACCTCTCGCGCGAACGGCAGCAACACCTTTTCATCATAGGGGTCGCGGCGGAAGGCCGTATGGGCCATCAACAGGTGACGGTGAACGAGAAACGTCAGCGTGGTGCTGTCCCGTTCATCGAACCCCAAACGTACCGCCGTGTCTTCGGCCAGCCGCTTGCCGACTTCGCTGTGGTCTTCTTCGTGCCCCTTCCCCAGATCGTGGAGCAGCAGCGCCAAATGCAGAATATCCTTCCGCTTGATTTCTCGATAGACATCCCCCAACACCCCTTGATGTTCGGCCAGCGCTTCCGCCTTCGCCACCGCCAGCAGGCTGTGCTCATCGACCGTGTACTTATGGTACTGATTGAATTGCATCAGTCCACGCACGCGTGAGAAGGCCGGCACCAGCTTCTCCAACAGGTGCGCGCGATGCATGGCCTCCAACGTCCGCGCCGTCCCGGGCCCAGCCAGGATCGAGAGAAAGGTCCGGCCGGTCTCCGGCGTGTGGAAGCGCTCGGCCGACAAGGTTTCCGCATGGCGGTGAATGTCTTCGAGCAGAGCGGGATCGATGTTCAACCGGCGCGCTCGCGCCAGGTCGAAGAGCGCCAGGAGCGAATCCGGCCGATCCAACACCTGGGAGCGCAGTTCGACCGGTACCGTCAGCGCCTCGCCCTCGACGACAAAATAGTGATCAATGCGCGAGGCCGGCAACCATTGCCTGAGCCGCTTCCACAATGAGCGGCGGCGACAGCGATCGACAAATCGCATCGAAGCGACGTGGAGCCCCATGGTATGGCGATAGTATTGCTGCATGAACTGCTCGACGGCGAGCAGATGCGGCCGGTCGGTAAAGCCCAGTTGTTTCGCCAACCAGACTTGATCATCGAAGGTCAGAATTTCCTGCGCCATGCCGGCACGGATATGGAGAAAGGACCGGACGCGCAGGAGAAACTCCCGCGCCTCCTTGATCGCCCGGTAGTCGGCTTGGGACAATATCCCCCGATCGGACAATTCACGGATCGTCGGCGCATGGTAGCGCGCCGACCCGATCCACTGCAGGAGATGCAAATCGCGCAACCCACCCTTGCTTTTCTTGACGTTCGGCTCCAGCAAATACACGGTCTCACCGAACTTGTGGTATTCGCGCTGCCGCTCCGCTACCTTTTGCGCTAGATACGCGTCGAACCCGCTCGACACGACTTTCCGAACATAGCGTGCATGGAAGCGCTGAAACAGCTCGGGGCTGCCGGCGAGAAACCGCGCTTCCATCATCGAGGTCCGAACCGTCAGGTCGGCCAGACCCAAGTCCACACAGTCTTGAATCGTACGGACACTGTGGCCCACTTGAAATCCGCTGTCCCACAGGGGGTGGAGCACCTGCTTCACCAGCTCGGGAATCACCTTGGCGGCATCCGGGTGAAACAGGAACATGAGGTCGATATCCGAGTGCGGCGCCAATTCGCGCCGGCCGTAGCCTCCGAGCGCCACCAGACAACAATGGTGGAATCCAGCCGTGGTGAGCGCCTCGCCGCCGGTTCGGGCCGCAGTCCGGTAGCGGCCGACGATCAATCCATCGACCAGATCGGTGGTGGCATTGACCACGTCGTCGCCCGACGCGCCGGCCAGCAGCCGTTGCTCGATCGCCCGGCGCTGTTCGACCAAAAGATCGGACAACGCCACGGGAGCGGTCTCGTGCAACATATGTGAACCTGCATCCAACGCCTGTGACATACTTACAGGGCGCTTTCCCCGGTCTCGCCCGTACGAATCCTGACGGCTGCGCTGAGATCCCGGACAAAAATTTTCCCATCGCCGATGCTGCCGGTCTTCGCCGCCCGTGTGATCGTCTCCAACACGCGCTGGACTTGGCCGTCGTTGACCGCCACCTCGATCTTGACCTTCGGCACGAATTCAATGGTGTATTCCTGCCCCCGGTAGGTTTCCTTGTGGCCCTTCTGGCGGCCGAATCCCTTGACCTCGGTGACCGTCATGCCCTGGATGCCGATTTCCAAGAGGGCGTCCTTCACCTCATCGAGTTTGAAAGGCTTGACGATGGCTTCGATTAGTTTCATCCTTGCCTCCTAGGAAAACTCACATTTCTCAGCCATGAACATGCCTTCAGAACATCGTGCTGAAGGCTGATCGCTGACAGCGGTGCGCTTCGTCACGAATAGGCCCGCTCGTTGTGTTGACTCAAATCAAGACCGGTCGCTTCTTCCTCGGAAGACACCCGCAGCCCCGTCATGGAATCGACCAGTTTGAGGATGATAAAGGTCCCGATCATCGAGAACATCGTCGTGACCGCCACGACGAGCACCTGGACGCCGAAGAGGCCGGGATTGCCGAATAACAATCCGTCGGCGCCTCCAGGGTTCACAGCCTTGCTGGCACAGAGTCCTGTGGCGAGAATGCCGATCGCCCCTCCCACTCCGTGGATGCCCACGACGTCAAGCGAGTCATCATAGCCGAATCGCCCCTTCCAGACAATCGCCGCGTAACAGGCCATGCCTGCCACGGCACCGATCACGATGGCGAACAGCGGGCTGATATAGCCTGCCGCAGGAGTCACCGTCGCCAATCCGGACACGGCGCCGCTGGCGACACCGAGCACCGTGGGTTTGCCTCGATGCGCCCACTCAACTCCACACCAGGCCATAGCGCCCATCGCCGCCGCCGCATGGGTCGCGAGGATCGCCGAGACTGCAATGGCGTTGGCTCCTAGCGCGCTGCCTCCGTTGAAGCCGAACCAACCGAACCACAGAAATCCGGTTCCGAGCAATGTCATCGGAAGATTGTGCGGGGCCATGTAATCGGTGCCATATCCTCTGCGTCGACCCAGCACGACGGCACAGACCAGGGCCGACGCCCCGGAACTGATGTGGATCACCGCCCCACCGGCAAAGTCCAACGCGCCCAATTTGCTCAACCATCCCCCGCCCCAGATCCAATGCGCCAGCGGCACATAGACCACCAGGGACCAAAGCGCACCGAAGAGCACGACCGACGTAAAGCGCTTCCGTTCGGCAAAGGCCCCCGTGATCAACGCCGGAGCGATCGCAGCAAACATCAACTGAAACAGCATGAACGCCTGGTGAGGAATCGTCGGCCCATAGGTCGGGTGCGGCTCGGCGCCGACCCCGCTCAGTCCCACCCACTCCAATCCACCGATCACCCCGCCTTTATCCGGCCCGAACGCCAAACTGTATCCGAACAGAATCCACAGCACGCTGACCACGCTCAAGATCATGACGCTTTGCATGATCGTCGCGAGCACGTTCTTGGTACGCACAAGTCCGCCGTAAAACAACGCGAGCCCCGGCATCAGCATCGCCAACACCAACGCAGAGGAGATCAGGACCCAGGCGGTATCCCCTGAATCCACTTTCAAGGAGACGTTTGGCGCGACCGGAGCCGGCAACGCAGATGTGTCCTGGGCCATCGTGACCGACCCGATACAGGCATACGAACACACCAGGATCACAATACCGATGACCCCAAACCACGGTTGGTTTGCGTTTTTTCGACTGTGATCTCTGCCAGGGGCACTCACCATATTCCTCCTCCTGTCCGGTCCCTTCACGCCTACGAATAGGCTCGTTCGTCGTGCTGACTCAGATCCAATCCCATGCGCTCCTCGTCCTCCCTGACCCGCAGACCCATCACCCCATCGAGAAGCTTCAACACCACGAAGGTCCCCACGAAGGCGAACACCACGGACACCAAGACCGCCAGAGCCTGAATCCCCAGTTGCGCAGGATTCCCTAAAAATAACCCGTCCGCTCCGGCCGGATTGATCACCTTTGACGCAAAGAGACCTGTTGCCAGCGCTCCCCAGATCCCTCCAATCCCGTGAATCCCGACCACATCGAGGGCATCATCGTACCCACATTTCGCCTTCCACAACACGCCCAGATAGCAGAACACCCCTGCCCCGAGACCGATCACGATCGAGGGCATCGGCCCGACAAATCCCGACGCCGGGGTAATCGCCACCAGTCCTGCGACCGCGCCACTCGCTGCCCCGAGCACCGTCGGTTTTCCTCGGTACATCCACTCCACTACCATCCAGGACAGCGCTGCCGAGGCCGTGGCCGTGTTGGTCACGACAAAGGCGCTGGTCGCCAGTGCGCCGGACGCCACCGCGCTCCCGGCGTTGAACCCAAACCACCCAAACCAAAGCAGGCTTGCGCCCAACACTGTCATCGGCAGATTGTGGGGAGCCATGTGCTCCTTGCCATGGCCCAATCGCGGTCGCAACACGATCGCGCAGGCCAACGCGGATGCACCGGAACTGATGTGCACCACAGTCCCGCCGGCAAAATCCAGCGCGCCCAAATTGCGCACCCATCCTCCCACCGCCCACACCCAGTGGGCCAGCGGATCATAGATCAGCGTCGCCCACAAGAGGGTAAACACGAGGAAACTGCTGAACTTCATTCGTTCCGCAAAGGCGCCGGTGATGAGCGCCGGCGTGATCACGGCAAACATCATTTGGAAGATCATGAAGGCCTGATGGGGCACGGTCGCTCCGTAGTCGGCATTCGGCTCCAAGCCCACGCCGTTGAGGCCAAGCCATTCGAGACCTCCGATGAGATGCCCCTTGTCCGGTCCGAACGCCAAACTATATCCCCACAACACCCATTGGAGACTGATCAGGCAGAGGATAATGAAACTCTGCATGATCGTCCCCAGGGCGTTCTTCGAGCGCACCATCCCGCCATAAAACAGCGCCAGCCCCGGCGCTGTCATGGCCAGAACCAACGCAGTCGATATGAGCAGCCAGGCCGTGTCCCCCGTATCGATCTTGGGCGGGGCTTGGGCAGGCGCCGTTATGATTTCCTGTACCGTAGGCACCGGCGGCGGCGCGGTCTCTTGCGCCCAGACTCCTGCAACGCCCAGCATCATCGCAACGCTGGTCAGGACCGGCAGGATCATCATCATGAAGCGCAATCGTCGTACCATGATCTATTCCTTTCTCTTCATTCTCAGAACAGGTAGATGACCTCGAACGAGAGAGTCTCCTGGTTATTCACCGCTCTACTGCCGTAAAGGAATACGTTCTTGTCCGACTTGTCATACCGGAATTCGACCCGTGTGATCAGCGACGGCGCCGGCTTGAACTGCAGCGTCGGCGTGATTTCCCACAATGTCTGGGCGACCGGCGTGGCGGCCGTGGTATTGGTCGCTCCGAAGCACGTGTTCGTGCCCCCCGCGTTGTTCAACGTTCCACTACAGGTGCGGAAGCCCCCTGCATCCTCGAAAATTTCTCCACGGAGGCGGAAGCTCCACTGGTCGTCGAAATCGTGGATCAGGTAGGCGGCCAGGCCGTTCCAGCGCGCATTCGGCTTCCCGGTACTCCCCGCTACCGGGTTGCTGGCTTCGTTCGCGTAATAGGGTTCCAGAATGATCGTGTCCTTGTCCGTCGGTTTCATCGAAATGATGAGACCGTTGACAAACCGCTTCGCAGACGGGTTCCCTGGTACGCCTCCTGATGCGAGATCGCCGAATTGCCGATTCGCTTGTTCCGGCCCATAGGAGCCGTACCAGCTGACACCGAATTTTTCATGGGGAGTCAGGGCCACCAGATACTCAATCGTCTTGCCCTTGTTGTTGTCGTCCACGTTGTCCCAGCCGTTGACGACTCCGAACGACGCGGTGACCATTGGGGTGAATGTATAGGTGAATCGGATTCCAGTCGTGGTAAAGGCTTGCCCCAACCCGAACATGAAGGACCGGGAAAAGTTTGCGTTCTCAAAACTATTGATGACCTCATAGCCGATCAGCGTGTTCATCTTGCCGGCTTGGACTTTCAAACCGTTGCCGACGGGAAGGATGTATTCCGCATAGAGTTCCTGGAAATCGATTTCATCGTTGCTGGTCCCGGTTTGAAAATTGGTACGCGCGCGAGTCACCCGGGAATCGAGGCCGAAATTCAACCTGGCGCGGAATCCGGCTCGTTCCAACGCGCTGCCCCCCGCATCCGCCGGCCGCTCCAACATGATCTGCGCCAGGTGCGGCATGAAGGCATTGGCGTTGGTGTCGAAAATATGCAGTTGGTTCAGATTCGTGTTGGGGTTGTTGAAATTCTGCGTATAGGCCACATCCAGAAAACCTGAAACCTTGAACCCCAACGTCTTCCAGATGGATGGGGCATCCACTTTCTTCTCTAAGGAATCCAGTCGCTCCTGCACCGTCGCAGTCGACCCAGGAGCCGGTGCGGCCCCCTGCCCTAAGGCTTGTTCGCCGCCGAACAACAGGGGCCCGATCAGCAAAATGAACAGATACACACACAGGACCTGTATGGTGCCCACCTGCATGACGATCGCCTCCGTTCTCATCCTTTCGATGATGCTGCATTGCCGCCGGCCCTCTTTCTCGACATCATCGTCGTCACGCAGCCATTGCGCGCCATATTTGCCCTGTACCAGGCCGCCGGCCCAGCGTGGCCGTTCCAGGCAATCACCTCGCGAGACCTCACAAGCACCGCGCAGACGGCCTACCCACAGCACCTCCCCGGAATGGCATGCCATCGTTTCTGGGTCGTGAGGGTCTCACCCGGAGCGTTCGTGCAAGGCAAAAAAAAACGCCCCCAGGCCCTCATGGCCCAAGGACGTCATTGTCCCCGTCGTCGTGCTTTCAAACCGGCAGAGAAACGCCTTTGTTTCCCTACCTATTTCGTGGGCGCTTTTAGCATCCCGACATTCAAGCTGTCAACTGGTTTTCTTCTCCAACTATACCATCGCGTATACCATCGAGCCATTCCTTTTCTCCTCCTCCTGGAAACGGCACTGAAGGCGTTGCCTTTGGCAGATCATTCAGACACACTATATCGTCTGAGAAAAACAAGAGGTGCTCTACGCTGCCTCTGCGCGGAGAGAGGACGGATCGAATGACTCTCATGGTGCTGGTCGGGATGGCCGGCATGATCTTCGTCGTCGATTTCCTTTCGCCGCCCGCCTTGACCTGGTGGAGTCTGTATCTCTTCCCAGTCCTGTTGGCGTTCTCTCTCTCAAACCGGATGGCGCCCATCCTCCTTGCAACGGTCGCAACGGCCCTGATCTCGATCGGAGCACTCCGCTCCGGCTCTACTCCTCCTGCTTGGTCGGCACTGGGTAACCGTGCCCTCACGATTGCTTTGCTGTGGGGAAGTATCGCCCTCCTCCGACAGCTCCAAGGCAGGCACGTCACTCCATCGGTTCCAGCGGACACAATTCATCACGAAGAACAGCGACGACTCCGCCACCTTTTCGGCGAGCGTGTAAAGGAATTGACCGCGCTCCACCGGACAGTGCGTCTCCTGCAAGACAGCGCCACACCGATCGAAGAGGTGTTGAAACAGACCGTCGCAGTGCTGCCTCCAGCCTGGCAATATCCGGAGATCACCCTTGCCCGCATTACCTTTGACGACATGGTCTTCACCACACCGACCTTCGTTGAGTCGCCGTGGAAACAGACCGCCTCCTGGGTCACGCTGGACGGCGCCAAAGGAATGATCGAGGTGGTCTACCGTGAAGCGAGGCCGCCGGAAGCCGAAGGTCCTTTTCTTGCGGAGGAGCGCGACCTCATTAATTCGTTAGCGGATAGCCTGTGCTCCTATCTCAATCGCCGGCGCGCGGAACTGGCGCTACGCGAAGCGCATGAGCGCATGCAGGCCCTCTCCCAACAATTGATGGAGGTTCAGGAAAGCGAGCGTCGCAGCCTGGCGCTTGATCTCCACGACGAGATCGGTCAAGCCCTCACGGTCGTGAAAATGAATCTGCAAACGATACAACGTTGCGGTGATACCGCAGATATCCCGGTTCTGCTGAAGGACAGCTCGACCGTCATCGACCAAACCCTGCAATATGTCCGCGATCTCTCGCTCGAGTTGCGCCCCTCCCTGTTGGATGACCTTGGACTCGTGCCGGCCGTGCGTTGGTATCTGAGTCGCCAAGCCGAGCGAGCCGGCTGGAAGGTGGACGTACAGGTGGACGAGTTCCTGTCGCCGCCGCAAAGCGTTGCGATCGCCTGCTTTCGCGTGATCCAGGAAGCGGTCACGAATATCATCCGCCACTCGAACGCAAGCAGCGTGACCGTGTCTTTACGGCAACAGGAGGATGACCTCCTGTTGCTCATCCGTGACAATGGGAGAGGATTCGAGGTCCAGAAGGCATTGGCCGAAGCGAGCAGAGGACAGAGTATGGGCTTGCTCGGAATGCAAGAACGCATTCGGTTCTTGAACGGTTCCCTCTCCATCGACTCGAACCCCGGGCAGGGGACCGAAATCCGAGTGCGCGTTCCTGTATCCCCCCTTTCATCACCCTTTCGGGCTGAGGTTTCCACGTAACGATGAATACGATTCGGGTTCTCCTTGCGGATGATCACCGTCTCATGAGAGCCGGCCTTCGTGCTCTATTAAAAAGTCTTGAGCTGGTCCAGGTCGTCGCGGAGGCGGGGAACGGTCATGAGGCCATTCAGCTCGCTGAGCAACACCAGCCTGATATTGTGATCATGGATATCGGCATGCCGGAACTCAATGGCCTGGAGGCGACGGCCAGAATGGTGAAACTCACTCCGGCGCCTCGAATCATTGTCCTCTCGATGCACGCCAATGAGGAATATGTCAGGCGGGCCCTCCAGGCTGGAGCGGCCGGCTATCTTCTCAAGGGGGCGGAGCCGGCAGAACTGGAATTGGCTATCAAGGCGGTCATGCGAGGCGAAACGTATCTCACCCCTGCCGTCTCCAAGCAGGTGGTACAGAACTACTTGCATCCACGGGAGATGAAAACCAGCCCCATCCAAGAACTGACTCCGCGCCAACGTGAAGTCCTCCAATTGGTCGCCGAGGGTCACTCAACCAAGGACATCGCCCAGAAACTCAACCTCAGCGCCAAAACCGTTGATACCCATCGAACCGAGCTGATGCAGCGGCTGGATATTCATGATATTGCCGGCCTCGTCCGGTACGCGATCCGCATCGGGCTCATCAGCGCAGACTCCTGAACCGTCAGGTATCCTCATAAGTGCTCAATCCGGTTGAATTTCTCGCCCTTGTCGATAGATTCAGATACGTTTCCCAGGTGATTACCTGATACCGACGATACCACCTGTCTGGCATGATGGGACCATCAAGCAAGGAGGTCTCTCATGAGACGGACAATGCCTCTTGTATTCGCAACATTGCTGGCGCTGACCGGCCTGGGAGTCGGAACGACTGGTTGCTCGGCCTTCGTGCAGCGGGATCTGCCGGCAGACCTTACCGACCGCATCACCAGCGACGCAGGGACGGCTGATGACCATATGACCGCGGCGCTGCTGTATTTGCAGCAAGCCAAAAAGGTTCAGACTCAAGCCGAACAGTTTCAGGCCATGGCCGCGACCATTAAGCCGATTGAAGATCCCAAGGGAATTCGGCGGGGCGGGTTGATGACGGCGGCTCAAGAAAAACGGAGCGACGCAGCCCAATTGCAGCAGCTCTTTGCGGCGCATTACGAGAAAGCCCAGACGATGCTGGGCAAGCAGCAACCGCAGTAAGAGTATTGCAGGGGGCCAAGAGGATCTGAGTCGGACGACTGGATCATCTTGCCCCTTGTCAGCCTCAAGCGGACTTCGTCACTTCTCTTTGGCCGTCTGCTTCCCTTTCTCCATCAACAATTCAGCCTCGATGCGATGGACTTTCGCACGAAAACGAAGTTCGTTCGCCATGGTGCGGTGTGAATCTGCCGCCATGTTCATCCCATCACGCCGATACCCTTTCGGATCCATGAGGGGAGTAATGGCGGACGCTTTTTGTTCGTAGCGCTGAGCTTCCGCCTCATGGTGTTCCGCTTCCCGGTCATACTCTTTCGCGGCATCGACGTGTTCCTGAGCCGCTTCTTTCATCACGTCCCCGCCCGCCATCGCTTCGTGGGAGCCACCGAGTCCGGACAGATCCGGATGATTCCACAGCGCTGGTAGGCCGACCGCGACAAGGGCGACCAGCCCTATGAGACCTATGATCGTGCGCATGCGTACGTGCATGGGATAGCACCTCCTCTTTCAATTGAGTAGAATTGCGATTGTGGGCAGGGCCCGACTCTCGATCGACACCTATCGACGCATGGTTCTGCTATGTCAATGGTGCTTTTTGTCTATCTGCAAGGTAAGCACGAGGGAAATAGTCGTCACGATATGGCATGAGCACACCCATCGTTACCCGCAACGACAAGACGACCTGTCAATCTGGCTGGGTCGGAATCTCCGGTGATTGTACCCCACGACCGATCATGCAATCGACAGGGTGCTGTGTCCTGCAGGCAGTCACCGCGTGCCTTGGAGCGGACAGACCAAAGGAGAAGGTGGGCCGCCGAACGGTTTCGGACGTACTGTTTATGGACAGGGTATTGACAGAGTGTGTCATTCTTTGGTATGTGTTAGCCATTGTGATGGGAGACAACGGCGTTCCCCATTGCAGAGAGTGGACGATGAGGTCCTCCGGTCAAGTTGACCAGAGGTCCTTTTTTTTTTGAACTGATGAATTCTTGGAGGCGATGACGCCTCCGATCGGGCTGATACCCGGCAAGCGGACAACGACGTCCTCCGGTCCTATGGACCAGAGGACGTTTTTTTTGGTTTGAGTCGCCCCCCTGTAGTGACGAACAAGAACCCTGAGGAGGCACCCCATGCATGCCAGGCGGATGATCAACAATTATGCTGCCCTGCTTCTCGGATTCGCCAGCCTCGTTACGGGATGCGCGTCCTTGACATCTCCGGTAGAGTCGAACGTCCTCCCCGCTACATCGAAAGCCTATGATCTTCCCGGCGACGTGGATCCGAATGTGATTACACACGTCCTCGGGGATTCCTTTTTGCGCGTCCTGAAGGCTCCACCCACCGTCACCGAGGGGGCCATGCCTACCCGGATACCCCTTACCCCTTCAGGTTTTCTTGTCGAGTACAAGGTGCTAGCTCTGGACCACCTGGGCGCGGTGCGCTTCCCGCATGTCGTCTGTCCTCACTCTCTGGCGAAGATCGAGGGAATCCACGGCGACTTCCAAGCCGTCCGTCGATACACGGCCTGCCTTCAACCTTACCGTGACGGATATCGCGTGTATCTTGTCGAAACGCTGGCCACTCTGACCCATGATGATCCCACCCCATCTCCTTCGGTCTCGGCTTCAGATGTGCTGATGCAGCTTGCCGACCGTCTGAGTAAAGGACTGCCCCCTGCAAGGGATGCTTCAACTTTTCAAGGAGCGGCGACTTTCGAATCTGAAGAGGTGCCTCGAGAAGTCCGGACCGCGACCCAGGATTCGATTGACTCAACAAGACAAAACCCAACCGTTGGAACTGTGCAGTCTCATGAAACCGAACCGGAGGTCGGAGCCATCTCACCACTGGTCTGTCTTGGTCTTGAGCGAAGCGAGGTTGTTGTACGGGCTACACCAGGCGAGGGACGCGTGATTGGAACATTGACATCGGAATTGGCGCTTGGGGAAAATACACCGTTGGATGGCGTCTATGTTCGCATCCGAACCGAACAGGGATTAGCAGGGTGGGTGCAGAAGAGCGACCTACATTGGAGCTCCTGCCCAATCGGATAAACCTCTGTCATCGCCGAGGCCTCTGGGAAACGACGACCCTGACACGTAGATTCCAGGAACGACGCCTTAGTGCGGCTGTTGCTTCCCGGTTACGCTTTGAACCATGCCGGCATGAGCGGCATGGAGCTGTTCCATTTCCAAAGCCTCCTGCCGTAGCGTCTGGGCTGCCGTTCGCAGCGCATCTCGCCGAAACCCTTTGGGATCTTCGTGGAGAGTGACTCCCTCCGCCTGTTGTTCCAATCGGGCCGCATCACTCTTTAACTGATCGGCTTTCTGTTGATACAACAGTGCCGCCGCAACATGATCTTCGGCGATCCCGTTCGCAACGGAGCGCTTTTCCAGGTGAGTCGGTATCGCACCATCACCCGCACACCCGGCCAGTATGACCCATACGACAGTCGCTACACCGCTGAGCACTTGCATCGCGGAACCCATCACGCTCCGTGTCATTCTGATTCACCTCTCTCCAGCCCGACGAAAACAATAGAGCCTCCATCGTCACAAAACAACTCCGGCCTCCCAATCAATCTAGATCGCCTGCTGCGGAAGCGATTCTAGATACTCTGCTGGCAAAAACTGAGCCTGAAAAAGCACAGGAGCAGGAGCACATTGGAGCTAAGAAACAAGCTCTTTAAAGATCTTTGATGTTTGCGTTCAGTGATGTTGTAACGGACGTGATCGATCTCTTGATCTGGCTGGGCGCTAGAACGGTCTAGATCTTCTCCATAACGCCTTCTCGGTCCCAGGCAACTCCTCTATCTTGGTTCCCGATGATCGGAACCATTCCAGTGAGAGTCGGACTAGGATAAGAACTTCCAATGAGCTTCGCACACTGCGAGCTGTGCGGAATCGCTCGCATGAATTCCAGCCGTGTAGTTCCAATTCGGGCCAGATTACTGTTGAAGACTGCCTCACCATGTCACGCTGCTCTTGCCCGATAATGACCGCTTATCTATGGTAGACTTCTGCCCATCTATGGCCCTCACACAACATCGTTCGGCAGGAGGAATATCACACAGTCGCTCACTGCTCATGGTCTTGTTCTGCCTCGTAAGTACCGCCTGTAGTACGACACCTCCGACCGGTACAACTCTCTTTGAAGATGCGCGCGGAGCCGTGTTCCTTCAGCAAATTTCCGATCGGTCCTTCCGGGCCAGTCACCCGATCAGCCTGGAACCGTCCCTTCTCACGCGCCTATTGAATGGCATCCTGATCCAGGAACGCCAGCAAGCCCTTCAGGCAGTTCTAGCAGGACCATCTCCCACTGTTCCAGTCTTTTCCGCGGAGGAAATCCAGTTTTTGGCTCCACTGCTTGCGAAAGCCCTGGCGACCGCCGCGGACAATCAAGCAGTGGGATTTTCGGTCATCGCTCGGCGCCCCGGCCACTCACTGTTGGAGTCCTCCACCACCGAGACCACCGCCGGCTCTCTCTACACCTCTGGCCGATCGCTTTACTTTTCGCTCTCTCAGTATCGATCCGCGCCGGCCAGGACCAACACGGAAAACATCGCTCACCGGCGTCTCCCTGATACGTCGGGTCTGTCCGACCAGCTACTGCTTTTTACTCCTCGCTTCGCCCAAGGGTCCGATACCGCCCATCGATCGGCATCAGGTGCCGCGACCGACAAGGTTCTGGCCATCGATTATCAGCTTCTGCAACAGGAATCGCCGTCAGCAGCAACGTCTGTGCAGGCTGGGCCTCGGCCGGAACATGCGGTTGAACCGCCTCGACAGGAGGTACCGGCTGTTCTGCCCTCCCAAAATCCATTGAGCGCCCAGCAAACGCCAGAACAGCGAGAACACGAGGTTCATACGCTCAAAGACCTCATCATCAAGAAGGATCTTGAGTTGGACGCACTCAGACAGGAACTGCAATCAATCCGACGACAACTCGACGACCAGATCACGCGGCAGGACAACCAGAAGCGAAAAAACAAACCACCTTCCAGGTTGAAGCCAACAAATCCGTAAACCTCCAGCCGTCCGAACCGTGGCCGAGTGGGACCCTAGCTAATAGTTGCAATACCCATTGGTGATCGGCATCCGTCGATCCTTTCCGAAGGCCCGATGCGTAATCTTGATCCCGGGCGGCGATTGCCGCCGCTTGTACTCGCTGCGATCGACCAATGTGATGACCCGCGCGACCGTCTCCCGGTCGAATCCCATGGCCACGATGTCCTCCAGCGCCCGGTCTTCCTCCACATAGGCCTTCAGGATGGGGTCCAAGACCGCATAGCGCGGCAAATTGTCTTCATCCTTTTGATCGGGACGCAATTCCGCCGTGGGAGGCCGGTCGAGGATACGTTTCGGAATCACCGGGGCAGCCCCCGCGAGATTCCGCAGGTGGGACAATTCATAGACCATCGTCTTCGGCACATCCTTGATGACCGCGAACCCTCCTGCCATGTCGCCGTATAGCGTCGCATAGCCGACACTCATCTCACTCTTGTTCCCGGTGGTCAGCACGAGATGGCCGAACTTGTTCGAATAGGCCATCAAGAGATTCCCCCTGATGCGGGCCTGGAGATTTTCTTCGGTCGTATCGGGCCGATGGCCTTGGAAGGGACGGGCAAGCGCGCGCCGGTAGCTGTTGAAGGTCGCCGTGATGGAGAGCGTATCCACCTGAATGCGAAGCCGGCGGCCCAGGTCGGCCACGTCCTCGCGGCTGGCCCGCGACGTGTACGGCGAAGGCATGAACACCCCGAGGACATTCTCCGCCCCGAGCGCATCGACGGCGATCACCGCGGTCAAGGCCGAGTCCACGCCGCCGCTCAATCCGATGACGACACGTTTGAACCCGTTTTTGCGGACGTAATCCCGCACCCCGAGGACCAGCGCCCGATAGGCCTCGTCGAGCCGATCCAATTGCGGCTCCAATGTCGGCACGACGATTGAGCGCGACTTCTTCTCCGGCAGTCGCACATCAAGCCGGTCGATGAGGGCCGCCACCCGCGGGGGCAGCGGTTTCTTACGGCCCTGCGCCAGACGTGTCCGCCCCACCGTCTCGACATCCAGATCCGCAATGATGAGGTCCTCTTCGAACGCCTTGCCCCGCGCCATGATCTCGCCGGCCTGATCGACGATGACGCTGTTGCCGTCGAAGACCAGTTCGTCCTGTCCGCCGACCTGATTGGTATAGGTGACGATCACGCGATTGTCGCGCGCCCTGGTCGCCAGCATCTGTTCCCGCATCCGACCCTTGCCCACATGGAACGGCGAGGCGTTGATATTCACGATCACCTCGGCGCCAGCCGCAGCCTGCGCCCGAGTGGGCCCTTCGGGAAACCAAATGTCTTCACAAATGTTGACGCCGACCATGGTGCCGTTCAGCACCAACAGAGGCAGGCGGAGCCCGGGCTGAAAATAGCGGCTTTCGTCGAAGACTCCGTAATTCGGCAAGTGGCGTTTACAGTAGCTGGCCAGCACCCGACGATCGGAGAGTAGGGCCGCCGCATTGTACAGATCATGGCGCCCGGTCGAGGGCAGAGAGGCAGTGTCGGGCGAAGGCGCGGTCGTCGTCCCCCGGCCGACATAGCCGACCACGGCCACCAGCCCGCGCGTTTCCGCCGCCACCGCCTTCAACGCGCGATCGGTATCATCGATGAAACGGGGTTTGAACAGGAGATCCTCCGGCGGATACCCGGTGACGGCCAATTCCGGAAAGGCCACCAGATCGGCCCGGGCGCGGCGTGCCTCACGCATCCATGCCGCGATCCGCCGGACGTTTCCCGACAGATCACCGACCGTCGGATTCATCTGGGCCATGGCAATTCGTAACGACTGCATACAATGCCCTCAACCCTCAGCTTTCAGCCATCAGCAGTTCGTTCACATCACCGGCTTCAGCATGCTGTCCCCAAAAAAAACGTCCTCGGACCCACAGGAGTGGATCAGAGGACGTCGTTGTCCTGCGCCATAGTTATACGGAGCACCATCGGAGACTCCATTGTCCCCGGAAAAGCGTGGCGACTGTATAGCATCGGCCGGAATCGGCTGTCAACCGAGTCCAGAAGGCCTTTCTCAATATCCGACCAATGTCCTGTCTTTGAAGTTCATTGAATCGATCCGCAAGGCTGGTCCCGCTGAACGTATGAAATGCATCTTTAGGACATCACTCTCACGAAACCCATGCAGTTCGGTCGTCCGCCTATGGTACAATCCGCGCTCCATGCCCCCCTTGATGCGACGCTCTCAACCTGGGTGGTCACGGCCCATGCGCCTACGGCAAGCCGGGCCGGTTCTTTTCCCTTGCCTGCTCCTGAGCGCCTGTAGCGCCATGTCCACCGTGACTCCCGTCGGAGAGGGTCCGCTAGGATCCGTCGTCCTCGAACGCCTGGTCAACCGCGGCACCACAGCCCAACACAGCGGACCACAACTCGCATTTCAGGCCTCGCACCCCCTGTACCTTTCACCTGCCATGGTCGCCAGACTGCTGACCGGTCTGCAGGTGTCGGGAGTCGAACGGCACGGGACCTCGACTGAGCCTGGTCTCTATCCTCTCTTTTCCCCCGAAGACGTGCAGTTCCTTTCGCCGCTCGTCTCGCAGGCGTTCGGTCGAGCAGAGCCGAGCCAACGGGTCAAGTTCGTGGTGAAGGATGACGGCCTCATGACACAAGGCACCCTGTTCATGCACAAGACGACAATACGTTTAAACCTGTCCCACTACCGAGCCGCACCGGGACAGGCGCACAGCAGACCACCGTCGCTCACCCTATCCTTCGATCCGGCCCAGGCCGTCGTACGGGAGGATACGCCCCAGTCCTGGATGATCATCGAACCGGAACAGCCGCGTATCGCAATCGCCGTCGAGGCCCTCAATCAACTTGCAGGAACACCCACCTCGCCTGCCGACGACAGGTCGCCGGTGGCAGTTGAACCGATAGCGGCAGCGTCGGCCCTCGAACCAAGCCGTCTCCAACAGGAATTGCAAGCGACGAAGGATCTCGTGGTCAAACAGGCGGAAGAGTTGCAGAGGCTGAAAGAAGAACTTGAATCGGTGCGGCGTCAACTCGCCGAGAAGGAACCGCCGTCTCCAAAAACCAAGCCGAAAGCGGCGCCTCGCAAGCCTGCGACCTCGCCATAGCGCTTGCTCAGTTTCCACAACAACTCCTGCGCGCACGACAATGCCTGCGCGCGACCGCGCGAAGTGAAAGCGCAACCGGTCCCCCGCCTGCGGTATTGAGCGCATAGGGATCGGCCGGCGCCGATGGCGCAGAATTTATTCAAGGCCACGGACATTTTCCTGTTCACGGTTTGGAGGAACGGCCCGCCGCGAAAGAGCATGGCTTACAGACGCGATGGCGAGGGCGACGACGATGAGAACCGCGGCGACGGCGAACGTGATCCGCATGCCGGCCGCAACAGCCTCAGGACGCGATGTCATAATGTTGGTCGTCGCCGATCCGAGCGCGAACACAGTGCCCATAACGGATGCGCCGGTGATGAGCCCGAGATTGCGCGACAGGTTGAGCATGCCGGATATGACGCCCCGCTGGTCCGGTCGAATATTCGTCATGACGGCAGTGTTGTTGGCCGCCTGGAACAGCGCATAGCCGGCGGTGATGACGACGAGCGGGGCAATGTAACCCGCGACGCCGAACCTTGTCGGCACCATGGGCAGGATGGAAGAGCCGGCCGCCATTCCGATGAGCCCGGCGATGGTCATGCGTTGTGCGCCAACCCGGTCCACGATGCGGCCGGCCGGCACGCCCGTCAGTGCGGCGACGATCGGACCGGACGACATGACGAGTCCGACAAGGGCTGCGTCGAGCGCAAGCGCGCCGGAAAGATAGAACGGGCCCACCACCAGCGTCGCCATCACCACGGTCGTGACGAGGGTGCTCATAGCGAAGCCCGCGCTCAGTACCGGATTTCGGAACATCGCCAGGCGGATCAACGGTGACGCGGCTTTCGCCTCGGTAAGCGCAAAGAGGCCGACGCCGAAGACGGCCGAGGACAGCAGAGCCATGTTGAGCAGGCCGAAACTGCCGCGCCCAATCGTCATGGCGAGGGCATAAGCCGCGAGCGTCAGGGCAAGCAGCAGCGTACCCACAGGGTCGAATCCGGTCCGATCCGTCTTCGTCCCCCGGCGATCAACGGGCAGGAAGCGATACGCGAGGAGCAGCGTCAGAATGCCCAGCGGTACATTGACCAAGAAGATGGCCGGCCAACCGAGGCCGGCGATCAGTACGCCGCCGAGCGAAGGACCGAGCGCGGTGCCGATGGCGGACATCGTGCCGAGCAGCCCCATGGCGCTACCGGTCTTTGCCTTTGGTACCGTCTCACCGACGAACGCCATGGTGAGGGCCATCATGATGGCCGCTCCAAGGCCCTGCGCCGCCCGAGCGGCGATCAACAGCCAGAGCGTGGGGGCGACGCCGCACAGGACTGAGGCCACCGTGAACAGGAAGATACCGGCCAGTAGCAGGCGTCGGCGGCCGGTGAGGTCACCGAGCCGTCCGACGCTGACGATCAGGGTGGTGATGGCGAGAAGATAGGCGAGGACGATCCATTGGACTTCCTGGAAGGAGGCGGTGAACGCCTGCGCCAGCGTCGGCAAACCGACATTGGCGATGCTGGTACCGAGCGAGGACAGCAGCATGGATAGCGAAAGGCCGACCAACGCCCATTGAACGGAAGGTGTCCGTTCCGCACTTCCAGCGACTACCTCATCTCGTTTTGCACTGATCGCCTTCAAAATAACCTCCGCTTTTTGGGCAACTCTCGAAATGGAACTAGCCTGATCGTACCCTCTTTCTTGACATGGCGGAAGACGCACCATTTGCACTTTATCCGTGCGTTTGACGCCACATCCGGAACAAACTGCGCTACAATCCATGTATGTCGCCCCCGGATTTCAACTTGCTTATCACTCTTGATGCGGTGCTCGCGGAAGGGAGTGTTGCGCGCGCAGCCCAACGGTTGCGGCTGAGCCCGTCGGCGATGAGCCGCGCGCTTGCGCGATTGCGAGAGACGACAGGCGATCCACTTTTGGTCAGGGCCGGACGAGGTCTCGTTCCCACACCCGAGCGATCGAACTCCGCGAGCGGGTCAGTCGGCTCGTTCAGGATGCCGAAGTGGTTCTCCGTCCTGCTGAGAAGCTCAACCTCAAACAGCTCGTCAGGACGTTCACGCTTCGTACCCGCGAAGGCTTCGTTGAAAACTTCGGACCGGATCTCATTGCTCGCGTCGGCGAGGAGGCTCCCGGCGTGCGGCTCTGCTTCGTGCAGAAACCAAACAAAGAGAGCACGTCTCTTCGCGACGGAACCGTCGATCTGGAGACCGGCGTGGTGGGGAAGACGACTGGTCCGGAGGTTCGTGCTCGAGCGTTGTTCAGGGATCGTTTCATTGGCGTCGTGCGCATGGGGCACGCGCTGAGCCAAGGCAAGATGACCCCCGTCCGTTATGCGTCCGGCAGACACATCTTGGTCTCGCGCCGGGGGCTCGACAAGGGGCCGATCGATGAAGCCTTGAAGCAATTGGGACTGGAACGGGAGATCGTCACGATCGTCGGCGGCTTTTCAACCGCGCTGGCGTTGGCTCGGGCCTCCGACCTGGTCGCCACAGTTCCCGAACGACACACCGGCAACCTGCGCGCTGGCATGCATAGTTTTCCCCTTCCGGTACCCGCACCGGAGGTCACGATTTCATTGCTCTGGCACCCGCGGCTGGATGCCGATCCGGCGCATCGCTGGTTGCGCGGCCTCGTTCTGGATACCTGCGCGGCGATCCGCTGAAGGGGCAAGGCTGGGAACACATCCACTTGACCGGCGATTACCTCTGGTGCAGCAACGTCAAGATCGGTACCGGTAGGTTCAAACCGCTACGAGTGCTGCAATCGGCTTAGCGGCTTTCATCTTCGTTTTCTGAGACGCCCCCTGTTAAAGCAAATTTAATTTATCACTAATACCGTCGTAGATGAGGGGCGGGGAGCTGAAGCAGGTCACGTCGGATCGCATCCCACAATGAATGCTGGACTGTCGTCAAACTCTGTGCCGATCGGGCGACCAGTTTGACGGCCAGCCCTGGAACAGGCGGCTCCGTCACCCCGCCCAGGACTTCGTCACCGGTCGAGTCCAGGATTTCGGCCAAGATGTCCCGCAACGGAGCCCACTTGGCGGGATCGATGCCGTCGCTCACCACGAAGAATGACGCGACATAGTTGTAGCTCATCACCATCCCCACCCCTCCCAGGTCCGGCTCGACCTGAAATCTCTCCTGCAAGGAAGCTCCCGAAGTGGTCCGAATCCGGATGTCGTTCCGGAGCGAGGCAAAGTTCCACCGCTCCCCGCTTGCGATGCGGCCGGCGGCAACGGCATCCCACAACAGGATGGTAGCACCCGGAGCCAATCGAACATGAATCGCCTGGCGAAAGCGCGCTCCGGCGAACGGAATGGTGTGCTCGGGCATCCATTCCAGGACCGCTTCCGGACCGATCTCGATCCGAATCGTCTGGACGGCGGGGGAATGCTTTGAAAGGGAGCGGTACACACGGTTGGCCGAAGGGGTCGAAATCAACACACGCGACTGAGGACCAAGTGTCATGTCCATGGAGAGGCGATCTCCCCCGACAAGGCCGCCCGAAGGATTCAAGAGTAAGGTATAGGCAGATCCGGTCTCATCGAGGTAGATCGGTGGAAAGACGTGCCAAGGACTGGTGCAATAGACTCGAGCCATGATTGTCTTTTGATCCTGCCGGGCATAGTCCAGACAGAATTCTCCGACCCGTCCGATATCAGCCGCCGATCGCTTGTGTCTGGGCATGACTCCATCCCTGCACTGTTTGGCACCGTCGGTCCTATCGATGAACAGGAGGGGGTGGGAGTCGATCGTCGGTGGTGGAGAACCGAGATGGAGCAAGCGGAGCAAAGGGTCACGCACGACAAGCGGAGTGGTCTCGGCTTTGGAGGCGTGGCTCAATCCACTCGACAATGCGATCGAGTCCCTCCCCCTTGAGAAGGTTGGTGAAGATGAACGGCAGGGCGCCGCGCATCCGTCGGCTGTCGCGTTCCATCACCGCAAGATCCGCCCCCACGTGTGGAGCCAGGTCGATTTTATTGATCACCAGCAGATCGGACCGCGTAATTCCCGGTCCGCCTTTCCGGGGAATCTTATCGCCAGCCGCCACGTCGATCACATAGATGACGCTGTCCACCAATTCAGGACTGAAGGTGGCGGCCAGATTGTCGCCGCCGCTCTCGACGAACATGAGTTCGACATCGGGATGGCGCCTGAGCAGATCGTCCAGCGCCTCCTGATTGTGTGACGCATCTTCACGAATCGCCGTGTGCGGACAACCGCCGGTTTCGACGCCAAGGATTCGATCCTGTGGAAGTGCGCCGCGCTTCGTCAAAAACTCCGCGTCTTCCTTCGTAAAGATATCGTTGGTCACCACCGCCAGGCTGTAGCGATCTCGCAATTTCAAGCAGAGCGCCTCGACCAGCGCCGTCTTGCCGGACCCGACCGGCCCGCCGACGCCGATGACGGGAATGTGTTTGTCCCGCGCCGCCGTCACGCGCCCGCTGCCACAGTGATGTTCATCGTCGCGATGCATCGTTTTCGCACCTCGTCTCTCGTGCAGCATATCTCATCGTATGTGAAGCGTCTCTACAAGTTTTTCTTCACACTTCACGACCGGAAGAGCCGCGATTTCAGCCGGCTATGCCGCACGGCATAAATGTCCTGCACCGGTGACCACGACACCATCTCGCCGCGAGCCGGTGTTTGCAGGCTCAGCTCAACGAATAATGGAGTCCACTGCGCCAACAACCGCTGCCCCTCACGTTGCCCGATGGGCAAGAGCTTCATGGCTGCGGAGACAAACCCTACCCCAACGTGATACAGAAACGCCGCGATCGCATCGGTGCGTCCCCATCCGTGGGCCGCCAACGTCAAGCCGAGACTGACGGACAGGTGGCCCGGCGTACGAGCTTCGGTGACGGCCTCGTCAAACGCGCGCAGGAGGGCATGGGGCTCGGCGCAATCCGTGGCCATGCGCAGTACTTGCCGGCCCATCTGACGGCTCGCCATTCGGGACTCATATCCGATTTTCATCGCTTCCAACTCGGCATCGACCTTCAGGGCGAGAGGGAGTTGTGCGACCTTCACCGCCTGCCATGCCAGACCGACGGCCATCGCGTCCCGCCTGGCGAGTCCGCCCCGCAGAAGATCTTCGACGTAGGGCAGGAATTGCCGGGCGTCGCTGACAGCCCCTCCTTGGACCGCAGCTTCCAGCCCCGAGGAGAACGCATATCCGCCGGACGGAAAGAAGCTGTCGATGAACCGGAAACCCTGTAACAGACTGAGCGCATCCATCGTATCAACTCTCGTGAGGCGTACAAGGTGAGGCGTCAGTCGCGACCGGGACGCTTTCCCCAACGCTTACCCTTCACCCCTCACGTTAAAACAAAAAATACCGCTGCGCCATCGGCTGCACGACGATGGGATCGCACGTCAGATGCACCCCGTCGGCTGTCACCACATAGGTTTCCGGGTCGACTTCGATTTTCGGCAGCGCATTGTTCAGTTTCAAATCACGTTTCGTGACGTTGCGGCAATGTTTGACCGCGACCACCCGCCGCTGCAACCCTAGTTGCTTCGGCACCTCCCGCTCCACCGCCGCCTGAGACATGAAGGTGAGGCTGGTGCTGCCGATGGCGCGTCCGAAGGCGCCGAACATGGGGCGACTGAGGACCGGCTGCGGGGTGGGAATAGACGCATTCGGATCTCCCATCGCTGCCTGGGCGATGAATCCGCCTTTCAACACCATCTCCGGCTTGATGCCGAAGAAGGCGGGCTTCCAGATCACGAGGTCGGCGATCTTTCCCCTCTCGATCGACCCGATCTCATGTGCAACGCCATGCGCCAGAGCCGGATTGATCGTGTACTTCGCGACGTACCGGCGGGCTCGGAAATTGTCGGCCTGCGTATACTGCGCCTCGGTCCCGGTGGGCGACAGATGCCCCCGCTGGACTTTCATCTTATGGGCCGTCTGCCAGGTTCGAATGATCAATTCGCCGATGCGTCCCATGGCCTGGGTGTCGGAGGACATCATGCTGATGGCCCCCAGGTCGTGCAGCACGTCTTCCGCAGCGATGGTCTCCCGGCGGATCCGCGATTCGGCGAACGCCACATCTTCCGGCACCTTCTTGTTCAAATGATGGCAGACCACCAGCATATCGAGATGCTCCGCCATCGTGTTCACCGTAAACGGCATCGTCGGATTCGTGGAGGATGGAAGGACGTTCGGTTCGCCGCACAGCTTGATGACATCGGGAGCATGGCCTCCCCCGGCGCCTTCGGTGTGGTAGGCATGGATCGTCCGGCCTTTGAAGGCGTTGATGGTATCTTCGACGAATCCCGCTTCATTCAACGTATCCGAATGCAGCGCGACTTGAACATCATACCGGTCGGCCACGCTCAGGGCCGTGTCGATGGCCGCCGGTGTAGAGCCCCAGTCTTCATGGACCTTCACCCCAATGGCGCCGGCTTCGATCTGTTCGTCGAGCGCCTCCGGCATGGAACAGTTGCCTTTCCCCGTAAACCCAAGATTGACCGGGAAGCCTTCAGCCGCTTCAAGCATTCGATGGATGTTCCAGGGACCAGGCGTCGAGGTCACGGCGTTCGTACCGGTGGCAGGCCCGGTTCCGCCGCCGATCATGGTCGTAATCCCGGCCGAGAGCGCTTCCCATGCCTGCTGCGGACAAATAAAGTGGACATGGCTTTCGATCGCCCCGGCCGTCACGATGCAGCCTTCCGCCGAGATCGCTTCCGTGCCGGCGCCGAGTTCCATTCCCGGCGTCACAGCAGGCATCAAGTTGGGATTCCCCGCCTTGCCGATCGCCGCAATCCGCCCGTCCTTGATCCCGATATCCGCCTTCACGATCCCCCAGTAGTCCAGGATCAGCGCGTTGGTGATCACGGTGTCGAGGGCTCCGCCTGCATTCGTGGCGGCAGGCGATTGGCCCATGCCGTCACGAATGACCTTGCCGCCCCCGAAGACGGCCTCATCCCCGTACGAGGTGTAATCCCGCTCTACTTCGATCAACAGGTCCGTATCGGCGAGCCGAACGCGGTCTCCCACCGTGGGACCGAACAAATCGGAGTACTGTTTTCTGGAGATCTTCACCGAGCGCCTCCCTTTCGGATGAATCCGCGTTCTTGTGCGCGAGCCACCGCTTGGGCTTTGAGGCGGGGATCGTCCAGCGAACCATCGGTGAGGCCGTTGATGCCGTGGACGACCCGTTTGCCGGCAAACGCCACGAGGGTCACCTGTTTTTCTTCGCCCGGCTCGAACCGTGCCGCGGTCCCGGCAGGAATGCAGAGCTTGAATCCGAACGTTTGTTCGCGGTCGAACCGAAGGGCCCGATTCACTTCGAAGAAATGGCAATGCGAGCCGACTTGGATCGGGCGGTCGCCCGTATTCGCCACGGTCAGGCTCTTGGTTTCACGTCCCTTGAACGCTTCGATCTCACCGGACGCCAACAGGATCTGCCCGGGAATCACCGGCTTGGCCAGTTCGGCTCGAATGACGGCCTCCAACGACGGTTCACTTTTTGAGGCTGTCCGTTTCGTCGCTCGTTTGGCCGGAGCACGTTTGGTGTTTCTCGCCATCCCAACCCCTCCTGGCATGAACGTCGATGAACCCCACAGCGTCGATGTCAACGAATCGGATCGTGGACGGTCACGAGTTTGGTCCCGTCCGGGAACGTCCCTTCCACCTGGAACTCATGGATCATCTCGGGCACGCCTGGCATGACATCCTTCCGTGAGAGGAGCCTGGTTCCATAGGTCATGAGATCGGACACGGATCGTCCGTCACGGATTCCTTCGAGAATGGCGGCGGTGAGGTACGCGATGGTTTCGGGGTGATTCAACTTCAGACCTCGGGCCTTGCGATCCTTGGCCAAATTCGCCGCGACATAGATCAGGAGCTTTTCCTGCTCCCTCGGCGTCAAATGCATGGGCTCACCTCTCCTGGGTTACGCCGTCTCCAACTCCCAACCCCCTCTTGCAAGCGGGGGAATGCTAGTCTAGGATTCCGCCTCTGTCAAGGCGCTCTCTTCTGTAGATGTGCGTAAGGAATCCTGCAAGGGAGGACTGGTGGCCGCGATCGCGTGGAGAGACCGATTCCGGAACCATCCCCGCCTAGGCATCGTCGATTGGGTGTTGCGAGGAGTCGGACAGGTCGTCTTCCAAAACAATCCGATTTCCGGGGCGATCATCCTCGCCGCCCTCTACTACAATTCCGGAATCTACGGCACGGTGTGCTTGATCGGAACCCTCACCGGCACCCTGACGGCGCTGTGGCTGAAGGCCGATCGGACCATGGTCGAGAACGGTCTATTCGGTTTCAACGGAGCCTTGATCGGATTGGCGTTGGTCGCTTACACCGGTCAGAACTTTGCTCACGGGAATGCGCCGAACGGGTACTTATGGCTATACATCGTCGTCAGCGCAGCGTTCACGTCGATCCTCGTACCCGCGTTCGGGGCCCTGCTGGGTCCCCATAAAGTGCCCGGCCTGACCATGCCTTTTGTGCTGTCCGGATGGTTCTTTCTTGCGGCGCTCTTGCAATTCACGACTATCGACGTCTCCTCGGCCATCAAACCGACCTCACCCTCTGATTTCAGCGGTCCAAGACCGGACTATACTTGGGAAACCTGGTTCTATGGGATTACGAACGGCATCGCGGAAATCTTTTTCCAAGACAATTGGGTATCCGGCGTGATCATCCTCATCGGCATCGCCGTCAATACACGGATCGGCGCGCTGATGGCGTTCCTCGGTTCGACCCTGGCCGTCGGCTCCGCGGTCCTGTACGGCGCACACGACGCGGCGATCCAGGACGGCTTGTTCGGGTATAATGCCGCCTTGACCGCCATGGCGTTGGGCGGCATGTTTCTCGTCCTGAACCTGCCCGCATTGCTCTACATCATTCTGGGCGTGGTCGTTACGGCGCGTGTCTGGGCTTCCATAGGAATCTGGCTGGAACCGACCGGCATGCCGGTGCTCACCTCGGCCTTTGTATTCGTCACCTGGCTCATGCTGTTGGCTGTGGAAGGCTTTCAGGCGCTGGTCCTCATTCCGGCGTCAGAAGCCACAACCCCGGAAGAGCATCTTCGTCTGCGTCGGACCGATCAGAACAGATAGCTCGCTTCCACCGACAGCGTGGGTTGATAGCCGGTTGCGCCCCCTCCGAGTTGAAAGACGTTGTGGTTGGACTTGTCGTACCGATATTCGAGCCGGGTGATGAGCGATTTGAACGGCTTGTATTGTATCGTCGAGGTGACTTCCCACAAGGGTTGCGCAACGGCCGGAGCCGCTGTCGTCGATGTGGCTCCATAGCAGACGTTGGCTCGCGGTCGATTATCCGTCGTCCCTCCGCATGACACGAATCCGCCGGCATCCTCGAGCAATTCACCGCGAATTCTGGGTTCAACTGCGCATGGTTCTTCCTCCCAAGAAACAGAACAGCTTTGGCCTCGACTGCCTCTTCCTACACAATAAGATGCTGCCTGACCTGCTCATGGGTCAACTCATTTGCACGCCCCGCCGCCACCACCGCCCCTTTGGCCATCACTACGTAGCTGTCCGCCAACCGTGCCGCGAAATGCAGGCCCTGCTCGACCAGGACGATCGCAAACCGGCGGGCCGTTTTGAATCCGATGATGACGTCTTCGATCTGATCGACGATCGACGGCTGAATGCCCTCGGTCGGTTCATCCAGCAGCAGCACTTTGGGATTCGACAGCAGCGCACGTCCGATCGCTAATTGCTGCTGCTCCCCGCCGCTCAAGACTCCTCCTGGCCGCTCCAAAATCTGCGTGAGCTTGGGGAACAGCCGATAGACCTCGTCGAAGGCTGCCTGTTCGGAATGGCCGTTCGCCCGGTTCCCGCGCGCCCAATAGCCCAATTGAAGGTTTTGGCGGACCGTCAAATGAGGGATGATCTCCCGCCCCTGCGGCACATAGGCAAGCCCGCGCCTGGCCCGCCGGTCGGTCGGTTCCCTGGTGAGGTCCGCTCCGTCGAAAAAGACCTGCCCGCTGCGCAGCGGCAACAGCCCCATGATGGCTTTGAGCGTCGTAGATTTCCCGACGCCGTTGCGGCCCATCACACAGGCTACCTGACCAGCCTCGATCTGAAACGAGACGTTGCGCAGGATATGGCTCTCGCCGTAGTAGACGTTGACCTTTTCAAGAGTCAGCATGGTTTTGCTTTGCCGGTTCCAGCAGGATGTTCAAAATGGCTTCCAGCAAGGCCGCAGGCAAGAAAAGACCGGAGGCGTACCCTCCGGGGTACGTTGAGGATCTTTTCGAGCCGAGAACGACGCTGGAGGCCCTTTTCAATATCCGTCACATGTGCGCCACTTTCTGCCTGCCCAGATAAATCTCGCGCACCCTGTCGTCCGCCTGAACCTTCTCCACCGGACCTTCGCAAATGACGGTCCCTTCGTGCAAGACCGTCACAATGCGGGCGATCTGCCGCACGAACTCCATGTCGTGCTCGATCACGATGATCGCGTGTTTCTCAGCCAACGACTGGAGCAACCGCCCGGTCTGTTCGGTCTCCTCGTCCGTCATGCCGGCTACCGGTTCATCGACCAGCAACAACTCCGGGTCCTGCAAAATGACCATCCCGATCTCAAGCCATTGTTTCTGGCCGTGCGACAGTGATCCCGCGCGAAGCTGCACCTGGTCCTTCAAGCCGATGGTCTCCAGGGTGCGGTCGATCTGTTCCCGTTCCGCCGCCGTCGAGCGGCCCAGCAACGTCGCCAGTACGCCCTTGCTGGCGCGGCTCAACGACAGGTCCAAATTTTCCCAGACGGTCAGGTTGCCGTAGATCGATGGGGCCTGGAATTTCCTTCCGATGCCGAGCTGCGTGATCTCATCCTCCCGCATCCCGACGAGGTCCCTGTCTTTCCCGAAGATCACGCGTCCCGCCGCCGGGGTGGTCTTCCCTGAAATCACGTCGAGCAACGTCGTCTTGCCGGCTCCGTTCGGCCCGATCACGACCCGCAGTTCACGATGGTTGACGATGAAGTTCAGGTTGTTCAAAGCCTTGAACCCGTCGTATTCGACGGTGACGCCTTCCAAATAGATGATGGAGCCGTGCTCGGTCACGCCTGCTTCTCCTCGACGACCTGGGCCTTACGCCAACGGATGGCCCAATCCGCGATCTTCTCGTGCGTCTTGTTGGTCAAGCCCATCACGCCGTCCGGGAACAGGAGCACGACGGCCACGAACAGTCCGCCCAGGAAGAAGGGCCACAGTTCTGGAAAGTGGTTGGTCAGGATGCTGCGCCCCAGGTTCACCCCCACGGCGCCGACGATCGCCCCCACCAACGTGGCACGGCCTCCCACCGCAACCCAGATCACCATTTCAAGCGAGGGCAGAACCCCGATCTGCGCCGGGGTGATGATGCCGACCTGCGGAACATAGAGCATTCCCGCAAGCCCCGCCAGCGCAGCCGACACGACAAACACGAACAACTTGTAATCGGCCGGCGAGTAGCCGGAAAACAACACCCGTTGTTCGCTGTCGCGGATGGCGACCAGGACCCGCCCGGCCCGCGAGGCGATGATCCAGCGGCAGAGCATGTAGGCCGCGCCCAGGCACAAGACGGTGAGGACATAGAGCGCGAGCTGTGTCCCGGGCTCGGACAGGCGGAAGCCCAGGATCTGTTTGAAATCCGTCAGACCGTTGGTCCCCCCGAGATTCGTTTCGTTGCGATTGAAGACCAGCCAGGCCAGGAGGGCCAAGGCCTGGGTGATGATCGCGAAGTAGACACCGCGGATGCGGCTCCGAAAGGCCAGGAACCCGAACAGGAGCGCGCAGAGGGCCGGAACCAGCAACCCCGCCAGGAACGCCATGGGAAAACTGTAGAAGGGCTTCCAGAAGAACGGCAATTCCTTGACCTGATTCCACACCATGAAGTCGGGCAAGGCGCTGCCGTACACACTCTCGCTCCCGATCGTCAGCATGAGATGCATGCCCATGCAATAGGCGCCCAGCCCGAAGAAGACCCCTTGTCCTAAACTGAGAATGCCCGCATAGCCCCAGATCAGATCGAGGCCGAGCGCCAGAATGGCGAAGGCCAGGAACTTGCCGAATCGATTGAGGGCAAAGTCGGAGACGTGCCACCAGGAATCTTCCGGCGGCAGCACGTTGAGGACCGGAAGGACGAAGAGAAGGACGAAACCGACGATCCAAAAGGCGGTGCTCTCTTTGCCTTCTCGCGTGATCGCGTGTGGTTCAGGCATCGGCATGCCGCCCCTTGATCGCGAACAACCCCGACGGTCGCCGCTGCAGGAAGAGAATCACCAGCACCAGGATCAACACCTTTCCATACACGGCCCCGAGACTCGGTTCCAGCAATTTATTCAACCCTCCGATCCCCAATGACGCGATGATGGTCCCGGCGAGTTTTCCGACGCCGCCGGTCACCACGACCATGAAGGAATCCACGATGTAGTTCTGTCCGAGTCCCGGTTCGACATTCCCGACCAGGGTCAAGGCCCACCCCGCGATTCCGGCCAGACCGGACCCGAAGGCAAAGGTGTAGGCATCCACTTTCCTGGTGGGGATGCCCAGGCAGGCGCTCATGTTGCGGTTCTGCGTGACGGCCCGGACCCGCAGGCCAATGCCGGACCGGAAGAGCAGCGCATAGATGCCGGCGACACAGAGGATGGACAGACCGATGATGAACAGGCGATTGAAGGGCAGAAAGACCCCCACCATGACCTGCGCCCCGCCGCTGAGCCAGGCAGGAGCGGCGACCGCCGTCAAATCCCCGAAGTAGATGCGCGCCGCTTGAATCAACACCAGACTGACCCCCCAAGTCGCCAACATCGTCTCCAACGGACGGCCATAGAGGATGCGAATCACGGTCATTTCCAGGATCAAACCGAACAGCGCCGCCGCACAAAACGAGGCAGGGAGGGCCGCAAGGTAGTAGGCATCGAACCAGGCCGATGGGAAATAGGCCTTGAAACATTCCTGCATCACGAACGTGGCATAGGCGCCGATCATCATCAATTCGCCGTGGGCCATGTTGATGACGCCCATCAAACCGAACACGATCGCGAGCCCGAGGGCCATGATGAGCAGGATGGAACTCAGACTGATGCCGCGAAACAGGGTTTCGATCGCCGTGGACCAGACGTTCCAGGTTTCAATCCGTTCGACGGCGGCAGCGGCGGCCCGCGCGACGGTCTTCTGCCGGTCGGTCGCGCTCGGCTCGTTCGCGGCCTGCACCAGTTCCTTCAACGCCGGCACGGCATTTTGACTGCGCAGCTCGCCCAGTTTCGCTGCGGCCTCGACCTTGACGGCCGGATCGTCGGACGCGAGCCTCAGCAACTGCGTCGACTCCTCCATCGCATAACGCACCCAGCGGTGGGATTCCTTGGCCGCCGCCGCCTCCAACCAGGAAATGGCCAGGATTCTCCCGCTCGCTCCGAGGTCGGTCGCGGCAGAGCGTCTGGTATCTGCATCCGGATCGGTCAAGTTGGCTCGATTCCGCCACAGATCGGCCACCGGTTTGATGGCCAGGCGGAGACTGCGATCCGCGTTCGCCCGCAGGTCGTCCAAACGCGGCAGGAAGCTCGCGTCACCCTGCTCGATCAAGACGAGGATCGCACGCTCCCGTTTGGTCTCATCCTCGCTCGGCAGGTCTGCCAGCGCCTGCTCCAACGCAGACAGCTGAGCGACACTCTTTTCCGGCTCTGCGGCCAGGCCGTCCGGCAGGGCCCACACCAGGCACCATGCGATCACCGCCGTCCCCGCCCTGCTCCTCATCAGCAGCCTCGCCTCATCCATACAAGATGCCTTGCCTGTCTCGTCCACATCAGGCCTTCTTGTAGGTCCCTTGGTGTTTCACCCAGTCGCACCCCTTCTCGGGATTCGTATATTCGCTCCAAGGCTCCGGCTTGACCAGGCCCTTCGATCGCCAGACCACCTTGAACTGTCCGTCTTTCATGATTTCGCCGATCAACACCGGCTTGTGCGTATGGTGGTTGGCCTCGTCCATCATGATCTCGCCGCCGGGGGCAAGGAACTTCTGCCCGTAGACGGCCTTACGCACCGCATCCACGTCGGTCGTGCCGGCCTTCTCCACCGCCTGCTTCCAGACATGTACACCGAAGTAGGCGGCTTCGATCGGATCGTCGGTGACGCGCTTGTCGCCGTCCGGCAGATTGTTCTTTTTGCAGTAGGCTTTGAAGTCGGCCACGAACTGCTTGTTCTGCGGCGTGTCCACGCTCTGGTAATAATTCCAGGCCGCCAGATGGCCGACCAGCGCCGTCTTGTCCATGCCCCGCAACTCATCCTCCGCGACGCTGAACGCCATAATCGGCGCGTCGTCCGCCCGCAATCCCTGGTTCGCGAATTCTTTGTAGAACGGCACGTTGCTGTCGCCGTTGATGGTGCTGATCACGCAGGCGCCGCCGCCGGCGGCGAACTTCTTAATCTTCCCCACGATGGTCTGATAATCTTGATGGTGAAACGGCGTGTACTCCTCCATGATGTTGGCTGCGGACACCTTCTTGGCGAGCAACATAGCCCGCAGGATTTTGTTCGTGGTCCGCGGATAGACGTAGTCGGTCCCAAGCAGATAGAACTTCTTGTACCCGCCTCCTTCCTTGCCCATCAGATATTCCACGGCCGGTACCGCCTGCTGATTCACCGCCGCCCCTGTATAGAAGACGTTACGGGAACATTCTTCGCCTTCGTACTGCACGGGATAGAAGAGCAAGCCATTGTTCTTTTCGAACACGGGCAATACGGATTTCCGGCTAACCGACGTCCAGCAGCCGAACACCACCGCCACCTTGTCCTGCACCAGCAATTGTTTGGCCTTCTCCGCGAACAGGTCCCAGTTGGAAGCAGGATCGACGATCACCGGTTTCAGTTGGCGGCCCAGCACGCCGCCCTTCGCATTGATCGCTTCCACCGCCATCGACACGACATCCTTCAAGGACACTTCGCTGATCGCCATCGTGCCGCTGAGCGAATGCAAGACCCCGATCTTGATCGGCTCCTTGTCGGCTCCATAGGACAGCGCCCACTGGCCCAGGTTGCCCAGCAAGGCCGCCACCCCGATGCCGGCCGCGGTTCGCGAACTCTGCAGCAGGAATTCGCGCCGTGACGGCAGTCCTGTCTGCCTGTTATCGGCGATCGTCTCATCCGCACTCGATGGATTCTGCGCGTTCATCCTTCTGCTCCTTTCGTCACCCGTCCGGGCTAGAAGTTGTACCAGGTCGAGAGCATGAAATTGTCTCCGGAAAAATGCTCACCAGTGGACCATTCGGTCATGAGGTGATTCCACTCAAACGACGCATACAGGTCTCCCCAAATGTGGCGGACGGCCGTCAGATAGGTCCGATGGTTGAGCAGATACTGCGTATCCGGCCCGGCGGTCGTTCCCCGTAAATCCGAATTCAGCGGATTGTCGAATCCATAGCCGGCGATGAAGGTGTGTCGCCGGTCATAGGCATAATCCAACTCGCCCCATCCGACCAGGGTGCGGATCGCCTTGCCTGTGCCCAGGTTCCGCTCCTGTCCGAAGCGGAAAAACTCCACGCCCAACGCCTGTCCATAGGCGATCTCGCCGGTGAATTTCAGCCTGGCGGTCAGCGGCACCGCGAACTCGGCGCCCACGAGATACGAGTTGATGTCCTGGCCGGAAGGAATTCCCCCGGCGGTCGGCGCGGACCGGTAATGCCGGAAAGCCGCGTTGAGTGCGACCATCAGGCCCTGCTGTTGGCCCGTGCCCATGTAGGCGAAGCGGGTGCCGACGTAGGGCATCTGCACCGGATCGTTGAAGGCGTTTTCGGAACAGGCGAATCCGTTTCCTCCGCAACTTCCCGGCGCCACCGTCGCCGCGCCGGCGCCTTGAAACGGGCGCCGCTGAGTCTGCGGCTGGATCGCCGACAGGCCTCGTTCGAACCGCATGACCGTCAGCAAGCCGTTCACATTGTCCGTGAATTGATGTTTGAGGGTGATTTGCGGCAGACGCTGCCAGAGATTCCCATTGTAGCCCATGATGGAAAAATCGATCAGGTTCGGATGGGAGGCCATGATCGGCGTCCAATCCATTCCTGCTGTGATGGTGGTCCGACTGTTGTTCGGAGAATATTTGACGTTCGCCAACCGCAGGCGGGGCGAGATGTTGCCCGCATTGTCGGTCTGGCTGTAGAAGTCCGCTTCCACGACGCCGGTGAGCACATGTTTCCCGTCCGTCCGGTCGGCACGCAGTCCGAACACGCTGTACCGGGGGTTGAGCGTGGACGACGCATTGCTGCTCTTTCCTGCCGCGGTCGCATACCCGTTGAATTGACCTGGGTCGAGCGGGTTGGTATTCCTATTGCTGTAGATCGCATCCAATTCGATGCGACCGTAGGGAACGATGCTGCCCTTGCCCTCGCCGGCAAAGGTAGGGGTCACACAACCTCCACAAATCACCGCGGGCGGGGTCTCCGTCTCTCGGCTCAGACGACCGGCGCCGGCCGCCTCTCCGGCACTCTGATCCTGCGCATAGGCCGGAACCGCCACGGTGACGATCATCATGACCGCCCCGAGGACGGTTCCTCCGGACATTCGTGCATTCATCCTGCCAGCCCTCCTGGTTAAGCACGATTCGAATGAACCGAACCGGAGGGCGGCAGGCAAAAAAAAAACGCCCTTCCGGTCCAACCGTCGGACCAAAAGGACGTCGTTGTCCTCTGCTTACCGCTGTCTGCGCCAGTTCAGGACGTCATTGTCCTTACCTTCCGCGCATACAGCGGAGGTGTATACGCTCCCCATCCTCCTCCTGTCAAGCGAGGGGCCGACTCGTTCCTCCCCCCGCCGATACCACCACACTCTGTGATAGACTGCCGTCGTTCGCCTGTTCGATCGTGCGAAAGGACTATTCATGCGACCCTCCATCCTGGTTCTGCTGTTGACGCTGCTCATCGCCGGCTGCAAGACCGGCTCACAACTCGATATGGCGATTTTGGAATCGCCTCAAGGGGCGGTATATCTCGAGCGCATCCCCACTCGCCAATTCCAAGCGGCGCATCCCATTCGGCTCGACTCTCAGCTGATCGCCCGAGTGTTACAGGGCGTGACTGTACGCGAAGACAACGGCCTGTTGCAGTCCTTCGGCATGGGCCAAAAGCCGATCGTCGCGGCATTCTCCCAAGCCGATATCACCTTTCTCGCCCCGGCGATCGCAAAGGGATTGAGCCAAGCCGCCGCGGATCAGCAGATCGGTTTTCGTTTGTCACGGACTGAGGACGCCCCCTACAGGGAACGTACGGGGGCTGGAGTCGGGTCATCGGACCCCCCTGCATACCGTGCATCGGAAAGCACGACCGCGGGCAGACTGTTTGTGTATGGCCGATCCCTCTATCTCACCTTGCTTCAATTTCACCATCGACCGGAGCCGGCCGACAGCATCGACATGCCGAATCGCCGCCTTCCCGACCCAACAGGATTGAGAAACCACACCGTTCGCTTCGTGCCGGAATCGGTCCTGCGCCCGGATATCTATACACCGGCCTTTGCGACGGAAGAAGGGTTCACCACCCTCGTCATCGACTATGGTGTGCTTGCGAAACTCCCCTCGTCCTCGACGTCGCTGCCGCTCCAAACTCCGCCGCCACCGGCCGCCGCACAGCCCCAACCGTCTCCAGCGAGTGCGCCAGGCACAGCGTCTCCATCGAAGGACGACCTCCAGCAGATCAGAGACGAGATGAAACAGAAAGAGACGGAAGTGGAGGACCTACGGAAGGAACTGGAGGAAATCAAACGCCAACTGGGCGACCGTCCCACGAACCAGGGCGGTCCCGCTTCACCGCCATCGGCACCGACCAAATCCGGCGCTCGCACTCCATAACACGAACGCTCAGCCCTTTCCCTTGTCGGCTCGCTCTTCGATTTCTCCAGCCAGGAGAATCGCTTCGGCGATTTCCCGCATGGACTTGCGGAGGTCCATGCTCTGCCGTTGAATCAGCTTGAACGCGTCTTCTTCCGACAACCGCTTCGACCTCATCAAGTAGCCCTTGGCCCGGTCCAGCAACTTCCGAACCTGCAACGCTTCCTGCATTTCGAACGACTTTTCCAACAGGGTCGTGTGTTCGATGGAGATCGCAGCCTGATTGGCGATCGCCTGCATCAGCTTCACCTCTTCGGCCGTGAAGCTGTGCGGCTTGGACGTGTAGGTATTGATGACCCCGATGGCTTTTTCCCGCACCAGCATCGGCACGCACAGGAGGGAGCACAACCCTTCCTTCGCGGCCATGTCCGGATAGACATAGCTGCCCTCTTTGGTGACATCCGGCACGATGATCGGCCGGCGATCCTGAACGGCCCGCCCGCTGATGCTCTGGCCGACCTTCACGTTCGGTTTGCGCCGATACTGCTCGCTCAAACTTTGCGTGGCGGCGATACGTAGTTCGCTCGTCGCCTGGTCCAACAAGATAATGGAACAAATCTTCGAACCCATCATTTGCGCCGTCATCGTCACGATCAACTGCAATACATCCTCGATCAATCGATTCGACGACAGGGTTTCCGACACTTGAGACAGCGTATCGAGTTGCAAGGCCTTGCGCGTCATTTGATCGTAGAGGCGGGCGTTCTCGATGGCCCCACCCACCTGGGTGGCGATTGTCGAGAGGAGCGCCAGTTCGTCCGGGCGATATCGACGCGGCCGCTTGTGCTGCACGTTGATGACTCCGACGACTTCCTGTTTGGTCGTGATCGGCACTGAGACAAAGGCCTGATAACGGTCTTCCGGAAGGTTATGAAAAAACTTGAACCGCGGATCATCGCTCGCGCTGTTCGGAATCACCACGCGGGTCCGCTCCCGCGCCACCCAGCCGGTGATCCCTTCTCCCAACCCGATGGTGATGCGCCCGATCAGCTTGGGATGAGGATTCTTCGAGGCCCGGAGAATGAGTTCGTCTCTGCCGTCGGAGAGAAGGTACAGCAGGCAAGCGTCGGCTTTGGTCACTTCCACGACCATATCGACGATATGCCGAAGCACCGACTCCAGATCGAGGGTGTTGCTGATCGACTCGCTGATACGGTGCAGCACATCGACCTCACGGATCTTCTCGCGCAAGGCCTGCTCCAACTGGGTCACCGTCCGCTTCGCCGCCATGCCGCTCCTACTCTGCCCGCCCGGCGGGCGTCGTCGCCTTCCCGCCCGATCGTTCCTGCACCCGAACCGCTTGCAACCAGGCGCGGGTTTCGTCCTTCTCCAGGGGAACGATCCTGACAGTTCCGATTCGTTCCGGTAAGACACAATAGATCCTACCCGCCGCCACCTTCTTATCCTGCTGCATGGCGCCCCACAACGCACCGAAAGTGACGGGCGGCAACCGATGGGGCAAGCCGGCCGCCTTGACCAGGGCACGCAAGCGGGCGACCGTTTCGTCGTCGCAATAGCCAAGGTGCCTCGCCAGATCCGCCTCACACACCATCCCGATCGCCACCGCCTCACCGTGAATCAATCCGCGATAGCCCCCCAGGGATTCAAGGGCATGGCCGATGGTATGGCCGAAATTCAAAATCCGACGCCGGTCCGCTTCGCGTTCATCCTCGGACACGACCTGCGCCTTGATTTCACAGGACCGCTTCACGATGTGGGCGACCGGCTCTTCTTCCAGCTTCAAGAGGAAAGCGATGTTCCGCTCCAAATATTCGAAGAAGGTCTCGTCTGCGATGACCCCGTACTTGATGACCTCCGCCAGCCCCGCCACCCATTCACGCGGCGGCAGGGTCTCCAGCGTCGCAGGATCGATCAGGACGGCACGCGGTTGATTGAACGCCCCGATCAGATTCTTTCCCTTCGGATGATCGACCCCCGTTTTCCCGCCGACGCTGGAATCGACCTGCGCCACCAGACTGGTCGGGACCTGCACGAAGGGAATGCCGCGTTGGTAGATGGCCGCTGCAAACCCCGTCACATCACCGATGACGCCGCCGCCCAGGGCCAGCAACGTCGACGTGCGCTCGAACCTGGCGTCGACCAGCGCATCCATGATGGTCGAAATGGATCGGAGGGTTTTCGTTCGCTCTCCGGGGGAAAGGACGATCGGGACGACCGTATAACCGGCCGCCTTCACCACACGCCTCACCCGGTTCAGATAGTGTTTGGCGAGATTCCGATCGGTGACCACCCCCACCTTGCCGGTACAGCGAAGCCGCATCAGTTCTTCACCGAGATCATCCAGCAGATCGCGCCGGATGACGATGGCGTAGCTCCGTGTCCCGAGTTCGACATGAATGGTCTGTTGCGTCACGGCGATCGGAGGGGCTGTCATAGGGAACGAAGCTGAGGGCCGGTCTGGGCAACCCTCTCTCCCCAGGAGGCATGGGAGCGATTCACGGAGCGCATGTGAGAGGACCTCGCCGATGATACGGGCTCAAGTCTGAGCGGCAGGCCGGATCGCCATTCACCCTCTGTGCTGTGAGAAGAAGCCCGGAAGGGACGCCTTCGAAAACGGCAAGGAGAAACGTGGGATTCGCCCCCATTGAGATACCGTACCATCGTCAATGGGGGCGATTATTAGCCTGTCCTATGGGGCCTGTCAAGTTGTGGAACGGACGATCGTCGGCGTCAGGAAGATCAACAATTCCTGTTTGGAGACGTTCTCCGTCTTGTTCTTGAACAACCACCCCAAGACCGGGACGCGCGAGAGATAGGGAATTCCCGCCACGTTGTTCGATTGGGAGTCGACGAAGACGCCGCCGATCACCATGGTTTCCCCGTCACGTACCAGCACCTGCGTTGTGGCCTCCCGACGATCGATGCTCGGACCGGCCGGGTTGCTCCGCGCACCGACCGCATTCCTGGTGGCCCGCACTTTCATGAGAATCTGTTTGCCGATCTCTTTCGGGTCGCGCGACGTGATCTGCGGGGTCACGTTCAACTCCAGATTCGCATCCACGAACGTGGTCTGGGTCCCCTGCAAGGATGTGGTCTGAAAGGGAATGGACTCACCTTGCGCGATCTTGGCATCCCGTTTATCCAAGGTCGTGATCTTGGGCGCTGCAATGACCTTGGTCAACCCGAGCAATTCACCGGCCGACAACCGCACATCCAACATCGCACCGTCGGTTTTTCCGATCGAAAATCCGGCACCGGGCACGGACGGCAATCCGGGGTTGGCCGGCAGGTTGATCAGGAAGTCCGATACCTGCGCGCCGAACGATCCCGTCGTCCCTGTCTTGAACGCGGACGTTCCGCCCGCCCCGCCCAATTGGTTGACGTTCTGAATACCCCACTGCACACCAAGTGAACGTGTATAGGTCGTATCCGCCTGGACGATTCTCGCCTCGATCTGCACCTGCGGCACCTCGAGGTCCACGCCGTCGAGCAATTGCCTGAAGACTTCCAGTTTGGTTTCCGTATCGCTGATGATGAGGGCATTGCTCGCCTGGCTGATCGTCATGGTTCCACGCGGACTCAAATTTTGCCGCAGCGACGTCTGGACTTCCTGGGCGTTGATATTGCGGATATAGAAGACGCGCGTGACGATCGGTTCGGCCTTGGATCGTGAATCCTTGGCGCGGGCCTCTTCATCCTGCTGTTTGGCGATATTCTGCAGGGTGTCGACCCACACGATGTTGCCTTGCCTGATCATGCCGAGGGCATTCATCTTCAAGAGCATGTCGAGCGCTTGATCCCACGGCACATTCGCCAACTTCATGGTGACTTTGTTTTTGACTCCCTCGCCCACCACGATGTTGAACCCGCTGACTTCCGCGATCAACCGCAGTACGTTGCTGATATCGGCTTGCTGGAAGTCGAGTGAGATACGTCGTCCGACAAAACGCGACGGGCCGTTCACCACTTCATTCTCCGGCTTTTTCTCATCTTTCTGAAACGACTCGGTGGTCAGCTGGATTGGCTGAACATGGAACAGCGCCTTGGGCGACTTGTGTGCGACCAGCATGGGACGAGCTGCAGGGTGTCCCCCTGCCGGCGACAACCCGTTCTCCGCCGTTGGCTCTGATGACAATGCGGGAATAACGGTCACTGTCTTCGCTTCATTCATTACGACAATCGGCTTCGGTTCCAGCGTGAGGACCAGACGACCGTCGCTCGAATCGATGCCGTGCTCGACCGCCTGGGCCAAATCCAGAACCAAACGAACTTTATTAGGGTGGTAACCGAACCGAACTCTCGTCAGCAGGGGGTGGCCGACCGCCAAGTGCGATGGGTGTCCGTCCGAGTGAATGTGCGGCAGGTCGAGGACCATCCGACGATCCCCGATCAGCTTCACCGTATGGGCGAACCGACCGTTGCCCGTCAGGACCAGCACCATCCGATTCCCTTCCGGTTGAGCTTCGACCTTCGTCAACACCGTCGCCGCAGAACCGGCCAACGCCGCAGGCGCAGTGTCGCCAGCCGCGTTCTCAGATGGAATCGCGGCACCTTGTTCGGCGGCCCGGGTGAATCCGGCTAAACCCGACGGTTCTCCGGACTCGACGGCCTGCGCATATCCGGCAAGTCCCAACAATCCGGCCATCACAGTCACACTCAACAGCGGGTGAACACCAACCTGTGTCTGTTTCATTCTGTACCCTCTTTCGGGTGCAGGAGCTTGACGTATTCCCGCTCCTGTTTGTTCCCGTACACATCCGTGAACCGTTCTTGAACGATGATGCCTCGTTCGGTGATTGAACTGACCACACCATTGTTGGGCCCGATCCTTGTTCCCCGTCGAATGCTGTACCCTTTGCCGTCCGGCGTTTGGACCATGGCCGTGTACCCATAGTTCCCCCAGACCACCCCGATCAGGCTGAGTTCCGTGAGACCTACGCGCTGCAACGGGGGGAGACTGGAATCCAACTCGAGCTGTTGACCTGGTTGGTACATCGGCAGGAAGGGATCCCGGCGGCCAGATGGATCGTACGAAGTGCCGGAAAATTCAGGTGACAACGAATCGCCAGACTGTGACGGCGCGGCTCCTACGGGCGGAGCCTGCGATTCGACGGCCGGCGCCCGCCGTTGTCCATCGGGCAAGGGCTGCACCTTAATGGCATCCGCAGGACGCATGGATGACACTTGCCGCAGATGGGGCAAATATTTCGACTCGACGGACGGCGCAACAGCTCCGACCGCCAGAACCACCGCTCCGATGCTCACAGATTTCGCCGCCCATCCGCTGTGCCATGCTCGTATCTTCACGGTACGTCCCCTTGCGTTGGACATGAGTGTGGCCCCATTCCTCACTTCGGCTTTGCCGCCGGCGCAGATGTGACGACCGGCTTTTCCTGCGGAGCCGCGTAGGCCACCAAATCGAAAACCGTTTGCGTCACGACCCGTCCTTGATCGACATGCGGTGTACCGATCCGCACGTCTTGAACGGTGACGATACGGGACAACTTGCTGATCCGATCGAAAAAGATCGCGGCCGTATGGTATCCGCCGGCGACTTCCACGTTGACGGGCATCCGTATGAACAACTTCGACGGATCCTCCGACTGGACACCGGGCTTCCAGAGCCGGACGTCCAACCCCAGCCGAAGCCCCAAATCCGACACTTGCTTGAGCAGCATGACCGCTTCCTCTTCCGGCGGGAGGCGCTCTTTCTTGGCGGCCAACTCGATTTCCAGTTGTTTGGCTGCCGCCATGAGTTCGTCCAGATGCTTCACCTTGATCGTGAGGTTCTGAATTTCCGTATCCAGCTGGGCCACTTGCCCCTGGACCGTCTCCAACTCCGCCGTCTTGGGATCGACCACATAGAAGTAGAACCCGACCAGAATCGCCGCCACGAGCAATCCCAGCAACGCAACTTTCTGGCCCGTCGGAATACTGCGGAGGCTTTCGAGGCTGATCGCATTCAAACTCATGTTAGCCTTTCATCGACAGATCAAGTTTGAACTGGTACGTATTCAGCTTGTTGTCCTGCCCGGCTCGGCTCTCCATCAGCTTGATGGTCCCAAACTGATCCGTCCTGCGAAGGTTGTTCACGAACTCGACCACGTCGTCGTTCGACATGGCCCGTCCTTCGAGTTCGACGTTGTTGCCTTTGAGATTCATCCGCACCAGCCAGACCTTGAGCGGATTGAGGCTCTGGCTGACGTGGTCCAGCACCTTGACCGGGCCGGTTCGACTCTTTTCCAACTGATCGATGATGCGATTTTTATCCTCCAGCTGCTTTTTCTTCTGCTCGAAATCTTGAACCGCCTTCACCTGTTCCTTGAGCTGCGCGACTTGTTTGTCCTTACTCTGCTTTTCATTCTGTTTGGCCTGGATCTCATCATCGAGCGAGGACGCATAAAACCAACATCCCGTCAGCGTGATCGCCAGCACACCGACGCCGAGCAAGGCTTCGGCGCGCACGTCCCACTGCGGTTTGGCCTTTCTTGCCTTGGGTCCGGTTGCGAGTAAGTTGATTTTAATCATCGGTCCCCCACCGTCCGAAGTGCGAGCCCCACCCCTACCGCCGCCAGCGGCCCCATCTCGGCCAGCCGATCGGGATCGACATTGCACATCGACGTGTCGATCTCACTGAAGGGATTCGCGATCTCTACCTCCACGTGCATTCGATCGTGCAGTTGCTGGGCCAATCCCTTGACCTTGGCTCCCCCGCCGCACAACAACACACGCGTGATGTCGCCGTCCGAAGACGTCGTCTTGAAGTAATCGATCGTGCGCGCGATCTCCGACGCCACCTCGGCATTGACGCTCTCCATCACCGCCGCGAGCGACTGGTCGTCGTCACGGTCGCTTTTTTTCAATTGTTCCGCTTCTTCGAAGGAAACTCCCATCTCGCGCTGCACGGCTTCGGAATATCGATTGCCGCCCAACGGAATATCACGGGTAAAGAGCGACACTCCTCCCCTCACGATGTTCACATTCATGACGCTGGCGCCGATGTTCACCAATGTCGTCGTATCGTCTTGCGAGGCAGGATTCGTCACGCCGTACATGTTCTCGATGGCAAAGGCATCGACATCCATCACCACCGGAGTCAGGCCGGCCGCTTTCACCAACTCGGTCAGTTCGTTGATTTTGTCCTTCTTCGCCGCAACCAGCACGATCGACATCTCGCCCTGCTCCTCCGCATTCTCCGACGGCGGCAGCACATGAAAATCGAGATTCACTTCATTGATGTCGAAGGGAATGTATTGCTCCGCCGCGAGTTTCACCTGCCCGTCAAGCTCCTCATCAGGCATCGGCGGCAAGCTGATCTTCTTGATGATGACGGCATGACCGGAAATGGAAATGGCGACCTGCTTCAGCTTGATGTGGTGTTCGGCCAGCAACTCCTTGATGGCCGACACGACTCGCCCTTCGTCCATCACGGTACCGTCGACGATGACCTCCGGCTCCAGTTCTTTCACCCCGAACTTCTGCAACGTATGACGCCCACGATGTTCCTTGATCTGAACGAGCTTGATGCTGCTTGACCCGATGTCGAGCCCCAACAGTTGTCGTTGCGGCGAGAACATCGAGAAGAAATCCAGATCAGCGAGATGTTTCAGTGAAGCCAGCATGCTCATACCCTCTCTACGCGACCTCTTTTCGACCCTGCATCACCTGCCTGATCTGTTCGACATTCTCGGCGGTATAGAGACGCCAGTTCCGCCAATCTCGCGGCGGCCCGGTAATCAACCCTTCCCGCTCCCAGCGAAACAACGTGGCGCGCGAGATATCGAACATCTCGCAGACCTCGTTGGTCTTAAACAGTTTCTTTCGAGAACCATCGTTTGCTTTCTTCACGCACCGCCTCAAACGCCGCCGTTCATCGCACCATTTGAACACACAAAATTAAGTATAGTTGGTATAGTCCACCTGTCAAGGAAACGGACCGGCGGAGGTGAGCGCGGGAGAAACGGCGAAAAGGTTCGCGTAGACTAGGGCTTGTGAAGATCTCGGTGGGTCACGGACACTTCGTACCCGAGGGCCGCGAATCGCTCCCGGAGGCGCAACGCGATCGTCACAGACCGATGGCGCCCCCCGGTACAGCCGATACCGATACTCAGATAACTACGCTGATCCCGTTCGAACAACGGGATCAGAAAGGCAAACAACCCCTGCAGCTGTTCCAGGAACTGGCCGGCAGCCGGGTCGGCGAATACATACTGCTGGACCCTGGCATCCTCGCCGGTCAAGGCTTTCAAGTCCGGCACAAAGAACGGATTGCGGATGAACCGGACATCGAAGAGCAGGTCGATATCATAAGGAACGCCGAACTTGTATCCGAACGTGACCAGCGAGATGGTCATGCGGCGAACGGCGGTATCCTGACGGAATTGTCTGATCAACAGATCGCGCAACTCATGCACGGTGATGTCGGACGTATCGATGACTCGATCGGCATGCTTCCGCAGGTCGCTCAGACGCTCCCGCTCGAACCGAACCCCCTCCAATACCGGCATATGAGGCAACAGCGGGTGCGGGCGGCGGCTTTCTGAGAACCGGCGGACCAGTACTTCTTCCCGCGCCTCCAAGAACACGAGTTGAAGAGCATGGCCCTGGGTCTTCAATTCACCCAAGACCTTCGCCAAATCTCCGAAAAAGACCCGTTCGCGAATATCGATCCCCAGGGCGACATTCTTAATCTCGCCCCCTTGTTGGTGACATAGTTCGACAAAGGTCGGAAGGAGGGCCGGAGGAAGATTGTCGACACAGAAATAGCCCGCGTCTTCGAAGGCCTTCAACGCGTGGCTCTTTCCGGATCCGGAAAGACCGCTGATGACGACGAGATTAAGCGCGGCCATGAGAGGCGCGAGCACGGTCGCGCGCAGGATCGATCAGAGACACTTTTCCATCGGGCAATCGCTGGAGCACCTGGACATTCCCGGACAGGGCGTTCACGAACATGAGCACACCGGTGGGGGTCGCATCGAGCGCTGTTACGGCCTCGTCGACGGTCATCACGTCGAGCGTCGGACGGACGACCTCCACTTCGCCCTGTTCCCGACTCGCCACCTTGCGCACCACCGCCCGTATGCGCGGTTGGTCGCCGAATTTGTGGTTCGCCCGCCGCTCTTTCAGCTTCCGCAACTGCGCGTCAAGCTTATCGACGACCTGGTCGATCGAGGCATACATCTCTTCGGTCGACGTCTTCGCTTGCAGCCGTCGCCCCTGCACGACTCCCACGACTTCGGCCACGTGGTGGAATTTTTCCAAACTGAGGAGAATTTGCAGCGTTCCCAGCTTCAGACCGTAGCGATCCAGCCGCTCCATGCGTGTTTCGACATAATGCCGCAACGCAGGGGTGACCGCCACATGTCGTCCCGTGATCATCAATCGCATGCCATCCTCGTTTCTCGGGCTCCGAACACCGCTCTGGGTCCGAGTCCGTTGCGACGATTGTTGTTTCTCCACAGAGCGTGCTCCATGGCGTCGGACATTGGAAGCTGTTAAAAGAATTTCTTTCGCTGAGTGGCGGAGGGAATATTGTCCTCCGCGCGATACTTCGCCACCGTTCGGCGGGCGATCAACACGTGCTGCGTACGAAGCCGCGCGGCGATTTCTTCGTCTTTCAAGGGCTTGCGTACGTCTTCGTCTGCGACCATTTTCCGAATCATTTCACGCACCGTGAGCGACGACAGCATGTCGGACGGTTGATCGGCTCGCTGCAGCCCCGCATTGAAGAAAAATTTCAATTCCAGCATGCCCTGTGGACAATACATGTACTTGTTGGCCGTCACCCGGCTGATGGTCGATTCATGCATACCGATATCCTCAGCCACCTGCTTCAAGACCAACGGTTTCAAATGCTGGATGCCGCGCTCGAAAAATCCCTCCTGGAATTTCACGATGCTCGACACGACTTTGACGATCGTCTTGTTGCGTTGCTCGATGCTCCGGATCACCCATTGGGCCGCACGCAACTTATCGTCCAAATAGGCCTTGGTCTCCGCCGAACCGGACTGCCCAGACGACATCAGTTGCTTGTAATAGGGGCTGATGCGCATGCGCGGCAGCCCGTCGTCGTTGAGCAACACTTCCCACTCGCCTTCGTTCTTGACGACGAAGACATCCGGCACGATCACATAATTCTGGGTATTCGAGAAGGGGCGCCCCGGCTTCGGCTCCAACCCCTCGATGACTCGCGTCGCCTGGAACACCTCGTCCATCGAGATATTCAGCGCCTTGGCGATCCGACTGTATTGTTTCTTTTCCAGATCCTTCAAGTGATGGAGCACGATCGCTTCCAACACCGCCCCCTTCAGCACACCGGGGCGGGACCCTAGCGAGCCGATGTGGCTTCGGCCCAAAAATTTGAGTTGCAGGAGAAGACATTCCGGAAGATCTCTCGCCGCCACTCCGGTCGGGTCGAATCCTTGGACGTCTTTCAGGACGGATTCAGCCTCGGCTACGGAATAGGCCGTCCCGGATACCAGTTCCTCCAGGGTCATGCGAAGGTATCCGTCATCATCCAGATTCCCGATGATGAGCCGTCCGATCGCCTTTTCACGGTCCGAGAGGCCCGACAGGGACAGCTGCCAAACGAGATGGTCTTCCAGCGAGACGGACTTCGCGACGGTTTGTTCATAGGAGGGAAATTCCTCTTTGGATGAGGAACCGTACTCCGTGTCGCCGCGGCGCATGTCCGTATCGAAATAATCTTCCCAACTCGAGGCCGAAAACTCCTCCGCGTTCTCTCCGCTCTCGGCCGGTTTGTCGTCGCCTTCGCTGCCGGTGTCGCCGGACGTCGTGGGCGGGCTCTCCGGCTGTTCACGGTCGGCCGTCCCCGCTTCCTCGTTCTCTTCGGCTTCCGTCACCAACTCATCCAGCAACGGATTTTCCATCAGATGTTGCTGCAGACTTTGCTGGAGTTCCAATCGCGACAATTGCAACAGTTTGATCGCCTGTTGCAACTGCGGCGTCATAATGAGTTTTTGGCTGAGCTTGATGTCCAGTCGCAGCTTCATCGCACCGTCGCTTCCCGCCCGCTAGAGGCGGAAACCTTCTCCCAAATAGACGGCCCGCGCCATTTCACTTTTTTCGATCACCCCGGGCGGTCCCGCTTCCAAGATCGTTCCTTCATTGATGATATAGGCCCGATCGGTGATGGACAATGTCTCCCGCACATTGTGATCCGTAATCAACACGCCGATGTGCCGCTGCTTCAGACGGATGATGATCTGCTGAATGTCGGCCACCGCAATAGGATCGATGCCGGCGAACGGCTCGTCCAGCAACATAAACAAGGGACTGGTGGCCAGCGCACGGGTAATCTCCAGCCTTCGTCGTTCCCCTCCCGATAACGCATAGGCCTTGCTCTTGCGAATATGCACCAGATCGAGCTCTTTCAGCAATGCTTCCACACGCTCCGCCCGTTCACTTTTCGAATAGCCCAGCATCTCCAGAATCGCAAGGATATTATGCTCCACCGAGAGACGACGGAATACCGACGATTCCTGCGGCAAGTAGCCGATTCCCCGCCGAGCCCTCTTATACATCGGCAGATCGGTCATGTCGTAGCCGCTCAAGGCGATCTGCCCTTCATCCGGTTGGCAGAGCCCCACCATCATGTCGAAGATCGTCGTTTTCCCCGCTCCGTTCGGCCCCAGCAGCCCGACGACCTCACCGGCCCGCACATCGAGCGAGACGCCCTTCACGACCTTACGCCCCCGGAAGCTCTTCACCAAACCGGTTGCCGCCAGGCGTTCCGCTTCGACCGGTGAAGCGGAACGAGTCACGAGACGAGCCTGGATTTCCGAAGGCGTTTCAATCACCGCTTGCCACCGCCTTCGCCCTCGATGGTCACCTGAGAGTTTCCTTCCACCACACTCCGATCTTCTTCTAAAAACATGGTGATCCGCTTGCCGGACACCCGCGTCCCCTTTTGCCAGGCAACCGGTTCACCTGTGAGAACGATCTTCTTCTCTTCTTCGTAATACAGAGCCTTTTGGCAGGTGGCGCGCCCATCTTCCTTCTCGATTCTGACTCGGCCGGTGGCCTCGACCATGCGAATGCTGCGGTCGGAAACCGTCGGCGCCGCGGCCCGGCCCGGCGGATCTTTTTTCTTCGTACCGGGAAGCACTTTCGGGTTGGCAGCGTCCGCGGGAGCGCTCTCAGCGGCCCCATTACGGCCGGAATGGAACGACACCACCATATGATCGGAATAGACGACCAGCGGGCCGCGAGTGAGGACCACGGATCCGTCGAAGATCGCCTTATTCTCCTGATTGCTGACGGTCATGGTTCGCGAGGTAATGGTGGTCGTAACGGGATCGGGGCTCGACTCTTTCGGTACGCTTGCTTCCGCGGAATAGGTCGCAGGTGCCGCCAGCCACGTCCCGATATTAAGAAGCAGGAACCATGTCCACACGCACATCCTCCAACACCTGGAATTCTTCTGTGTCCATCTTACCAAGCAATCCCCTTCCAGTGACTTGCAACCCGTGCCCGTTGATCGTGACATGGTCGGCCGTTTGGATTTCATGTCGCGCATCCGTCCATGCGAGATGATTGGTCTGAATCGTGTAACCGCTTTGAGTCTCCACCACGATCGGCGTGGAGCGGTTGGAAAGCTGGAAGTTTTTGGTCTGTGTATCAAGCGTGCCATCATCTCCCGACAGGGTCAATTCTTTCCCCTGAGTTCCATAGAGCGTAATCTGAACCCTATTCAAGACCGCGCGGCTCTCCTTCTCGAACAGGCGAGCCTGTTCCGCCTGTACTTTCCATTGCACGATCTCGCCCTTCGTCTGGGTAAAGGCGAAATCCTGAATGCGCGCATCGGCCGCCTCGGCGCCGACGGCGGCAACTGATCGCGACGAAGAGCCCGGGTTGGATCGCGTCACGAGCAGATACCCGAGAAAGGCCGCCAGTACCACACTGAGAGCAAGGAGACCCCGTCGAATCCAACGTTCCCACATGGCGAAAAGCCCCTGATTTACAGAGCTTCCACGGTCACAACCAGGTGGCATGATAGTAGCATTCCACCTGGACCAAGTAAACCTATCGCCGAACAATGGCCCTAGAAACGGATTTGAAACGTGCAATGGGGAGCGAGGTGAGGCGTGTCGACGACCGCGACGACACGTAGTCGTCGCGGTCGTTGATCATTCAGCTTTCTGCGGAAGCAGCGCTTTTGTCTGGGGCGTCTTTTTTCTCGGCAGCTTGAGCACCTGATGAAGGCGACGCTGCGGCTTTTTCCGGCCTGGCGACCAACTCGATCGCCACCATTTCAGCGGCATCACCGACCCGACGCCTGGTTCTAATGATGCGCGTGTAGCCTCCCGGCCGATCACGAAAGCGTGATGCGACATCGCTGAAGAGCTTCGAGACGACCGTCTTGCTGCGCAAGAAACTGAGTGCGCGGCGACGGGCCGGCAGACTGCCGTCTTTGCCGAGAGAAATCATTCGGTCGGTAAAGCCACGGACTTCCTTCGCCTTGGCTTCCGTCGTTTCGATGCGCTCCTGTTCCAGCAACGAGGTCACCAGACTCCGAAAGAGAGCCCAGCGATGTTTGGTTTGACGTCCGAGCTGTCGACCCTTCTTTTTGTGGCGCACGGTAGTCCTGTTCCTTTCTTACTCTGAACGTACGCCCGCGTCGCCCGACGGCAAGGCGTCGACTTTCATGCCGAGGCTCAGTCCCATTTCGGTCAAGATTTCCTTGATTTCGTTGAGGGATTTCTTCCCGAAATTCTTGGTCTTCAGCATCTCCGCCTCGGTCTTTTGAACCAGATCGGCGATCGTCTTGATATTGGCATTCTTGAGGCAGTTGGCCGCGCGAACGGACAATTCCAGCTCGTTCACGCTTCGATAGAGATTCTTATTGACCTCATAGGCGAGATCTTCGCCGCCGGTCGAGGGTTTTGCATCGGAACGTTCTTCGGGATTGATGAAGATATCCAAGTGCTCGCGAAGAATGCTTGCCGCATTGGACAGGGCATCGCGCGGGGAAATCGTTCCGTCCGTCCAGATTTCGAGCGTCAGCTTGTCGTAGTCGGTCATGCGACCCACGCGAGCGTTCTCGACATGAAAATTCACCCGCTTGATCGGGGAAAAAATCGAATCCACGGCAATCACGCCGATCGGCAGCCCTTCTTCCTTATTTCGCTCGGCGGGGACAAAGCCACGGCCATGCTTCACCGTCATCTCCACATCAAGCGAGGCATCCTTATCCAGCGTGGCGATATGCAGGTCCGGCGTGAGAATGGTGACATCGCCGTCATGGATGATATCGGACCCCTTCGCTTCTCCCGGTCCCTTTTTCTTGAGCCGAATGGTCTTGGGCTTGTCGCCCTGCAAAGCCAATCTGAGACTCTTCACATTCAAAATGATGGAGGTCACATCCTCCGTCACACCCGGAATCGTGGAGAATTCATGCAACACTCCCTCGATCTTGACGGTCGTCACGGCAGCCCCCGTCAAGGAGGACAACAACACGCGGCGCAGCGAGTTTCCGACCGTGGTGCCGAATCCCCGCTCGAATGCTTCTGTCGTAAACCGGCCGAATGTCGGGGAAAGAGTGTCCTTATCGACTTCCACCCGCATGGGGATCTGAAAGTCTTTCATCGCTTTAATCATGACTCCCCCTTCATTTACTCGTGCATTAACTCGTATGGGCCCATCTCTCGTTCAGCCGTCGTGGAGTGAGGCGAATGCTCCCCGACCACGTTCACTTAGCGCGAGTACAATTCCACGACCATTTGTTCGTTCACCGGCAGCACGATATGCTCCTTTGTCGGCAACGACCGAATGGTCCCCTTGAAGGCGCCCCGGTCCAATTCGAGCCATTCCGGGATCCCCCGCCCATCGACCGCCGCGAGCGCGCCCTGAATAGGAACCATCTCGCGACTCTTTTGCCGGACTTCCACGGAATCACCGGCCTTGACGAGCGCACCGGGCGCCTTCACTTTGCGACCGTTGAGCATCATGTGACCGTGATTCACCAGCTGCCTGGCCTCCTTGCGCGAAGCCCCGAAGCCGAGACGGTAGACCACATTGTCCAATCGGCATTCCAGCAGGCGCAGCAACGTATCACCCGTCACACCGGCCAGCCGTTCTGCCCGTTCAAAAATTCCTCGGAATTGACACTCTTGCAGGCCGTAAATCCTCTTCAGCTTCTGCTTCTCACGCAACTGCAAGCTATAATCCGACGTCCGCTGACGAGCCTGACCATGCTGTCCGGGAGGATAACTCCGACGCTCAATGGCGCACTTCTCGGTCATGCAACGAGATCCTTTCAAGAAGAGCTTCTCGCCCTCTCTCCGACACAACCGGCAGACAGGTCCACTATATTTTGCCACGCTCCTACCCCTCCTCTACCTCAACGACTCAATCAGCGATTTTATGTTGGATGATGACATCACGACCCCTGTTACACACGCCGGCGCTTCGGCGGCCGACAGCCGTTGTGGGGGATGGGCGTCACGTCGCGGATCAGGTTGATTCGCAACCCCGCACTTTGCAGTGAGCGAATGGCGGATTCACGCCCTGCGCCGGGCCCATTGACATAGACATCGATCTGGCGCATGCCGTTCTCCATGGCCTTCCTCGCAGCCGCTTCCCCCGCACGCTGTGCCGCGAAGGGAGTGCTCTTCCGCGATCCTTTAAACCCTTGATTGCCCGCGCTGGCCCATACGACGGTATTACCGCTCATATCGGTGATGGTCACGATCGTGTTGTTGAACGACGCTTGCACGTGAGCCACCCCGCTCTGAACGATTTTCCGTTCTTTCTTTTTCCCCTTCTTCACACTCATAGCATCTCCCTCAGCGCATGGCGCCTGCTCGGTCTAGTCGCTTATGCTCTCGCACCAGCGGGTTTTTGCGGTTTGCTCCCCACACCAGCACGTCTCCCCTTGCGGGTCCGCGCGTTTGTTTTGGTCCGCTGTCCGCGAACAGGCAGCCCCTTCCGATGCCGGAGTCCACGAAATGTGCCGGTGTCTACCAGCCGCTTGATATTCATCGACACTTCTTTTCGCAAATCGCCTTCCACACGATAGTCCCGCTCGATGACTTCGCGCAACTTGACGATTTTGTCCTCGCTCACGTCCTTCACCCGAATGGACCCATCCACCCCGGCCTTCTTCAGAATGGCTTGGGCAGCGGCTCGGCCGATCCCGAACACATAGGTCAGCCCGATGTCGATTCTCTTATCTTTCGGTAAATCTACGCCAGAAATACGTGCCATAAGTTATCTCCTCACCCTTTCCCTCGGTTCACTGCAAGCCGGCTTGGAGAACTTCCGGCGCTGCTCCATTGCCTTGGAACAGACGTCCTTAGGCCGGGCTCCACTCATGCCAAGGCGGCTCACCATCGATCAACCCTGTCGCTGTTTGTGTCGAGGATTGGCGCACAACACACGCACGACCCCGCGCCTGCGGACGACTTTACATTTCGCACAAATCGGCTTGACTGACGACTTGACCTTCATAGCAATTCCATTTCTCCACTACTTGAAACGATAGGTGATTCGGCCTCTTGTCAGATCGTAGGGCGACAATTCGACGGTCACCTTGTCGCCGGGAAGAATTCGAATGAAATGCATCCGCATTTTCCCCGAGATATGCGCGAGAATTTTATGCCCATGTTCCAGTTCCACCCGAAACATCGCATTCGGAAGTGTTTCAGCCACCGTGCCGGTCACCTCTATGACATCTTCTTTTGGCACGTATCGGTCCGCCTCCCCGGCTTAATGTGACAACTGAGAAAGAATGCGCGCCGGCCCGCTGGGCTGAATGGCGATGGTATGTTCGAAATGGGCCGACCAGCGTCCATCTTGCGTCACGGCCGTCCAGCGATCATCCAATATGCGCACGGCACCGGTTCCCATATTGACCATCGGCTCGATCGCCAATACCATCCCGACCTGCAAGCGAGGTCCCTGCCCGGGCTTACCGTAATTCGGAACCTGCGGCTCCTCATGAAGCTGCCGTCCGATGCCATGTCCGACAAACTCGGTCACCACGGAAAATCCGGCCTGTTCGACATGGGACTGCACGGCATGGGAGATGTCGGACAACCGATTTCCCACGACTGCCTGGGCGATACCGCGGTAGAGCGCTTCCTCCGTCACGTGAATCAACCGCAGCGCCTCTTTGGTCGCCGTCCCGACCGGGACGGTCACAGCAGAATCCCCGTAGAACCCCGAGACGATCGCACCGAGATCGAGCCCGATGATATCACCCTCTTTGAGCCGGCGTTTCGAGGGAATTCCATGCACCACCTGCTCATTCACGGACGCACAGAGCGTCTTCGGATAATTGCGATACCCCTTGAACGCGGGGATGGCCCCTCGACCACGAATAGCTTCTTCGGCCATGCGATCCAAATCGTCGGTCGTAATCCCTGGCACGACCTTCCCCTTCAGAATCTCCAACACTTCCGCCACCACCTGCGATGCTCGCGCCATCAAGGCGACTTCGTCCGGCGTCTTGAAGACGATCATGTGGCGCCAAGTCCACGGAGCACCTGAAGCAGCCTCCCGTAGACATCGCCCATGTCACCGGCCCCATCGAGGTCGGTCAGCGCATGTTTCTGCTGGTAATAGGCGATCAACGGAGCGGTCTGTTCGTCATAGACTTTCAAACGGGCTTCAATGGTCTCCGGCTTATCATCGCTTCGTTGGACCAAGGCCTCACCGCACCTATCACAGATACCGTTAACCTTGGGAGCGGCGAAATCCACATGAAAGACACTTTGACATTTCGGACAACTGCGCCGTCCGCTGAGCCGCTTCACGATATCCTGGCGGGACACCTGAAAGTTGATCGCCCGATCCAGGGCGACCCCTTTCTCGGCAAGAATCCCATTCAGTTCTTCAGCCTGGGGTACGGTCCTCGGGAATCCATCCAGGATGAACCCGCCGCTGCACGACGGTTCGGACAACTTCGCCCGCACCATGCCGATGACGATCCTGTCCGGCACCAGCTTTCCTTCATCCATGCATTTCTTGGCTTCCACTCCCAACGCGGTTTTGTTCCGCACGGCCTCGCGCAACAAGTCCCCCGTCGAGATTTTTGGCCAACCGAACTGGGCGGTTACCCGATCGGCTTGCGTGCCTTTTCCCACCCCTGGGGCGCCGAGAAACACCAATCGCATCACGTCGCCTTACGAAGTCCTGCCGCGGAGCTTTCCCTTTTGCAGAAAGCCGTCGTAATTGCGGTTCAACAAATGCGACTCGATTTGTTGAGCCGTATCCAGACCGACACCGATCACAATCAACAGAGAGGTTCCGCCGAAGTAAAACGGCATGTTCAATTTATAAATAAGAAACTCCGGAATCACGCAGACGATCGCCAGGTAAATGGCCCCGGCAAAGGTAATCTTCGTGAGCACCGAGTAGATATAGTCCGACGTCCGCTGACCGGGACGTATACCAGGAACGAATCCGCCGTACTTTTTCAAATTGTCGGCCATATCGACCGGGTTCATCACGACCGCCGTATAAAAGAAACAGAAAAACACGATCAGCCCCACATACATCAGCGTGTACAATAGAGAGCCCGGAGCGAGTTGAGTCCCGATCGCCTTGACCCAAGGCGTTTCAAAAAACCCGGCGATGGTAGCCGGGAAGGCGATGATGGACGACGCAAAAATAGGCGGTATCACGCCGGCTGTATTTATTTTAAGCGGTATATGCGTACTCTGGCCGCCGTACACCCTACGTCCAATGACACGCTTCGCATACTGAACCGGGACTTTTCTCCGCCCACTTTCCAAAAACACGATGGCCGCGACGACCGCGAACATCACCAAGGTCAACACGACCAACAGCGGGAAACTGAGCTGACCAACCTTGTAGAGATCAAACGTCTGAGCCACCGCCGCCGGCAACCTTGCGACGATCCCCGCGAAGATGATCAGGGAAATTCCGTTTCCGATGCCGCGTTCCGTGATTTGCTCGCCCAGCCACATGAGAAAGCCGGTTCCAGCACAGAGCGTAATCACGGTCATGAACCGGAATCCCCAGCCGGGACTCAGCACAAACGCACCTTGATTCATCTGTTCGAGGCCGACCGCGATCCCGAAGCCCTGAATCAGCGCGATGATGATCGTGCCGAATCGCGTGTATTGAATGATCTTCTTGCGGCCGCGTTCCCCTTCCTTTGCCAGCTTCGAGAGGTGGGGAATGACGACGGTCAGCAACTGCAAAATAATCGAGGCGCTGATATAGGGCATGATGCCCAACGCAAAGATCGTCAGTCGCGAGAGCGATCCTCCCGAAAAAATATCCAAAAACCCGAGCAGCGCGCCGCCCTGCTTTTGAAGAAACTCGGAAAGAGCCTCTCCGTTGATTCCGGGAGTCGGAATATGGGCGCCGACGCGATAGACGACGAGCATTCCCAACGTGAACAGCACGCGGGTCCGCAATTCCGGAATCTTGAAGATGTTCTGAAAACTGGTCAGGAGCCGCTCAAACACCGCGAATGACCTCGGCCCTCCCTCCGGCTGCCTGAATCTTTGCCTCGGCAGACTTGCTGAACTTGTGAGCCTGGACCACGAGGGGTTTGGTGACCTCTCCCTGGGCTAGGATCTTGATCAGCTGTCCTTTTCGTCGCACAAGGCCTTCATTCAACAAGAGTTGGGGCGTAATGGCTTCTGTCGTCTCCAGATCAGCCAGGCTTTTCAAGTTGACGATGGCGTACTCGACACGAAATCGGTTCGCAAATCCATACTTCGGGACCCTGCGAATCAGCGGCATCTGGCCGCCTTCGAATCCCGGTCGTTTCCCACCGCCGGATCGGGCCTTGAGCCCCTTATGACCCTTCGTCGCGGTTTTTCCGTGGCCGGATCCTGGACCACGCCCGATTCGCTTCCGCCGCTGTGTAGCCCCCTGAGAAGGAGCAAGTTCATGTAACTTCATTGCGGACTCACTTCCAATAGATAACCCACCTTGGCGATCATGCCCTTCACTTGATCGCTTGCAGGCCGCAACACAGTCGCGTTGAGTTTTCGAAGGCCCAACCCCCTCAAGACCAATCTGTGTTTATAGGGGGTCCCGATCGGGCTCCGCTTGAGGGTGATACGAAGGCCCGGTTGAACTCCGGCCGATTTCTTTTCAGTAGCCATTAGATCTGTACCTGCGCTTCGGCTCCGGTGCTTCGACGCAGCCGCATGACTTCTTGCGGATCGCGCAACTGCTGGAGCCCGTTGATGGTTGCCCGCACGGCATTGAATGGATTCCCACGACCTAACGTCTTGGCGATGACATTGTGGGCGCCGACCAACTCCACCACGGCACGGACCGCGCCTCCTGCGATGATGCCAGTTCCATCTGCGGCCGGTTTCAAGAGTACATGCTCCGCACCGAACAACCCGTGCACTTCGTGTGGAATGGTTCCTCCGGTGATGGGGATGCGCACCAAGTGCTTCTTGGCCTGCTCCACCGCCTTTGAAATCGCCACAGGAACCTCTGCAGCCTTCCCCTTCCCGACACCCACATACCCCTGCCCATCACCCACCACCACCAGGGCGCAAAAGTTGAACCGCTTTCCGCCTTTTACGACCTTGGCGACCCGGTTGATGAACACGACCTTATCTTTCAAACTCAATTCTTCGGGATTGACTCGCACAACGTCATTCTCCTTTAAGTCGTCTTGGTTGGCTCAGCACGAACTGCGGATAGCCGCTTCACGACGAGCCTGCGATCTAGAATTGCAGGCCCCCTTCACGCGATGCCTCGGCCAAGGCTTTCACCCGCCCGTGGTATAGGCGCCCACCACGATCGAACACCACCATCGAGACTTGCGCCGCCTTCGCCCGCTCCGCAAGCAGCTTCCCGACGGCTTTGGCACCTTCGATACTTCCCGGGGACTTGACGGATGTCCGCAATGATTTGTCCATCGTGGAGGCAGCCGCGACCGTATGACCACGCAGATCGTCGATGATCTGGGCATAAATATGGGATCGGCTGCGGAACACGTTCAACCGCGGCCGTTCGCTCGTTCCGACCACCGACTGGCGGACACGGTGCTTACGGCGTTCCAACTTTCGATTTTTTTCTTGGATGTTCATCAGAGGCCTTTACTTCCCGGTCTTGCCCGCCTTCTTCCTCAAGACTTCACCGGCGTATCGAATTCCTTTTTGTTTGTACACATCGGGAGGTTTGATCGAACGCATGTTCGCAGCGACTTGGCCGACCAGTCGTTTATCGGCACCCCGGACGGAAATCAGCGTCTGCTTGTCGACCTTGACATCAATGCCTTGCGGGACCGTATAGATCACTGGGTTGATGTAGCCGACATTGAAGCTCATCTCGCGCCCCTGGAGCTGCGCCTTATACCCGACGCCGGTGATTTCCAGGGACTTTTCGTAGCCCTTGGTCACGCCCTGAATCATATTGCTGAGCTCGGCACGAACCAACCCATGCATGGCCCTGATCTGTCGCGCATCTCCCGATCGGTTCACGACAAGCTGGCCGTTGTTGACCGCGACGGTCAGGCCTTCGGCCAGCTTCCAATCGAGCTTGCCCACGGGCCCCTTGACCGACACGACATGGCCGGCGACCTTGACATCGACACCGGCTGGAACTGAAATTGGTTTTCGCCCTATCCGCGACATACGAACCCCGTTACATTACTGCGATTCCGGTTATTGCCTCATCTCGACCGACGGTCGCTACCAGACGGAACAGAGCACTTCACCACCTAAACCGGCGCGCCTGGATTCGCTGTCCGTCATGAGACCCTTGGAGGTAGAAATGATGGCCACACCGATGCCGTTTCGAACCTTCGGCACATCATCCCTCCCGATGTAGACGCGACGTCCCGGCTTGCTGATGCGGCGCATACCTGTGATCATCGGCCGTTCTTGCTCGACATATCGAAGCTGAACCGCAAAAAAGGGATGCCCATCTTCCTGCGTTTCACCGAATCCTTGAATGAATCCCTCTTTGCCCAGAATGCTGAGAATCTCGCGCTTGAGCTTGGAAGCCGGCACCTTCACCACATCCTGGCGGCGACGAGCCGCGTTCCCTATTCTCACCAACAAATCGGCAATTGGATCAGTAATCATGCAATCCTCTTCTACACTTCCCGGACAAGCTGGCCAAGGCGGCCCCTACCAACTGGACTTTCGCACTCCTGGAATTTCTCCCTTGAGACTCAGGAATCGAAAACAGATGCGGCACATACGAAAGCGGCGCAGATATCCCCGCACCCTGCCGCAGAGTCCGCATCGATGGTAGTCGCGACAGGCAAACTTTGACTTGGCGGCAGCCTTGTTTTTAAGTGCTAATCTTGCCACACAATCCCCCTTACTCGTACATGGTCGAAACGGCGGGCCCACCCATGCCGGGCGAAATCCTTAGGCCCGGAACGGCATCCCCAAATGTTTCAGCAATGCCTTACCCTCATCATTCGTCCGAGCGGTGGTGACGATGGTGATATCCATTCCATGGATGGAGGCTACGCTGTCATATTCGATTTCGGGGAAAATCAATTGCTCCTTCAGTCCGAGGGTGTAGTTGCCTCGGCCATCGAACGCCTTGGGCGACACCCCGCGAAAATCGCGAATGCGGGGAAGCGCGAGCGTGATCAACCGGTCCAAGAATTCCCACATGCGGCGACTGCGCAGCGTCACTTTGGCACCAATCGGCATACCCTGCCGCAACTTGAACCCGGCGATCGCCTTTTTCGCCCGCGTGGTGACCGGTTTCTGGCCCGTGATGATGCCAAGCTCGTTGGACGCACTCTCCAGCAATTTCACATTCTGAATGGCTTCGCCCATGCCGACATTCAACACGATTCTCTCAAGCCTGGGTACCTGCATCAAATTGCCGTACCCGAATTCTTTCATGAGGGCCGGGACCACTTGATCGCGATAGGTCTCTCTGAGGCGCGGAGAAAACTGAGACTCATTGCCGGAACCTTGAGACACTTCCGGCGCCGCGACTTCCTTTTTTGCCGACGCTTTGGAGCCGGACCCCTTACCGCCCTTACCCTTCTCTACTTTTGCCATGAACGTCTTTCCTGTTCCGACTATTCGACGATTTCTTTGGATTGCTTGCTCAGCCTGGCGCGACGCCCATCATCCTGGCGCCTGATTCCCAGCCGAGTCGGCTTTTTCGTGACCGGACACAAAAACATCACATTTGAGATGGCCAGTGGTGCCTCTCGCTCAAGAATGCCTCCCTGCCGAAGTTTTTGATTCGGCTTGGTATGCCGCTTGATCATATTGAGCTTTTCAACCAGGACCTTGCCGTTCACGGTATCAACCGACAAGACTTTGCCGGACTTTCCCCGCTCACGCCCCGTGACCACCACAACGGTATCGCCCTTGCGGATTTTCGTCTTGATTCGTGCCATCCCTACCAGAACCTTTCTTTCTCCGACTACAACACTTCCGGCGCCAGGGAGATGATCTTCATGAACTTCTTCCAGCGCAGTTCGCGCGCGACTGGACCAAAAATGCGGGTCCCGACTGGCTCGCCTTGGGCATTGATCAAGACACAGGCGTTCCGATCAAACTTGATATAAGAACCGTCGTCTCGGCGCACTTCTTTGGTGGTCCGCACGATGACCGCCCGGCTCACGTCGCCCTTTTTGACACCGGCCTGGGGGATCGCTTCTTTGACCGCCACGACCACGATGTCGCCGAGCGATCCATACCTACGCCGAGTCCCTCCAAGCACATGGAAACACATCACCTGCTTAGCGCCTGAATTATCGGCCACGTCCATGTAAGTGTAATTCTGAATCATGCCCTGCCCTGCTCACCGCGCGGAAAGGGAACAGCCCTTCCGGCTTTTCGAGTTTGTTCCGGAGTTATTTTTCAGGTTGACCCTTGACCATGACGCGGACCACCCGCCAATGCTTGTCTTTGCTGATGGGGCGCGTTTCGGTGAGCTGAACCCGATCCCCGACTTTGCATACATTCCCCTCGTCATGCGCCTTGAGCTTGGTCACACGCCGAAGAACTTTTTTGTAGATCGGATGAATCACCGAGCGCTCGACGGCAACCACCACCGTCTTGTTCATTTTATTGCTGACGACGTTGCCGTACCATTCACGTCGATGTTGTTGGCGTTCCTTCATAGCCCCTTCTCTCTTACTTGGCACCGGACGTGCCGGCTTCTGTCTGCGACAGTTCCAGTTGACGCCGAACGGTTTTCAGCCGGGCGATGTCGCGCTTGGTATTCCGAATCTGCATCGGATTTTCGAGGCGACCGGTACCGAGCTGAAATCGAAAATTGAACAGCTCCTGCCGCAACTGCTTTTCTTTGTCGGTCAATTCGGCGGTCGTCAGACCGCTCAGATCGTTCACATCCATCACATCACCACTCAAGAGGCGTTACAGGTTACTGAAACTCGCCACGCGCCACGAACTTGGTGGCGATCGGAAGCTTATAAGCCGCCAGCCGCAACGCCTCTTTGGCGACATCCGGGGCGACCCCGCCCATCTCATACATGATCCGACCAGGCTTGACCACCGCCACCCAATACTCCGGGTTGCCTTTGCCCTTTCCCATGCGGGTTTCGGCCGGCTTCTTGGTAATCGGTTTATCCGGAAAGATTCTCGTCCATACCTGGCCACCACGCTTGACGAAACGGGTGATGGCAATACGGGCCGCTTCGATCTGACGACTCGTGACCCACCCAGGCTCAAGAGCTTTCAAGCCGAACTCGCCGAGCGTGATCGATCCGCCGCGGTAAGCTTTCCCGCGCATGCGACCCTTCTGCATTTTTCTAAACTTGACTTTCTTTGGCGCTAACACAAACCCACCTTTTCCTTATCGAGGTTCTTACCCAAGCCGTCCGAGTCCTGCTTCAGGCTTCAACAGAAGGGCCGGCAGAAGCTCACCCTTGTAGATCCAGGTCTTCACCCCGATCTGTCCCATGGTGGTATGAGCTTCGGCAAAACCGTAATCCACCTCTGCCCGCAGGGTATGAAGAGGCACCCGCCCTTCACGGTACCATTCGGTCCTGGCGATTTCCGCACCACCCAGCCGCCCGGCGACCATGATCTTGATGCCCTGGGCGCCCAAACGAAGCGCCGATTGCACGCTGCGCTTCATCGCCCGACGAAAGGCCACCCGCTTCTCCAACTGCGTGGCCACATTTTCACTGACCAACTGAGCATCCAGTTCCGGCTTCTTGATTTCCTTCACCGTGATATAGGCCTGTCCGGAATATTCTTTCTCGAGGGCGGCCTTGAGCTTATCGACCTCAGCCCCCTTACGACCGATGATGATGCCTGGACGAGCCGTATGGATGATCACCCGCGTTTGATCTCCGGAACGCTCGATTTCGACCTTGGCTACTCCGGCATGGTAGAGCTTGGCCTTGACCATCTTCCGGATCTTGATATCTTGATGAAGCAACCTGGCATAGTCTTTATCCGCATACCAGCGGGAGCTCCACGTGTAGTTGTACCCGATACGATACCCAACTGGATGTGTCTTCTGACCCATGGAGAATCAACCTCAGTCTAAGTGTAAGGACTCTACTTAATCAGACCCCACGGCCGGCGCCGCAACGGCGATCGTAATATGGCTCGTCCGTTTCTGAATGGAGTTGGCTCGCCCCATCGATCGGGCACGGAAGCGCTTATAAATCGGCCCGCAGTTCACGACGGCTTGAGATACCCACATCTCTTCACTGTCCCCCATCTCCTTCTGCTCCGCATTGGCCACCGCAGAGCGAAGCAACTTTTCGACGACCCGCGCCGCATGCCTCGGCGTATGCTTGAGCATGGCGAGCGCCTTGGGGACCTGCTGCCCACGAATCATATCGATCACGACGCGCGCCTTCCTAGGCGTCACCCGCACAAACCGCAAATTTGCTTTTGCTTCCGCCATGCTTGATTCTCGCCACTAGTCACTTGCCAGCGGTCAACGGGGGATGCCCCCTTACCATTGACGGTTGACGAACGACCATTGACCTCCCTATTTCAGCGCGACTGCCTTTTCGGTCTTTGCCTGTCCGTGCCCCTTGAAGAACCGCGTGGGAGCAAATTCCCCCAGCTTATGGCCGACCATATTTTCCGTAACGAATACGGGAATGAACTTCTTGCCGTTATGCACCGCAAACGTATGCCCGATCATATCCGGGACAACCGTCGATCGCCGCGACCAGGTCTTGATGAGTTTTCGATCCTTGGTTTGATTCATCTGCTCGACCTTTTTCAGCAGATGATCGTCGACAAATGGACCCTTCGTCACTGAACGAGGCATAATCCGCTCCTACTTCTTCCGCCGCGCGATGATGAACTTATCCGTCGCCTTGTTCTTGCGAGTCTTATAGCCTTTGGTCGGCGTGCCCCAGGGAGACACAGGATGGGGATTGCCTTGACCGGACTTTCCCTCGCCGCCACCGTGCGGGTGATCGACCGGATTCATGACCACACCGCGGACATGCGGGCGCTTTCCCCTCCATCTCGTCCGCCCGGCCTTGCCTATCACCACATTTTCGTGATCGAGATTCCCGACCTGTCCCACGGTCGCCATGCAGGCCGACAACACCTTCCGCATTTCCCCCGATTTGAGACGAATCTGCACGTACCCACCATCACGCCCCATCACCTGAGCGAATCCGCCCGCACTGCGGATCAACTGACCGCCCTTTCCAGGCTTGAGCTCGATGTTATGAATCGTGGTGCCGAGGGGGATGTTGACCAGCGGCAACGCATTGCCAGGACGCACCTCCGCCTCGGGACCGGCCTCCACCACGTCATTCACGGCAAGACCAACCGGGGCCAAGATGTATCGCTTCTCACCGTCCCTGTACTGTAACAAGGCAATCCGAGATGAGCGATTGGGGTCATACTCGATCGCCGTCACTTTTGCCGGAATTCCAACCTTGTCCCGGCGAAAATCAATCTGACGGTACAACCGCTTATGGCCTCCGCCACGGAAACGAATGGTTTGACGGCCGTCGTTGTTTCGTCCGCCGGTGCGGAGATGAAACCCCGTCAACGCCTTTTCCGGTCTTTTCTTCGTCAGCTGTTCATCCTTCAGAGCCGTCATGCCGCGCCTGCCGGGGGATGTCGCTTTATAGACTTTCAATGCCATAGCTGATTCTCACCATCACGAAAGGACCGCACGCTACACGCTTTCGTACAGTTCCAGTTTTTCGCCTTCTTTCAACGTGACGAACGCCTTCTTCCAGTCGGATCGCTTCCCGACAAACCGCCCCAATCGCTTCACCTTGCCCTGCGTATTCACCACGTTGACGCGGGACACCTTGACCTTCAACAGCGATTCGACGGCCTGTTTGATTTGAATCTTATTTGCATGCGGATGAACGAGAAACCCGACCGTATTGCTCTGCTCCCGCAGGGCGGTGATTTTTTCCGTCAACAAAGGTTGGATCAATACTTGATGGAGGTCGCCTTTCATGACCACACCTCCTTGACACGATCCAGTTCGCGCTGAGGAATGACGACCGATCGGCAACGAACGATGTCATACACATTCAACTCTTCAGGCCGCAACACCGTCACCGTCGAGAGGTTTTTCCCCGCCTGCACCACCTCAGACCGCCCGTCGCCGATCACCAACAACGTACTGCCGGAGATCCCTAACTGGGTCAAAGCCTTGGCAAGCAACTTGGTTTTGGCCTGCTCGATCGTCAAATCGGACAGGACGATCACACTCCCTTCCAAGAACTTTGCCGACAATGCGCTCTGCAGGGCGGCACGATACTTTTTTCTCGGCATCCCGAACGCGTAGCTCCGCGGCTTGGGACCGAAGACCGTTCCTCCGTGCCGCCACACCGGCGATCGCAGAGAACCGGCACGGGCCCGCCCGGTATGCTTTTGCTTCCAAGGTTTCTTGCCGGATCCACTCACCTCACCGCGCCGCAGAGTCGATGCCGTCCCTTGACGATCACAGGCGCGCTGCATCACGACCGCCTCATGAACGAGCGTGACATGAGGCTTGCAACCGAACACCTCGTTCGGCAAGTCCACCGTCCCCACTTTTTGTCTTTTCGAATCGATCACATCAACGGTCGGCATAGCTCAACTCTTCTTCGACTTCCGCACAACCAGCAGCCCATTCTCACCACCGGGCACTGCTCCGCGGACGAACAACAGGTTTTCCTCAGGACGAGCGTCGATGACTTTCAAGCGCTGCACCGTGACGCGCTCACCCCCCATGTGCCCAGGTAACGATTTATTTTTCCACACCCGTGACGGATAGGAACTGCTTCCGATCGATCCCGGAGCCCGATGGAACATGGACCCGTGAGACTCAGGCCCACCAGAATAATTGTGCCGCTTGACGACTCCCTGGAATCCCTTTCCCTTGGAGACACCGACCACATCGACCCAATCACCCTTCTTGAAGATATCGACCTTGATCGTCTGTCCCACGGCGACATCCCCGACTCTGGGAAATTCGCGCAGCCAACGACTCGGCGGGGCCTGGTGTTTCTTCAAATGTCCGAGCTCACCTTGGGACAGTTTCCGCTCTTTCACTTCCCCGAACGACAGTTGCACCGCTTCATAACCGTCACGCTCCTTCGTCTTAACCGCGACGACACGGCAAGGGCCGGCCTCAATCACCGTCACCGGCTCCAACACGCTTTCGTCATAAATTTGGGTCATCCCCAATTTTTTACCCAACAGTCCGTTTGTCATCTCACCTCGCGAGGCATGAAACGTAAGGCGTAAGTCGCTTGCTCTCAGTTATCGCCTCACCCCTTACCCCTACCCCCTTTACGCTCCTATAGTTTGATTTCCACATCTACGCCCGCCGCCAAATTCAACTTCATCAAGGAGTCCATGGTCTCAGGAGTCGGCTCCATGATATCCAGCAAGCGCTTGTGCGTGCGGATCTCAAATTGCTCGCGGGACTTTTTATCTACATGAGTCGACCGCTGAACCGTAAATTTCTCGATCCTTGTCGGCAAGGGAATCGGACCTACGACTCGCGCTCCACTGCGCCTGACCGTCTCGACGATTTCCACCACCGATTGATCAAGCACGCGATAATCAAACCCGCGCAACCTGATACGAATTCTTTGATCGACTTTCACGCTCAACTCCTCACATGCCGGTCCGTCGACCGCGATATCGTTACGCCAGAATTTCCGTGACGACGCCGGAGCCGACGGTCTTGCCGCCCTCGCGCACGGCGAAGCGCAACCCCTGGTCCATCGCGATCGGGCTGATCAGCTCCCCCGTCACCGTCACATTGTCCCCCGGCATCACCATCTCCACCCCCGGATTCAACGTCACCACCCCCGTCACGTCCGTCGTCCGGAAGTAAAACTGCGGCCGGTACCCGTTGAAGAACGGCGTATGCCGCCCCCCCTCTTCCTTCGTCAACACGTAGATCTCCGCCTTGAACTTCGTATGCGGCGTGATGCTCTTCGGCTTCGCCAGCACCATCCCCCGCTCCACGTCTTCCTTCTTCGTCCCCCGCAACAGCACCCCGATGTTGTCCCCCGCCTGCCCCTCGTCGAGCACCTTGCGGAACATTTCCACCCCCGTCACCACCGTGCTCTGCGTCGGCGTCAACCCCACGATCTCGATTTCGTCCCCCACCTTCACGATGCCCCGCTCGCACCGCCCCGTCACGACCGTCCCCCGCCCGCTGATCGTGAACACGTCTTCGATCGGCATCAAGAACGGCTTGTCGATCGCCCGCGTCGGCGTCGGAATGTAGGTGTCGATGGCCTCCAACAGCTTCAGGATCGACGGCACCCCCAACGGCCCCTGATCTCCTTCCATCGCCTTCAAGGCCGACCCCTGAATGATGGGAATCTTGTCGCCCGGAAACTCATACTTGGTCAGCAGCTCCCGCACTTCCAGCTCCACCAGGTCCAGCAGCTCCTTGTCGTCCACCTTGTCCGCCTTGTTCAGGAACACCACGATGTAGGGCACGCCCACCTGCCGGGCCAACAAAATGTGCTCCCGCGTCTGCGGCATGGGGCCGTCGGCGGCGCTCACCACCAGGATCGCCCCGTCCATCTGCGCGGCGCCGGTGATCATGTTCTTCACATAATCGGCGTGGCCCGGGCAGTCGACGTGCGCATAGTGCCGCTGGTCCGTCTCATATTCCACGTGGCTGATGGCGATGGTCATGATCTTGGTCGCATCCCGCCGCCCCTGGCTCTCCGAGGCCTTCGCCACCTCGTCGTAGCTGACAAACTTCGCCATCCCCCGCTCCGAGCAGATCTTGGTCAGCGCACTCGTCAGCGTCGTCTTCCCATGGTCCACGTGCCCGATCGTCCCGATGTTCACGTGGGGCTTTCGCCGCTCATATTTCGCCTTCGCCATCCCCAATCCTCCCCTGATTCACGATATCGGAGAACTATTCACCCCGATGCTTGGCCGTAATCGCATCGGCGATCTGCCGGGGCACCTGATCGTACCGATCGAATTCCATGCTGTAGGTAGCGCGCCCCTGCGTCCGCGAACGCAGATCCGTCGCGTACCCGAACATTTCCATAAGCGGAACGGTTGCTTCGATCGCCTGCGCACCGGCACGCACCTTCATGCCCTGCACCTTACCGCGTCGGCCGTTCAGGTTGCCGATGACGTCCCCCATGAATTCCTGAGGGACAAGCACCTCGACCTTCATGATGGGCTCAAGGAGAACCGGGGCTGCCTTCTTGCACGCATCGGCAAAACCCATGGAGGCCGCGATCTTGAACGCCATTTCGTTGGAGTCAACGTCGTGATAGGAACCGTCGATAACCGTCACCCGCACGTCTCGCAATGGAAAACCTGCGACCACCCCGGTTTCCATCCGCTCCTTGACACCCTTTTCAATCGCTGGAATGTATTCCTTGGGGATCGCCCCGCCGACCACTTTATTCACGAACTCCAAGCCCTTGCCTGGATCGGAAGGTTCGACCGTCAACACGACATGACCGTACTGACCACGACCGCCGGTCTGCTTGATGTATTTCGACTCAGCCTCGGCCTTCCGCCTGATGGTCTCCCGGAAAGCCACTTCCGGCTTCCCGACGTTGGCCTCGACCTTAAACTCCCGCAATAGGCGATCGACGATGATTTCCAAATGCAACTCGCCCATCCCGGCGATGATCGTCTGCGCCGTCTCTTCATCTGTACGGACACGAAACGAAGGATCCTCTTGCGCCAATTTCTGCAACGCGAAGCCCATCTTTTCCTGATCAGGCTTGGTTTTCGGCTCAATGGCCATCGCAATAACCGGCTCCGGAAACTTCATCACCTCAAGGAGCACCGGCTGCTTTTCGTCAGCCAACGTATCTCCGGTGGTCGCCCCCTTGAGCCCCACGGCAGCGGCGATATCTCCCGCATAAACAATCTCAATCTCTTCGCGCTTATTCGCATGCATCTTCAAGAGACGCCCGACACGATCCTTCGTTCCCTTCGTCACATTCAAAACTGCGGTCCCTGTCTTCAAGGTACCAGAGTAGACACGGAAAAACGTCAACTGCCCCGCAAAAGGATCCGTCATGATCTTGAAGGCCAATGCAGAGAATGGTTCCGAGTCAGACGGCTGACGCTGCAACTCCTTACCGGTATTGGGATCAACCCCCTTTACCGCAGGAATGTCCAGCGGAGAAGGAAGAAAATCTACGACCCCGTCCAGCAACTGCTGCACACCCTTATTCTTAAAGGCAGACCCGCATAAGACCGGAGTCACCTTCATGGCGATCGTCGCAGCGCGAACAACGCGCCGCACTTCCTCCTCAGTCAAGGACTGGCCATTCAGGTACTTCTCCATCACCTGATCATCGAACTCGGCCACTGCTTCCAGCATCTTTTCGCGATACTCTTTGGCCTGATCCAGCATATCGGCCGGAATTTCGTCAATTTTATATTTTGCCCCTAGCGTTTCGTCGTCGTAAAAGAAACCCTTCATCCTGATGAGATCGACGGAGCCCCTGAATTCCGCCTCCCGCCCGATCGGAATCTGAATCGGCACGGGGTTAGCGCCCAGGCGATCGATGATCGATTGAACGCTGGCGTAAAAATCGGCTCCGATCCGATCCATTTTGTTCATGAACGCAATACGGGGGACCTGATACTTATCGGCCTGACGCCACACCGTTTCAGACTGAGGCTCCACACCCTGCACCGAATCGAATGCGGCCACCGCCCCGTCCAACACGCGCAGCGAACGCTCCACCTCGATCGTAAAATCGACGTGACCGGGCGTATCAATGATGTTGATCCGGTGATCCCTCCAGAAGCAGGTGGTCGCAGCAGCCGTGATCGTAATCCCTCGCTCACGCTCCTGCTCCATCCAATCCATCGTGGCCGCACCTTCGTGCACCTCGCCCATCTTGTGCGTCATCCCGGTGTAATAGAGAATCCGCTCAGTGGTCGTGGTTTTTCCGGCATCGATGTGCGCCATGATGCCGATGTTTCGCGTACGCTCTAACGGTGTCTGCCTAGCCACAACTCCCCCAGAAAAACAAACGCGCCGCCATCCGAGCCGCAAACCCTTCGCCGCGATACCATGGACTCAGCCGACACGATCGCGGCCCGGCTCACCAGCAGCGCGAAACAACACTACCAACGATAATGAGCGAAGGCCTTGTTGGCCTCAGCCATACGATGTACGTCTTCCCGCTTCTTCACCGACGCACCGGTATTGTTCGATGCGTCGAGCAATTCCGCCGCAAGCCTGTCCCGCATGCTCTTCCCGCCTCGGGAACGCGAAAATTCCGTGATCCACCGTAACGCGAGCGAGACGCGACGAGACGGACGTATTTCAACCGGAACCTGATAAGAGGCCCCGCCGACCCGACGCGACTTTACCTCCACTACCGGCTTCACGTTGTCGATCGCCGAGCGGAAGATTTTCATCGGGTCGCCGCCGTTCGTCTTTTCCTGAATCAGATCAAAGGCCCCATAACATATGCGCTCAGCCGTACTCTTTTTTCCGCCCCCCATCAGGACGTTGAGGAATTTCCCGACAAGCTTATCCCGATACTTCGAGTCCGGCTGCGCTTCCCGATGACCGAAAAATTGTCCGCGTGGCATACTGCTCCAAATGGGTGATTTCTTGATTGGGCGACGTGGTGATTGCGCAATCCGACCCTCACCAGATCGCGATTCGACAGCTTCCTACTTGGGCCTCTTCGCCCCGTATTTGGATCGCGCCTGCTTACGGTCAGCCACCCCGACGGCATCCAGGGAACCGCGCACGATATGGTATCGCACACCGGGCAAGTCCTTCACACGCCCGCCGCGAACCAACACGATCGAGTGCTCCTGCAGATTGTGACCGACCCCTGGAATATAGGTCGTCACTTCCATCCCGTTCGTCAAACGAACACGAGCAACCTTGCGAAGAGCCGAATTGGGCTTCTTTGGAGTCGTGGTATAGACACGCAGGCAGACGCCCCGCTTCTGCGGACAACGTTTAAGCGCCGGACTTTTTGTCTTGGACTTCATGAGGGTCCGGCCTTTTCGCACGAGCTGATTAATCGTTGGCATGCACCGTACTCTTTCTTGGAAAAACAACCGGTTGCTGAAACACACTCCTGAGCGAAGCCGTCGGATTATAGAGATGCGCCCTACTTATGTCAAGAAACTTCTTTCCTCATCCGACATTTTCGCTGTCGTTTCCGGTGGAGACAGCCGGCGATTGCCCTACAGTGACCGGCTGGGGCTGTCCACCGGTGAGCTCGTCGCCGCTCCGGGCACTGGCCACAAACGTTTCCCGATATTCCTCGAATCCACTCCCGGCCGGAATGAGGCGCCCCACGATCACGTTTTCCTTCAAACCGAGGAGGTTATCCTCGCGACCATTGATCGCAGCTTCGGTCAACACGCGGGTCGTTTCCTGGAACGACGCCGCCGAGATGAAACTGTCCGTGGTCAATGCAGCCTTGGTGATGCCGAGCAACACGGGCTTTCCGAGGGCGGGCTTCCCGTCATTCCCAAGGACCCGCTGATTCTCCGCATCGAACAGCCCCTTGCTGACCTGGCTGCCGGGTAAAAACGACGTGTCTCCGGGATCTTCGATCCTGACTTTGCGGAGCATCTGGCGCACGATGATTTCGATGTGCTTGTCGTTGATGGACACACCCTGCAGCCGATACACGTCCTGCACTTCGTCGACCAGATACTTTTGCAGTTCTTTCGGACCGAGCACGTCCAGGATGTCGTGAGGATTGGCCGATCCATCCATCAACGGTTCGCCGGCCCGGACCCAATCGCCCTCATGCACATTGACGTGTTTGCCCTTCGGGATGAAATACTCTTTCAGGTCGCCAATTTTGTTGTCGACCACCACCTTCCGCATCCCCTTCACGAATCCGCCATAGGACACTTCGCCGTCGATTTCGCTGATCACGGCCTGCTCCTTCGGCTTCCGCGCCTCGAACAGCTCCGCAACGCGCGGGAGACCGCCGGTGATGTCCTTGGTCTTGGTCGTTTCTCGCGGAATCTTGGCCAGTACGTCGCCGGGGTGCACCGTCGCCCCCTTCTCAACGAAGATATGCGCACCCACCGGCAGCAAATACCGCGCGACAGGCGTTCCTGTCCCGGATACTTTTGCCGTTTTGCCGCTTTCATCCTTGATCGACACGCGCGGGCGAAGTGTCGCGCCGCTCTGCTCGATGATCACCTTGCGGGACAACCCGGTCACTTCGTCGAACTCTTCCTTCATCGTAACCCCTTCGAGAATGTCGCCGTAGGCGACCTTCCCGCCGGTTTCCGTCAGGATGGTCAGCGAATAGGGATCCCATTCGACCAGTTTTTGGGTGACTTCGACACGATCCCCGTCCTTGACCTTGATCTTTGCGCCGTACACGACCGGATACTTCTCGCGCTCACGTCCGCTGTCATCGACGATCGCGATCTTGGCGTTGCGGTTCATGACGACCCACTCGCCCTCTTTGTTCCGCACCGCGATCCCGGCATTGTGCACGTCGGCATTTTTCTTCGCGTCGAAGCTCATGTACTTGATGTGTCCGGCGTGCTTGGCTTCCAACACCGTCTGCTCGACCACTTTGCTGGCGGTACCACCGATATGGAAGGTCCGCATCGTCAACTGGGTGCCAGGCTCACCGATGGATTGCGCGGCGATCACCCCGACCGGCTCTCCCTTTTCGACGAGTCTGCCGCGCGACAGATCACGCCCGTAACAGAGACGGCACACGCCGCGCTGGGACTGGCAGGTCAGCACGGAGCGGATCTTGACCCGGTCGACACCGGCCTCCACGACCGCCTTGGCCTGCTCTTCGTCGATTTCCTCGTTCAAGGACACGATGATTTCGCCGGTGACGGGATCGCGAATGTCTTCGCCCGCCAAACGTCCCAGGAGACGCTCTTCCAGCGGTTGAATGATTTCGCCGCCCTCGAGCAACGCACTGACCATGATGCCGTCGGTCGTGCCGCAATCTTCCTCGCTGACGATGACGTCCTGCGCAATATCGACCAATCGACGGGTCAGATATCCGGAGTTGGCGGTCTTCAATGCCGTATCCGCCAAACCTTTGCGCGCCCCGTGGGTCGAAATGAAGTACTGCAACACCGTCAACCCTTCACGGAAGTTGGCCGTGATCGGGGTCTCGATGATTTCTCCGGACGGCTTCGCCATCAGTCCGCGCATGCCGCCGAGCTGGCGGATCTGTTGCGAACTGCCTCGCGCACCCGAGTCGGCCATCATGAAGATGGGATTGAACGCTTCTGCCTTGGCCGGATCGCCTCCAGCGCCCAACTCCTTCATCATCTCGTTGGCCACCTGCTCAGTGACATGCGCCCAAATGTCGATGACCTTGTTGTACCGCTCGCCGTTGGTGATCAAACCCTCGGCATACTGTTTTTCGATTTCATTGACTTCCCGTTGGGCCTTCGCAATGAGGTCTTCCTTGCGGGACGGAATATGCATGTTGTCGATACAGATCGACATCCCGGCCTTGGTCGCATAGTGGAACCCGATGTTCTTAATCTTGTCGAGGAACATCACGGTCTCGCGGTGCCCGGCTTGCCGATAGACAGCGTCGATGAGCTTCGTCATCTCTTTCTTGGTCATCAGCTTGTTGGCATCGGCGAACGGCATCATCGACGGAAGAATTTCCGCCAGGATGACGCGACCCGCGGTCGTCTGGACCATCGTACCGTTGCAGCGGACCTTGATCCGCGCATGCTCGTCCAACGCTCCCGCATCGTACGCAATCCGCGCCTCTTCCGGGGAACCGAACATTTTCCCCTCGCCCTTCGCGCCGACCCGCTCCTTCGTCAGCCAATAACAGCCGAGGACCATGTCTTGCGACGGCACGGCGATCGGCTTTCCATTGGCCGGAGAAAGAATATTGTTGATCGACATCATCAATACGCGCGCTTCGATCTGCGCCTCGACCGACAACGGCACGTGGACCGCCATCTGGTCGCCGTCGAAGTCGGCGTTGAACGCGGCGCAGACGAGCGGGTGGAGCCTGATCGCCTTCCCCTCGACCAAGACCGGATCGAACGCCTGGATACCCAGCCGGTGCAAGGTCGGCGCGCGATTCAGCAACACGGGATGTTCGCGGATGACTTCATCCAGCACATCCCACACTTCCGGGCGCTCCTTTTCGACCAAACGCTTGGCGCTCTTGATCGTCGTCGCCGCGCCCCGCTCTTCGAGCTTGTGGAAGATAAACGGCTTGAACAACTCCAATGCCATTTTCTTCGGCAAGCCGCACTGATGCAGACGCAGTTCCGGCCCGACCACAATGACGGTCCGTCCTGAGTAATCGACCCGCTTGCCCAACAGATTCTGCCGGAATCGCCCCTGCTTCCCCTTGAGCATGTCGCTCAACGACTTTAGCGGACGCTTGTTCGGCCCACGAATCGCCCTGCCGCGACGACCGTTGTCGAACAACGCATCCACCGCCTCCTGCAACATGCGCATTTCGTTGCGGATGATCACACCGGGCGCTTTCAATTCGATCAAACGTTTCAAACGATTGTTCCGGTTGATCACACGGCGATAGAGGTCGTTGAGGTCGGACGTCGCAAAACGCCCCCCGTCCAGAGGGACGAGCGGACGCAACTCCGGCGGCAACACCGGGATGACATCCATGATCATCCACTCCGGCTTGTTGCCGGAACGGCGGAACGCCTCCAACACTTTGAGCCGCTTCGCATACTTCTTCTTCAGCGCAGCCGACGCAGAGGCCTTCGCCTTCACGTGCAACTCGTCCCACTGCGTATTGATGTCCACTTTACGGAGCAGTTCGCGGATCGCCTCGGCGCCGATTCCAACCTTGAACGCGCCGCTTCCGTATTCAGACTGCAGGGACCGCAGTTGCTCTTCCGACACCAGCTCCTGCTCGCTCATGCTCGTAGAGCCGGGATCGACCATGACGTAGCTTTCGAAATAGAGGATCTTTTCGAGCTGCTTGAGACTCATGTCCAGCAGCGTCCCGATCCGGCTCGGCACCCCCTTGAGGAACCAAATATGGGCGACGGGGGCGGCCAACTCGATGTGCCCCATCCGTTCGCGGCGTACCTTGGACTGAATCACCTCCACGCCGCACTTGTCGCACACGATCCCGCGATGCTTCATCCGCTTGTATTTGCCGCAATTGCATTCCCAGTCCTTGATCGGACCGAAAATTTTGGCGCAAAACAACCCGTCTTTTTCCGGTTTGAACGACCGGTAGTTGATCGTTTCCGGTTTCTTGACCTCGCCGTAAGACCATGAGCGGATTTTTTCCGGCGACGCAATGCGGATCCGCATCGAGTCGAAGGACACCGAGTCACGCGGCTTCTCGAACAATGTATATACGCCTTCCAAGGTTGATCCCTCCTTAACGGTCGCCTGACCGCAGTTCTGAGTTATGAGCGCTGTGCGATCCGGTTCTCAACACTCAGCACTAGAATCAGTCCTTTGATTTCACCAACTCGACGTCGAGGCCCAGGCTCTGCAACTCTTTCACCAACACGTTGAACGACTCCGGCAGGCCCGGCTCGAGGAACGGCTCCCCCTTGACCACCGCTTCATACATGCGCGACCGTCCCGGCACGTCGTCGGATTTCACGGTCAGGAATTCTTGCAACGTAGAGGCGGCGCCATAGGCCTGGAGCGCCCACACTTCCATCTCCCCCAGCCGCTGACCGCCGAATTGCGCCTTCCCGCCCAACGGCTGCTGGGTCACGAGCGAATAGGGACCGATCGATCGGGCGTGAATCTTGTCGTCCACCAGATGGTGGAGCTTCAAGACATACATGTAGCCGACCGTCACGGGACTGCTGAAGGGTTCCCCCGTTTTCCCATCCATCAACACCGTTTGACCGCTGGGAGAAATTTTGGCCTTCTTGAGCAGTTCCTTGATTTCCTTTTCGGATGCGCCGTCGAACACCGGACTCGCCACCTTGATGCCCAATGCCCGCGCCGCCCAGCCCAGGTGCGTTTCCAGAATCTGGCCCACGTTCATACGCGATGGCACGCCCAGCGGATTCAAAACGATTTCCACCGGCGTTCCGTCCGGCAAATAGGGCATGTCTTCTTCGGGCAGGACGCGCGACACCACCCCCTTGTTGCCGTGGCGGCCGGCCATCTTGTCCCCGACTTGAATCTTCCGCTTCATCGCGATGTAGACCTTCACCAGCTTGATCACTCCGGGCGGAAGTTCATCCCCCCGCTTCAGACGCCCGACTTTTTCATCGTACAGCGTCTGCAGGATTTCGATCTGTTCCTTGGCGCGGCGCTCGACATCCTCCAGTTCCTTCTGCTCATCCGGATCGCTGAGGATGATGTGGCGCACCATGTCGTCGGGCAACCGCTTCAGAATTTCAGCGGTCAGTTTGCCTTTCTTTTTCAGAATGACATCGCCGGTTTCGGGATCCATCAGGTCTCGGCCGACCACCTTCCCGAGCAGCAGCTTGCGCACCTTCTTGGTCTTTTCATCTTCAATGATCCGCAGCTCTTCCTGATGGTCGCGCTGCAACTTCATGTGGTCTTCGCTCTCGATGCTCTTGGATCGTTCGTCCTTATCCAGGCCCTTGCGGGAGAAGATCTTCACATCCACGACGATCCCTTCCACACCAGGTGGCACCGTGAGGGAGGTATCCTTCACATCGCCGGCCTTTTCACCGAAAATCGCGCGCAGCAACTTCTCTTCCGGCGTCAGCTGGGTTTCGCCCTTCGGAGTGACCTTCCCGACGAGAATATCCCCCGGCTTCACCTCCGCGCCGATGCGGATTATTCCGCTCTCGTCCAGATCGCGCAGCGCCTCTTCACCGACGTTCGGGATGTCGCGCGTGATGTCTTCCTTGCCCAACTTCGTATCGCGGGCTTCCACCTCGAACTCTTCAATGTGAATCGAGGTGAAGGCATCTTCCCGGACCAGCTTTTCGCTCAAGAGAATCGCGTCTTCAAAGTTGTAGCCGCCCCAGGGCATGAACGCGACGAGCACGTTCTTCCCGAGCGCCAGTTCTCCATGATCGATGGCAGGCCCGTCCGCCAGCACCTGCCCCTTCTTGACCGGCTCACCGATTCGAACCACCGGGGTCTGGGTGATGCAGGTGTTCTGATTCGACCGTTGGAACTTGATCATCTCATAGACATCGAGACCCGAATCGTTCCGCTTGCGGCCGTCCTTCGCATCGGCGCGCACGACAATCCTGGTCGCATCGACGCTCTCCACCACTCCCTCGCGCTTGGCCTGGACGACATAGCCAGAATCGCGCGCCACCACGGCTTCCATACCGGTGCCGACCAACGGCGACTCTGCCTTCAGAAGAGGCACTGCCTGCCGCTGCATGTTTGAGCCCATCAACGCACGGTTGGCGTCATCATGCTCTAGGAACGGCACCAAAGCCGTGGCCACACTCACCACCTGTTTCGGGGACACGTCCATGTACTCGACCTTGTCCGGCGTGGCTGTAATAAAGTCTCCGCCGGAGCGTGCGGACACGGTTTCCGACACCAGCCGGCCGGACGCATCGACCTTCGAGTTGGCCTGGGCGATCACATACTTGTCGCCTTCAATGGCCGAGAGATACTCCAACTCATCGCTGACCTTACCCTTGACGACCTTACGATACGGCGCCTCGATGAACCCGAACTCGTTGATGCGCGCATAGGTCGCCAAAGACGTGATCAATCCGATGTTCGGACCTTCCGGCGTCTCGATGGGGCAAATGCGGCTGTAGTGCGAGGGGTGCACGTCGCGCACTTCGAAACCGGCCCGTTCACGCGTCAACCCGCCGGGGCCAAGGGCCGAGAGGCGGCGTTTGTGCGTAATTTCTGCCAGGGGATTCGTTTGATCCATGAACTGAGAAAGCTGGCTGCTGCTGAAAAACTCCTTGACCGCCGCCACCACCGGCTTGGCATTGATCAGGTCGTGCGGCAGCACCGTCTCCATGTCCAGGAGATTCATGCGCTCCTTGATGCTCCGCTCCATCCGCACGAGCCCCAGCCGGAACTGATTCTCCAACAGCTCGCCGACGGACCGCACACGACGGTTGCCCAAGTGATCGATATCGTCGATCTCTCCACGGCCGATCTTCAGATTCACCAGATACCGCACCACTTCCACGATGTCTTGCGCGGTCAAGGTCCGCTGCTCGAGCGCAAGGTCAAGCCCCAACTTTTTGTTGAGCTTCAGCCGTCCCACCGGCGACAAATCATACCGCTTGGGACTCAAAAACAAGTTGTCGAACAAAGCCCGCGCTGTCTCCACAGACGGTGTCTCACCCGGCCTGAGGCGGCGATAGATCTCGACCATCGCTTCCTCTTTCGAACCGGTGCGTTCCATGTCGAGCGTATCGAGGATGACCGGTGTGGCGTTGGTCGTATCCAGATAAATAACCTTGAATTCCTCGATGTCGCTCTCCAGGATTTTTTCGAGAATGTCCTCGGTCAGGCGCTGGTTTTTCTCGGCCAACGACTGTTTCTTGCCGCCGTCGATCAATTCAGTCAGCACCGCGCGTCCGACCAATTCGGCCGGCGCGACGGGAATCTCCTTGATCCCCGCGGCCTTCAGTTTGGCGATCACCACCTTGGTCAGCTTTCCCCCTTCACGTACGAGGGGGTCCTTGCTGCCCTTTTCCGTCACTTCCGTCGAACACTTCAAGCCGTGATGGATTTCGGCATCGAGTTTTCTGAAGAGCTTCCCTTTGGAAACGCGAATCTCCTCCACCGGATAATACATCCGCAGCAGATCGTCCGTGCTGTACCCGAAAGCCTTCAACAGGATGGTCGCCGGCATCTTCCGGCGGCGATCGATCCGCACATACAGGATGTCCCGCGCATCGAATTCGAAATCGAGCCAGGACCCGCGATAGGGAATGATCCGCGCGGAATACAACACCTTCCCGCTGGCGTGGGTCCGCCCCTTATCATGGGTGAACGACGCGCCCGGCGAACGGTGCAGTTGGCTGACCACCACCCGCTCGGTTCCGTTGATGAGAAACGTTCCCCGCTCGGTCATGAGCGGAAGCTCGCCGACGTAGACTTCCTGCTCCCGCACATCCAGGACTTTCTTCTTCGGCCCCTTGTCCTCCTTGTCGAAGACGATCAACCGCACCCGGAGTTTCAAGGGAACGGCGAACGTCATGCCCTGTTCGAGGCACTCCCGCTCGTCGTATTTCGGCGTCCCCAACGAATAGTTGGAGAATTCCAACGCCGCCGTGTTGTTGTAGTCCGTGATGGGAAAGACGCTGGCTAACGCCGCCTGCAACCCTTGATCCTTGCGGCGATCCGGCTCGACTTCCATCTGGAGGAACTCTTCGTAGGACCGCTTCTGGATTTCGATGAGGTCGGGAATGTCGATGCTCGTGCGAATCCGAGAAAAATCCTTGCGTTCGACAAACTCCGAAAGAGTCGATTCCGACATTCGTTAACCCTCCAAGCTCGTAAAGAGATGAACGCTCCGCGCCATCCCAACGGACAACCCTGCACTGCGGACCCCGGAACGGTTACTTGATTTCGACTTTGGCGCCGCTCTCTTCGAGCTTTTTCTTCATGGTATCGGATTCTTCCTTGGTCACCCCGGCCTTGACCGGCTTCGGAGCGCCTTCGACCAAGTCCTTGGCTTCCTTGAGTCCGAGGCTGGTGAGCTCCCGCACGACCTTGATGACCTGAATCTTCTTGTCGGCCGGAGCACTGACCAGGATCACGTCGAACGACGTCTTCTCTTCCACCGGTGCCGCTGCCGCTCCACCGCCGGCCGGTGCCGCGACGGCCACCGGAGCCGCTGCCGTGACGCCGAAACGCGTTTCCAGCCCCTTGACCAGCTCGGCCAATTCCAACACGCTCATGCCTTCGATTGCCTTGATCAATTCATCTTGTGACAACTTGGTTCCTGCTGCTGACATGTCGCCCTCCCCTTTCTTTTTATCCTGAATGGCTGCAATGACCCGTACGAACTTGCTCAACAACCCGCTCAACGCATAGACCACACCGCGTATCGGGCCCTGCATGGCCGACAGCAACATGGCAATGAGCACTTCCCTCTTGGGTAACTGAGCAATCGCGGCGAGATCCGCGGCCTGCACCAGCTTCCCCTCCAACACCCCGACCGTCACCTTGATCTTTTCAGCCCGTTTTTCACCCTGAATAAAGTCCCGGAGGATTTTCGCCGGAAGGACCGGATCGTCGTATCCGATCACCAGGCCCGTGGGTCCCTTGAAATGGCCCTTCGCATCGACGAGGCTCGTACCCTCCGACGCGCGGGCGGCCAGCGTATTCTTGACCACGCAATACTCGGCCTTGGCACCGCGCAACTGCCTGCGCAACTCGGTCATTTGATTGACGGGCAATCCGGCGCACTCCGTCAGAATAGCCAAGCGGGCGCGACCGAACTTTTCCGTCAACTCCGCGATCGCTGTTGCCTTTTCTTCTTTCTTCATGCCATTCCCCTTACTGAGAACCTGTCCGTTCTCAACTCCACAACTTCGACAATGCCACAGGATCCAGCTTCACGCCCGGTCCCATGGTGCTCGACATCGTCACACTCTTGAGGTACCGGCCCTTGCAGGACGACGGCTTGGCCTTCACGACCGACTCCAACACCGCATGCGCGTTGTCGTAGAGCTTCTGGGCATCAAATGATACCTTGCCGACCGGCACCTGTACGATCCCGGCCTTCTCGACCTTGAACTCGACGCGCCCCTTGCGGATCTCGTTCACGGCCTTGCCGACTTCGAACGTCACCGTCCCGGTTTTGGGATTGGGCATCAGGCCACGAGGCCCGAGCACTTTTCCAAGCTTACCGACGGAGGCCATCAGATCGGGCGTGGAGATCGCACAATCGAATTCCATCCACCCGCCCTTGATCTTCTCCATCAAATCGTCCGATCCCACGAAATCGGCTCCGGCCTGCCGAGCCTCCTGCTCCTTCTCGCCCTTGGCGAACACGAGGACTCGGAGTTTCTTCCCGGTACCGTGCGGTAATGCGGTGGTGCCGCGCACCATTTGATCCGATCGCTTCGGATCGATCCCCAATCGAATTGCCAAATCGACGGATTCATCGTACTTGGCGAACGCCGCCTGCTTGACCACCTCAACGGCCTCTTTCAATCCATAAAACCTGGGCTCGATCTTTTCCTGAGCCGCGGCCAGCTTCTTTCCCATACTGCTACTCCTTCACCTCCGCCGGAGGTTCACTCTGCAAAACTTACTGGACGGTAATACCCATACTGCGCGCGGTGCCTTGAATGATCTTGACGGCGCCCTCAAGATCGGCCGCATTCAGGTCGGACAATTTCTTTTGCGCGATCTCACGGACCTGGGCCTGACTGACCTTCCCCACCTTGTCCTTGTGCGGCACCCCGGATCCCTTGATGATCCCGGCGGCCTTCTTGAGCAAATCGGACGCCGGAGGCGTCTTCATGATGAAGGTAAAGCTCCGGTCCTTGTAGACCGTAATGATCACGGGGATGATACTGTCCCCGTCCTTCTGCGTTTTCGCGTTGAACTGCTTGCAGAATTCCATGATGTTCACGCCGTGTTGCCCCAACGACGGGCCGACAGGCGGCGCAGGATTGGCCTTGCCGGCCGGAATCTGCAGTTTAATCTGTGCGGATACTTCCTTGGCCATGCTTACTCCATTGCGCGATCAGCTCTCAGCCTTCAGCCATCAGCAGCTGCCAGCTAACCGCTGTGCGCTTCATCGCTTCGTTAAATCCGTTCCACCTGCAAAAATCCCAACTCGACCGGCGTGGACCGACCAAAGATACTCACAAAGACCTTCACGCGACTATGGTCGGCATCCACTTCATCCACCGCCCCATTGAAGCCCAAGAACGGACCGTCCACGATCCGAACATTGTCGCCCTTGATGAACCGAACCTGTTCGCGCGGCCCCGCTGCGCCGGCATCCACCTGCTTCAGCAACGACTCGACTTCCTCCGGCGAGAGCGGTGTCGGTTGCGCCCCTCCCCCGACAAACCCCGTCACCTTGGGCGTCTCCTTGATCATCTGCAACGTTTCGTCGGCCAGCGGCGACTCCAACTCGATCAGGACATAACCGGGGAAAAATTTGCGTCGAGAGGTGCGCCGCTTACCGTCCTTGATCTCAATCACATCCTCTGTCGGAACCAAGACCTGCCCGAGTCGTTCGGCGAGCCCCATTTGATTGGCGCGCTCCAAGAGACTGACCTTCACGCGGCCTTCAAATCCCGCATAGGTGTGGATGACGTACCAGTTCTTATTACTCATCATCTCCTCTCAGCTGAACATCCAGCATCGTATCGTCCGGGCGACGCCGGAGCTGTCCAACCGCACCGCGCCACTAAATGACCTTGCGCATCAGCCAGCCCAGGACGGAATCCATCAATGACAGATACAAGGACATGAGGATGCAGAACACAATCACGACCGTCGTGGCACCGATCGTTTCCGCCTTCGTCGGGAACGACACTTTTTTCAGTTCGCCGCGAACGCCCTCGATGAACTCTCGAACCGACGCGATCAATCGCTGAAACACGGTGATATCCTCTCTGCCTTCAGACCTTTATCGTCCGGCCGCCGAACAACCGCCGCGAACCATGCCCGAGATGTCTCTCCGCGCAACAAGAACCAACCGAATTCCTCATAAGGTGCCTATCCCCTCGCGCCCAATCACTTAGCGCTCGGTCGACCAACGTCCCGAAGCCTAGAGCGCTCACTTGCGGGTTTTATCCCGTCGCCAAGAACCATCGTGAGGGTTCCGGGTCGAGCAAGCTCGGTTTGGCAGGGGCACTAGGATTTGAACCTAGACTCTCGGTTTTGGAGACCGATGTGCTGCCGTTGACACCATGCCCCTATCCACAATTCACTTCACTTCCTTATGGGCGCTGTGTTTCCGGCAAAACTTACAGAACTTATTCCGCTCCAACCGATCCGGATCGTTCTTCTTGTTTTTGCGGGTCGTATAGTTCCGCTGTTTGCAGACCGTACAGGCCAAATCGATGATGTCTCGCATCACAATACTCCCAAACTGTCAGCTGACAGCTTTCAGCGTTAGGCTAAGATTTCCGTGACGACGCCGGAGCCGACGGTCTTGCCGCCCTCGCGCACGGCGAAGCGCAACCCCTGGTCCATCGCGATCGGGCTGATCAGCTCCCCCGTCACCGTCACATTGTCCCCCGGCATCACCATCTCCACCCCCGGATTCAACGTCACCACCCCCGTCACGTCCGTCGTCCGGAAGTAAAACTGCGGCCGGTACCCGTTGAAGAACGGCGTATGCCGCCCCCCCTCTTCCTTCGTCAACACGTAGATCTCCGCCTTGAACTTCGTATGCGGCGTGATGCTCTTCGGCTTCGCCAGCACCATCCCCCGCTCCACGTCTTCCTTCTTCGTCCCCCGCAACAGCACCCCGATGTTGTCCCCCGCCTGCCCCTCGTCGAGCACCTTGCGGAACATTTCCACCCCCGTCACCACCGTGCTCTGCGTCGGCGTCAACCCCACGATCTCGATTTCGTCCCCCACCTTCACGATGCCCCGCTCGCACCGCCCCGTCACGACCGTCCCCCGCCCGCTGATCGTGAACACGTCTTCGATCGGCATCAAGAACGGCTTGTCGATCGCCCGCGTCGGCGTCGGAATGTAGGTGTCGATGGCCTCCAACAGCTTCAGGATCGACGGCACCCCCAACGGCCCCTGATCTCCTTCCATCGCCTTCAAGGCCGACCCCTGAATGATGGGAATCTTGTCGCCCGGAAACTCATACTTGGTCAGCAGCTCCCGCACTTCCAGCTCCACCAGGTCCAGCAGCTCCTTGTCGTCCACCTTGTCCGCCTTGTTCAGGAACACCACGATGTAGGGCACGCCCACCTGCCGGGCCAACAAAATGTGCTCCCGCGTCTGCGGCATGGGGCCGTCGGCGGCGCTCACCACCAGGATCGCCCCGTCCATCTGCGCGGCGCCGGTGATCATGTTCTTCACATAATCGGCGTGGCCCGGGCAGTCGACGTGCGCATAGTGCCGCTGGTCCGTCTCATATTCCACGTGGCTGATGGCGATGGTCATGATCTTGGTCGCATCCCGCCGCCCCTGGCTCTCCGAGGCCTTCGCCACCTCGTCGTAGCTGACAAACTTCGCCATCCCCCGCTCCGAGCAGATCTTGGTCAGCGCACTCGTCAGCGTCGTCTTCCCATGGTCCACGTGCCCGATCGTCCCGATGTTCACGTGGGGCTTTCGCCGCTCATATTTCGCCTTCGCCATGATTCACTCCTTTTCTCAGAAATCACTCAAGGTTTTATCCGGTCGCCCACAATAACTAGGGCTCCGGTCGAGCAAGCTTTGCTTGGAGCCCACGACGCGGATCGAACGCGTGACCTCGTCCTTACCAAGGACGTGCTCTACCAACTGAGCTACGTGGGCCTTGAACACGCTAGAACCTCTCCCGTCGCCATGCTGAGCCCAGAAAAACCGTTCCTCAAGACGACCGTCGGTGTCTATCCCGTCGCGAATAACTATGAAAGCGCTCCGGGCCGAACAAGTTCTGTTTACTCCGGGTCGAGCAAGCTCGGTTTGGAGCGGGCGATGGGATTTGAACCCACGACAGCCAGCTTGGAAGGCTGGAACTCTACCACTGAGCTACGCCCGCCCACGGTGAACCTGCCAATCCTTCTTGACTTGCCGGCGATGCTTCGCCTTGAACAAGCCAGCGCACCATCACACTAGGCATCACGCCCATCAAGATCATAGCTCTGCAATCCACACACACCTTCCGTCTGCTTCGGATCGGGCCGAGTCGGTTTGGTGGGCAGGCAAGGGTTCGAACCTTGGAAGCCATAAGGCAGCAGATTTACAGTCTGCCCCCTTTGTCCACTTGGGTACCTGCCCGTCTGAAGCACGGTTCCAAACACGAGTACACAGCAAATCCCTAACCCGAGCGACTTCATTCGTAGATGCTTCGAAGAATGAAAGTAAGCCCCACCATGCACAGCTCTCCAGCTAAATGACGGGGCTGGACTGCTGATGAAATGAGGATTGGCCCGGCTTTGAAAGCAGCAGATTTTATTTGTGCCGCGCTCCATTGTCAAGAGGGTATGTTCTATGCAAGAACCTAGGGACTCGCAGGGGTTGGGCAACTGCCATGTGTGGCGGGAACAGCCCTGTGACGATTCGCCACTTGTTCTGCCTGACGAATCAACTCCGAGGGGCTGCCGAGCGCATCTCTCATGAGAACGGTCAGTTCTGGAGCGGAGAGCCGAAATTCTGACGCCAAAAACCGTTTGCGCGCCATGACCTTTTCCGTCGGATCCTCCGGTTCGTAATAGCCCCTCAAGTCGGCGTCCTGCTCCGCCTTTTCCAATCGCGCCAGCCAACCAGGCATACGGTCGCGCAAGCCCTTCTTCTCCAACTCCAATTGCGTCCATACGGCCCATCCAATGAACACGGCCCACGTTTCATTCAGAGCTTCCCAAGATTCCGTTTCGCTCAAGAACCGCTCCTCTTTCTGATCTCTCTTTTGGACCACCGGCGTGATGAGCACCTGCTGGTAACGGCATTGTTGTTGCTCGCGGGCGAAGGCCATCAACGACGCTCCTGCCGCCGACGCATTCGCCTGCTCGAGGAAATCCATATAGGCATGGAACAGTTCGTGATACAGCGTTTCCAGCTCCTTGCTCGTCAACCGCCCGAGCGGCCGTAGGGTCCGCCCGGCCGCATTCAGCGACAGGGACCGATTCAACACCATGCGATGTTCTTTCGGATGATATTCTGCGGCGAACGCATGCAAGTCCTCGAACTCAAAGGTGACGAACTGAGGAGGAATCTGCTCGAGGAACCGCGTCGGAAGGTTGAGCGTTTTCGCTTCCGACACCAGCGTGAGCCAGAGTCGCGAAGATTCCGGAAGGACAGCGGAAGATTCAGCCCTCGCCGGGCCCGGCAACGTCCATCCCGACAACAGACCGATCAGGAGCACCAGGGCGAAGACCACCCGCACACCACCCACATATGAAGGAGCAACTCGCATGGCTGAACCGGGACGGAGGCGAATTGTTGGAGCTTGTTCTGCACTACCAGGCGAGAGCGAACTGTCTACACAGAGCGGTCACGCTCGCGACCCCACTCATCGTATACATTGTCTTCTTCAACCAGGGCCAGGGTCTCAAACAGGCGTGGAGACACATGATCCAGAAATCGAGACGGCTTGGACAGCAACATGCCGGAACTTTTATCATACACGTTGATCGGATAGGTGAGAAAGAGGTGGCGCTTCGCCCGCGTCACCGCGACGTATAACAACCGCCGCTCCTCCTCCAGTTCCTCGTCGGTATTGAACGAGTACACCGAAGGGAATTTCCCATCCACGACCCAAATGAGAAACACACATTGCCACTCCAGCCCTTTGGCCGAGTGGATCGTCGAGAGCACCACTTGTTCATCATCCTGCGCTGCAGGCTCGACCCCGACCGCGCTGCCGTCGGGCGGGGCCAGTGCCAGGTCTGCCAGGAATTCGGTCAGCCCGGGGTAACTCTCTGCGATGGTATGCAGGTGGTCGAGGTCCCGAATCCGTTTCGGATAATCATCATGGTGATCTTTGAGAATGGGCAGATAATACTCGTAGATTCGGTTCACCTGTTCGGTCGGACTCAGGTCATCACTCTTCGAGAGGCTCTCCAGCACCAGCGCCAGATCTTTCAGCCCCTTGCTGGAACGGCCGCCGCTCTCGCGCAAGAGAGGATAGGGATCGTTCGTTCGAACCATGGCCGCCACCAGGTCCTGCGCTTTCTTAGGCCCGACTCCTTCAACCAACATGAGCACGCGATGCCAACTGACCGCGTCCTGGGGGTTCACCACCACCCGCAAATGCGCCAACAGGTCTTTCACATGCGCCGCCTCGATGAACTTGATCCCCCCCCGCTTCACGAACGGCAATCCGCAGCGTGACAGCTCGATCTCCAGATCGAAGGAGTGAAAACTGGACCGGACGAGCACCGCGATCTCATTGAGCGGGACACCTTCCTCCCGCAGTTCCAGGATTTTTTGCGCCACGAAACGCGACTGCGCATGTTCCCCGACCGCCTCTACCAGCGCCGGCAGCGGCCCGTCCAGCTTGCGCGTGAACAAATGTTTCGAATATTTCTCCGGCGCCTCTTGAATGATTTCGTTGGCCACACTGAGAATCGGCTGCGTGCTCCGGTAATTTTCCTCGAGCTTGTAAATTGTGGTGCCGGGAAACCAGGAGGGAAATTCCATGATGTTGCGGAACGTCGCGCCCCGGAAGGCATAGATGGACTGTGAATCGTCTCCGACGACCATGACATTGTCGTGCGTGGCCGCCAGTTGTCGAATGAGTTCGGCCTGGAGACGGTTGGTATCCTGATATTCGTCCACGAGAATGTACCGGAATTGCTGCGAAATGGTCCGCCTGGTCGGCTCATCCTTGGACAACAGGTCCCGCAACAACACCAGCAAATCGTCATAATCGAGCAGTTGACGTTGCCGCTTCACCACCCGATAGGCTTGCTGCAGTTTCCCCAAGTCATCCAAATGGTCCGCGAAATGAGAGAACTCTTCGAGGACGATCTCCTCCAGGCTGCGCAACGTGTTCTCACACTTGCTATAGATCTCCGCGATCGTTCCCTTGCGCGGGAACCGCTTGTCCTTCTCATTGAGCCCCATTTGCGCGCGCAACAATGCAATGAGGTCCTCGGCGTCGCCGCGATCCATGATCGTAAACCCCGGCTCGATCCCGAGCACTCGCCCATGGCGCCGGAGCAACAGATTGGCGACGGAATGAAACGTGCCGCCCCAGACCCGCCGGCTGCGCGCTCCGATCAAGGCTTCCGCACGTTCCACCATTTCCTCGGACGCCTTCCGTGTGAAGGTCAACAGGAGAATCTGCGAGGGGTCCACGCCGGAATCGATCAGATAGGCGACGCGATGAATGAGCGTCCGCGTCTTGCCGCTACCGGCGCCGGCAATGACGAGCGCGGGACCATCGCCAGCCGTGACCGCCGCATACTGCTGGACGTTGAGCGTCCCGGCATAGTCCAACGAGAGCTTCGGAGCTCTGTCATGATCCCCAGTCCGTTTGAGAATGTAGGGTTTGACGTCTCGGTTCATGATGATGTCCGGGTATCAGAACGCGGCACATGACGGGAGCGGTCGCGCTGTATAACATACCATCGGAGACCTTGCAACGACAGAGCAAGCAGGCAGGCCATCGTGGCCGCGCAGGACAGATCAACACTTGGACCTTGAAATTAGACTTGTATATAATGCCGATCACGCAGAGGATTTGTATGACAACCAAACAACCTTCGTTCGCTCAACAGATGCAGACCGTGGCGGAGCTGATGCTCGCGGTGGCAGGTGAATCCGTATCGGTGATCAAACGGGCGGCTCCGGACCAGGCCTTGAAACTCAAGCGCCAGGACGAATGGGGCATTTATCTCGAGTTCTTGCGCGTCATGTTCAACCTGACCGATCGCGTGTCGGCGCTCCACATTCCGCTCAAGGAACAACCGCAGTTCATGGACGAATTGACGGACACGGTAATCGACCAACTCAAGAAAGTCCTGGAACCGGCCTTCGGATCCGGCAGCGACCAGATGGAAATCGTCATGACCATCGGCACCGCCGTCGCTGAAAGTCGTCAGACCTATGAACGGTATCGCTTTCTGGTCACCGAAGACAGCCCCGCCAAGAACGACCTGTACCGGGACTTCAGCGATCGCATCGCCCGCTTGGTCGGAGCCTCCGGCAATCCACAGGTGACCGCCGCGGCCACCCTCTGTATCAGTGCCGTGATCCCGGCCCTCAGCGGCATTTTCCAAGGCGACGCTCCCCCGTCACTCGCGGATGCGTCGACGAATCCCGCCGCTGCCGCAGAGGGCGAAGTCCCTCGAGGAGCCACCGGTGCCGATATCAAACTCGTCAGCGTGATGTCGAGCATCAAGGGTGAGGAGGTCGAGACGCGATGGGGGCTCCATCCGCGTTTTCGCCAGGACCTGACGCAAGAGGAGGCGAAACAACTTACGGCGACCATGAACCGTGTCGCCAAAATCCTCGGGGAACGCTACGCCGCCGTCGCCTTTTCTGACCAATGGGCATCCTGGCATAAGGCCGGACACGCCTGACGCAGCATTCCGGAAGGGCGACCTATGGTCCTCTTCCGCAGCCATCGATCATATCCCACGGAGGCGTCGTGCAAGCACCCGATCACATACAGCCACCTCATGAAACCGTTCCGCAGAACCTGCAGCGACTTGGTGAACTGGCCCGCAATCTCTGGTGGAGTTGGAACCCGGCGGCAAGGCAACTGTTCGAGTCCATCGACCCGACCCTCTGGTTTCTGACCCATCACAATCCCGTACAGCTGCTCTCCGGCGTGAAACCGGAGCGCCTCATCACGTTGGCGAGCGATCCGAATTTCGTACGCCAATATTCCGCCGTTCTGCGCGCCTACGATGAATATCTGAGCGACAAGAAAACCTGGGCGGCCACGGAATTCCCCTCGCTCCAACAGTCCCCCATCGCCTATTTCTCCGCCGAATTCGGACTCCATATTTCGATCCCCATCTACAGCGGAGGACTCGGCATTCTGGCCGGAGACCACTGCAAGGAGGCCAGTGATCTGGGGATTCCTCTCGTGGGCATCGGCTTTATGTATCCGCAAGGGTATTTCAAACAGCGGATCAACCCGGAGGGCTGGCAAGAAGCCACCTATGCGCCGTTCAATCGGCAGGATTCACCCATTCAGCAGGCCATGACCCCGACCGGCAGCCCCTGCTCCATCAAAGTGGACATCGGCCCCCGTCAGGTCACGGTTCTGGTGTGGCAGGTGCGCGCGGGACGCATGTCGCTGTTCCTGATCGATACCGACGTGCCCGAGAATACGCCGGAAGATCGTGCGCTCTCTGCGCGCCTCTACGGCGGAGATCAAGAAACCAGGCTCTGCCAGGAATTTCTGTTGGGCATCGGCGGCGTGCGGGTCCTGCGCGCCCTGGGGATGAACCCGGCAGTCTGGCATTGCAATGAAGGCCATTCGGCGTTCTTAACCGTGGAGCGAATCCGCGAATTGGTCGCAGCAGGCCACAGCCATGCCGAAGCGAGTGAGCTGGTCCGGCACAGTACCGTCTTCACCACCCACACCCCCGTCCCGGCCGGACACGACATCTTCCCCTTCCACCTCATGGATCGCTATTTTTCGAACTATTGGGGACAACTCGGGTTGTCCCGTGAAGAATTCCTGCGTCTCGGCGAAACGCCTGACAGCCGGGGGCATGGGTTCAACATGACGGCCCTGGCGATGCGCCTGTCCGCACATGTCAACGGGGTCAGTCGCGAGCACGGCCGCGTGTCCAGACAGATGTGGCAGCACTTGTGGCCGGGCCTGGCGGAAGACCTTGTCCCCATCCGCAGCCTCACCAACGGTATCCATGCGCCCACCTGGATCTCTCCGGAGTCGAATTCCCTCTATGCGAAGTACCTCAGCCCGGAATGGGCGGAGCGGATCGACGACCCGACCATCTGGCAACGGGTCACCGACCTGCCTGACGATGAATTGTGGGACGTCCGGCAAACCACCAGACGAAAACTGATGCGTTTTATTCGTGAACGCGCGCGCGACGGATGGATCCGCGGCCACCTCCAACCGATGCAGGCCATCGCCCGGGGCACCTTACTCGACCCGGAAGCCCTCACCATTGGATTCGCCCGGCGGTTCGCGACTTATAAACGCGCGACCCTCCTATTCCGGGATCTCGAACGCCTCAAACAGTTGCTCCACAATCGGTGGCGGCCGGTCCAAATCGTATTTGCCGGAAAAGCGCACCCGGCCGATGAGCCGGGCCGGTATTTTATCCACGAGGTTCTCAATTTTTGTAACGATCACAAACTGGGTGGACATATCGCCTTTCTGGAAGATTACGACATGCATATGGCGAAATATCTCGTCCAGGGTGTCGATGTCTGGCTGAATACTCCACGAGCACCCCTGGAAGCCAGCGGCACCAGCGGACAAAAAGCTGCGCTCAACGGAGTGATCAACCTCAGCGTACTGGACGGCTGGTGGTCGGAAGGCTACAACGGGGCCAACGGCTGGGGCATCCAGCCGCTCCCGGAGGGATCGGACACCCAGGCGCAGGATGCCCACGATGCCGAACAGTTGTTCCGGCTGTTGGAAGAGGAAGTCGTGCCGCTGTTTTATCAGCGCGATCTCGACGGGATTCCCCGCGGGTGGCTCCAAATCGTCAAAGAAAGCATTAAGACCATTGCTCCTCGTTTCTGCACCAAACGGATGGTCAAGGAATACATGGAGCAAATGTATGCACCGGCCACCACACGTACACCGAATAAATGGTAGCGTGATTCGACTGGACCCCCTCCCCTGGCACCGCAGCCCCTTCGCGACGTGGACGCTGCTAGCCGGTCTGGTTCTATATGTGTGGAGCGGCCCGCTCCCGGCAACGGCTGCATCGGCTTCTCAGCAACCTTCCCCCACGCCGCTTGAACGACAGGCGGCGACCCTGTACCGGGCCGCGGAATATGACCGCGTCCTGCAGGTGCTGCAGAACATGCCCCCCGGCCATGAACCCGGCCGTGAACTGATTCGTTATGCCATCCTCAGTCATCTGAAGCTTGGAAAGCCTGAAGAAGCCTGGAAACTGTATCCCAAGCTCATCGCAACCAACCGGCCCGACGAGCTTGGGTTGTTACGAGACCTCGCGCGCAGTTTTATCGTCACCCGGGTCCGCGATACCCAGGAGCATATCCGCATCGCGGCCTATACGGCGCTGGCTGAAATCGGCGAACGTGATACGTTGCCGATCCTTGAAGACGGCCTATTGGATTCATCGGCGCTCGTGCGCGCCCGAGCCGCGGAAGCGATCGGACGAAGCGGTCATGCAGGACACTCGTCCGCGCTCAAGCGAGCGCTGCGTGATGAAGCACCGGGCGTCCGCATCGCAGCGATCAACGCCCTCGGTGATGCCAACGTATCCGGCATAACGGATCAGCTCACTGAAATCGCCCGGGTCGATGAAGGACCCGAATCCATCTTTGCCTTGGCCGGGCTGTATAAACTCGGACGCGCGGATGTCCTGACGGACATCTCCTCCGCCGCCACCCTGCCGGACCCTGAAGTACGCATGGCGGCGCTGGGAATATTAGGGCGCCTGCGCCGCCCGACGAGTCTACCCATCCTAAGTCAAGCCGTGTACGATCCTCACCCTGCCGTCCGCGCCTTCGCGGCAGGAGCCCTGGGTGAATTCGGCAGCACCGAAGGAATCGCGCCGTTGACGCATTCCCTAAGCGATGAAAATCCTCGCGTCCGCGCAGTGGCAGCCTCAAGCCTCGGCCGTTTGGGCGTCGCCGAAACCCGCAGCGTCGTTCAACCGCTTCTGCGCGATCCGGACGAACATGTCCGCATTAGCGCCGTCGAAGCCCTGTTGCGTTTGGGTGACGCCGGTGCGATCCTGAACGCGGCGGACCTCGCCCGACACCCTGATCCGTCGATCCGTGGCGGTACGGCACAGGCCTTGGCGGCCGCAACCACCCCCAATGCCCTCACGATCCTCGAAAGCTTGCTCCGAGATCAACAACCGCTTCCACGTCTCATGGCGGCCCGCGCACTGGGGAAATCGCGACTGACGTCGCTTGTTCCTCCCCTCAAAAAAGGCTTGCAGGATTCGGATGCGGCCGTCCGCATCGCCTCTGCAGGAAGCCTCATTCAAGTGCTGTCCAGAAAGGACAAACCAGGGAGCGCCCGCTAAGGGCTGAGGACCAGTATGCTCCGATTCATAGGGCTGTTGGTGTTGCTGGCCCTCTCGTTCGGATTCGGCTATCTCTGGGGGAAACAGCCGACGAACAAGCTTGAGCAAACCGTGAAAAATCTCTCTCGAAATGTGGTGGATACGACGCTCGGAATCGAGAAGGACCTCCGCCGACGCCAAGGCCAGTGTCGTTCAAGCGAAGGCTGAATTGTCCAATAAAAATACGACCGATGCCGCGAAAGAACTGGCGGAAGCCGCGGACTTACTGGAAACAGCCGCACGCGGAGGGCGTCAGGTGGACCCCAATGCTCAGGTCAAGGAACTAGCGGGGAGAATCAGGGAACTTCGTCTCGAACTGTCTCTCGGGAAAAAAGTCTCGTTCGCAAAATTAGATGAAATCCAGAAGGAACTGGACGTCCTTCTACGCAAATAGCCTCACTAATCAAACCGTCGCCGGCTGTTTCTTCCACTTGGCGAGGATTCGCTCGACCCGCATCTTCACCACCATATCGTTGTCCTTCAAGAGCGGCTTGATCGCTTCGCGACCCCGCTCATCACCGATGGCTTCAAGAGCCGCTGCAGCCGTCAACCTGGTAAACCAGTCCTTATGTTGCAACATCTCGATCAAGGGGTCGATCGCCTCAGGTGACTTGATCCGCCCCAGGGCAATCACCGCTTGTTTCCGCACCAGTTCTTCTTTGTCTTTTAATGCCTTGATGAGGCCGGGCAGGGACGGCTCGCCAAGATTGACCAACGCATCTGTGGCGTCTTCCATGAACTCATCGTTCCGAAGCTGCTGCATCAGCGGCTCCAGCACCCGTTCATCACGAATCTTTCCCAGCGCCATGATTGCTGATTTCCGCACGTCCCAATCGCGAAGCAGTTTGAGAAGCACCTCGACGGCGGGAGACCCGATCTGCCCAAGCCCCTCGATCGCAACCTCTCGGACCTGCCAATCTCCGTCACGAAGCGCTGCGGCGAGTGGTTCGACGCATCGCTCGTCCCCCATTTCTCCCAACGTAATCGCGGCTTCCCGCCTGACCACCCAATCGGGATCCTTGAGGAGATCGATTTGGATATCGATCTCATCCTTCACCTGCTCTTCTTCAAGAGCCACTTCCTGTGCCGGGTCGGTGAGGGCCTGAGCTTCGGTCGAAACATCCGATGACGCGGCAAGTTGATCCGAAACCTGGTCCGTCAGGGCTTCATCAGCAATAGGGTCCGCAGGGGAAGAATCCTGCACCGGTTCTTTTTTTTCAGCGGCTTGTTCCATGGCAATCTTCCTCGTTAGGCAATGACAGGGGATCGTACTCAGATCCGTCCGGCCCGCAACCGTTTAGGTTTTGGCTTCGGCTTGCTTTCCCGCGGCATGTTTGGTTCTCAATGAAAGCGCACGCCGTTTTCGCTGCACCCGCTTGAGCCGTTTACGCAAAGAACGCCCTCCCGGGCCGCCGGAAAGCTCCTTGTCATCTTTTGGCCGCGACGCGATTTTTTTCTTGAGTCGGATTTCGTCTGATTCACCGGTCGGTTTCTTTGCCATTCAGCCCTCACCCTCCAACAGTTAAAATCGACTTGCGTACAAGGTGACGTCACAAACATCCATCGCGCTGGAGTAGGCAGTCTAATCAAGTGGGCGAGGGAGTGTCAACTCACGGGATGACGGTCTCTCTGCTAAGAGACGACCAGTACCGGAACAGTATTGTGGGCCGTATGGTCGGCTGCCAGCATGCTGCCGATACGACGTTCACGCCGCACGTATATGGCTTCCTGAGGCATCATTCGGACGGGACTTGCAGGGACTTCAAAGACTTCTTCCGGACGACTGTGCTGTCTCGCTGCGCGCCCATTCACATTCAACAACATTCCCGCCACCACGGGGATCGCCGTAGAGGGAACCGGCGCGACCGGGCGATGGTCTCCGATCACCTCTATCTGCACTGCCGTGGTCCCTGCTTCAACCATCCCCAGTTCCCTGGCTGCGGCGTGCGAAAGGTCCAGCATCCTGCCTGCTACATAAGGGCCTCGATCATTGATCCGCACTTGAACAGACTTCCCATTGTTCAAATTCACCACACGAACCATACTTCCCAGCGGCAACTTACGATGCGCAGCCGTATAGGCCTCCATATCGAACACTTCCCCGTTCGCCGCGAATTTTCCATGGAACTCCTTGCCATACCATGAGGCAACTCCACGATCCTTGATGCCGAGGTCGAGAGGAAGTTCACCTTTCGGCAGGACGGCGCAGGCGTTCAACAGGAGGCAGCCTGCCACGGGAAGAAGAGCGTATCCGGTCTTGCGCTGAGACGAGTGCTGGAAATTCTTTTCCATCGAAGCACCTCTCGTGAAAGCCTGAAAGCCAATTTTCTGCCGCCCTCGTACAAGCGTGGCTCAGGCTACGAAGGATTCTCATCGACAACAATACCGTTCGTGTAGGAATTCCCCCTACCAACGTACAAAAACCCGCAATCGATGAGGCAGAAACTTACGCTTTCGCCCTAAAACGAGGAATGTGCAGGCCAAAGGTCGGAACTGCTCACCCTGAAACACCGAGCCCCTCACCGGTTGATGACAGGCAGCTCAAGAGTTAGATGCCACCCGAGGGAGCCTATGGATCCCTCGGTGATACAAGATGCCGCGGACGGACGGGGGGAACGATCGAAACCCATCAGCCTAACGAAACTGAATGGTCCGATCCTCAAATTTGGTATTTACGACAAAGCGCTCAAAATTCTTCTCCAGGACTTCGGAGAGTATGGCTTCGCCGTCCTGGGGTTCAAACCAAAACACATTGTCGTGGCTACCTGAGTGAGCGTCTGTTCGAGAGAGAGAGCTGCCGTCCTCACGATTGTTCGCCTGAATGATCAACTTACTTCTGGCTTCAATATCCGTCAGGAGGAACCCGCGCTTGGCATCGACAGCCAGATCGAGAATCTTTCCAGAGAGCACAATGTCGGGGCCATTCTCCGTCACAGGAGGGGTGTTTTTCGCATATTGGGCCTGCCACCCCTTGCGTTTGAGATAGTCGGCAAACGCCTGAGCCGTTTCTTCCCCCGTGCTTCCGGTTGAAACGTTGAAATTGGTTTCGCCGCCCCACATGGAAGTCCGGCTGCCCACCTTGGTGCGATCGGCCCGTCCATCCTCAAACGGAATCACCGTGACCCGAGGTCCTGCCATCAGTTTGACCGCTGGACCGGTGCCGTTGCTCTCCCTGGGCGGCTTTGGGGTCAGGTTCATCGGAATGATGTCGCCTGTTCCGGAGCATCCCAACAAGAACAGCAACCCTGCAGCCACCGGTGCGGACAGCCCCCGCACCACATGCTGTCGAATCATAGGCTCTCTCTACCTCCTTATGAGTAACCCACCACCGTGTGTACCATCGGCATCAATTGCGATGGAGTATGATCGATCGAACAGTGAGACCGTCACGGGTTTTGACGTACTTCAACGTCACGTTGTCTCCGACATGGATGCGATCGAGACCGATCCGCTTCTTCCCCCGCAGAATGACGGCCCCCTGTGCGAGGACCGCCCCGACCACCACTTCTTCCTTGGATCCGTACAGCCCCTTCACGACGATGACGGGAGGGTCATCCCCCGCGTGAACGGCTTCGACCGTCCCCCTGATCTCGTGCACCGTATTGTTGGCGGCATGTACGGAGTTCAGCACACTTCCGAGTCCGGCGAGGGTCACGCAGAGCAACGCACCGATCACTAACACACCCAACAAACTCGGTCGCGGCTGGATCATGACGCTCATCGTTTCGGCGACACCTCTTCCCCATGCGTCGTGCGGAGCAACTGATCGAAAAGTGGCGGAACTGTACCAGGTACGAACCACAGTGTAAAGTCGGACGGAAATTTTTCTTGTCCCGCAACGAAGCGAAAGCGGATGCACCGCTCTTGACTGCATCGAAGGCGGTCGGTAATATCAACGTGATTTGCCACACCGCGCACCGTATCAACGAACAGCAGGAATCAGACCCATCCAGCCGTCCATCTCGACTGCATGATCGACGTTCGCAACATCACCAAACGGTATGGAAACCTCACCGCGATCGATCGCGTCACCTTTCGGGTCGAGAAAGGCGAGGTCCTGGCATTTCTCGGTCCGAACGGCGCGGGAAAAACCACGACCATGCGCATCCTCACCTGCTTCATGCCGGCGACGGAAGGGTCGGCACAGGTGGCAGGGTTCGATTGCGCGGATCAACCGGAAGCGGTGAAGCAACGAATCGGCTATCTGCCTGAAACGCCGCCGGTCTATCAGGAGCTCACGGTCTTCGAATATCTCTCCTTCGTAGGCAGGCTCCGCGGGCTCAGCGGCGCGGAGCTGAAGGCCGGCATGGATCGTGTGGTTGAGCGGCTCTCCCTGGGATCGGTCCGTCAGCGGCTCATCGCCAACCTGTCGCGCGGCTATCGCCAGCGGGTCGGCCTTGCTCAAGCGTTGATCCACGATCCACCTGTCTTGATTTTGGACGAGCCCACGGTCGGCCTCGACCCGAAACAAATCATCGAAATCAGGGAATTGATCAAGAGCCTGGCCGGCTCACACTCGGTCATCTTGAGTACGCACATCCTGCCGGAAGCGACCGCCGTCTGTCAGCGCGTGGTCATCATCAACGGCGGGCGCATCGTCGCCGAAGATACGCCGGACCAACTGTCGGCACGGTTGCGGCGGTCGGAAAAAATCAGCATCACCCTCAAGGCGCCTCCATCCGACGCGTTCGACCGATTCCGCGAGGTCGCGGGGGTGGAACATGTGTTGGCGACCGCCGATCCCGGCACCTTCCTCATCGAATGTGCGTTGGGCAGGGATATCCGGGAAGAGGTGGCACGTTTTGCCGTCGGACAGGACTGGGGCCTGCTGGAAATGAAACCGGTCTCCATGACCCTGGAAGACGTCTTCCTCCGGCTGACGCAACATGAAGACAGCCTGTCCCTGCCGAATGGGACCACCAACAACACTGACTGACGCTATGGCACCTGTTCAAGCCCTCATCGCGAAGGAACTGCGTTCCTCTTTCGTCTCGCCGATCGTCTACGTGGTCGGCGGAGTCTTCCTGCTGACCTTCGGCTTCCTGGCATACCTCTATATCGTCTTCACCGGAGCCCAAGCCATCCAGTTGATGCAAATGCAGGGCGGCATGGCGCAGATCAACCTGAACGACCTCGTCTTCCGCAACCTCTTTGCCAGCATGCGGTTCGTCCTGTTGCTGATTCTCCCCATCTTGACCATGCGCCTGCTGGCCGAGGAACGGAAGCTCCGCACCTTCGAATTTCTCATGACCGCCCCGGTGCGGACCACCGACATTATCGTCGGGAAATTCATGAGCGTCTATCTCGTGTTTCTCGGGATGCTCCTCGTGACCACCTTGGTCCCGCTCACGCTGGCGCTCTTCAGCGATTTCGACTGGTATCCGGTCCTCACCGGCTACCTCGGCTTGGCGCTGCTCGGAGGGTTCTTTCTCGCCGTAGGCCTCTTCGCCTCATCCATCACGGAAAATCAAATCGTGGCCGCCTTCACCAGCTTCGGCCTGCTCCTGATGTGCTGGCTCCTGGCCGGGCTCGGCGCGCTCCTGGGTGATACGCCGGCCGGCAATGTGGTGTCGTATTTATCGTTCATGGAACACTTCGACCATTTGGTGCGCGGCCTGGTCGATACGAAAGACCTGGTCTATTACATCAGCGGAACCGTCCTGATGTTGTTCCTCGCCCACCGGATCGTGGATTCGTCGCGATGGAAATGAGTCGCAACCCCCTGCCCATCGGAGCCGTCGGGGCCGGCCTGGCCGTGGCGGGATTGATCGCCTATTCCTTGGTACCGGAGAAACTCTGGCTCGTCACGCTCTTGGAAGGGTCGGCGCTGGCCTGCCTCATCTGGTTTTTTGTTACCCGTTTCGAGCGCCTGAAAAAACTTTCCGCACAACGGTCCACCCGCATGGGAGCAAACAGCGCCCTCATGGTGGCGCTCTTTGTCGCCATTCTGGCCATCATCAATTTCCTCGCCGCTCGCCATTCCGTCCGCTGGGATTTCTCGGAAAACCAGAACTACACGCTGGCGCCGGAAACCCATCGCGTCCTTCGCGGCTTGACCAGAGACGTCAACGTCACCGTCTTCACCAGGGAGAAGGACCCGGGGTATCAAGCCTACAAGGAACGGTTCGATAGTTACCGACAGGCCAGTCCCAAACTGACCGTCCAGTTCATCGATCCCGAACGCCAGCCGAAGGTGGCGCAGAATTACGGCATCACCAGGACCGACATCGCCATCTTCGAAAGCGGTCCGCAGTCGGTTCGCATCACGTCGCCGGCCGAAGTGGAAATCACGGGCGCCCTGCTCCGCGTCTCCAGAGACAGCAAGAAGCGGCTCGTGTTTTTGGAAGGCCATGGAGAACGGAGCCTGGAAGATAAAGACCGGGGCGGGCTCGCGATGACGAAAGAAGTGCTGCAAAAACAGGGCTACGACATCGGCACCGTCACCCTGCTCCAGGAATCCGCTGTGCCGGAGAACACCGACGTGCTGATCATTGCTGGGCCGCGTCGCGCGGTGACCCAGGAAGAACAGGAACGGATTCGGACCTATGTCGCCAAGGGCGGACACCTCATGGTGCTGGTCGATCCGGATACGCAAGCCAATATCGATGATCTCCTGGGCACCTGGGGGCTGGAATTGGGACGCGGCGTTCTAGTCGACCTGCAGGACCGGCTGGCGCAAGGCGATCTGACCGCTCTCTTGGTCCGAACATTTACAGACCACGAAATTACGCATGAACTGACCGCCGCCGTGTTGTTTCCCTTGGCCCGCCACCTGGTCTTCCACGAGGACAAGGGAAAAGACTGGGACTATGTGCCCCTCGCCCGCACATCGCCGCGCAGCTGGGCCGAGACCGATATCAAGGGGCGGGTCGTGAGTTACAACGAGAAGGAAGACATCCAGGGCCCCCTGGCGCTGGCAGCGGCCTTGACTCCGAAACAGGCCCCCGACGAAGGAAAACCCAGGCCCGCGCTCATCATCGTCGGCAACTCCGCCTTTGCCAGCAACAGCTTCATCAATTTCCCCGGCAACAGTGATTTTTTTCAACGTTCGATCGGTTGGCTCACGGAAGAGCGAGATCTCATTTCCCTCACGCCCAAAGATCCGGCGCTCCGCCCCTTCGTCCCCAACCCGCTGCAAGAACGCATCCTGCTCTACGTCCAAGTCATCTTCCTTCCGGCCATGACTTTCCTCTCCGGCCTCCTGGTCTGGCGGAAACGGCGCCGCCTGTAATGTCATGACGCGCTACTGGCCGACGATGGTGCTGGCAGGCCTGTTCGCAGGGCTCGGACTGTACCTGTATCTCGTCGAACTCCCGGAACAGCGGACCGAGGAAGCGACGGCCGTCCAGGCCAAGCGAATCTTGTCGTTCCACGAGCCGGACATCACCACGTTGACGGTCCGCAGTCAGTCCGGTGAAGTCGTCCTAACCCAGACAGCAGGCCAGGCCTGGACCATCACGGCACCGATTCACACCGACGCCGATCAACGGCAGGTGCAGGCGTTGCTCCGCGCCCTGGTCACGGGAAAGGTCTCGCGGCTCGTCGAAGAGCAGCCGGCTTCGTTGACTCCGTTCGGCCTCGATCGGCCCTCCACGGTCATTACGCTGGGGACCGGCACCGGGCAGGAAACCCTGTCGATCGGCGATGCCGGTCCCCTATCCTCCACCCTCTATGTCTTGCGGGCCTCCGATCAAGCCGTGCTCCTCACCGATCTGGCGCCGAAAGACTTTCTGAACAGGACGCTGCTGTCGTTGCGACGCAAGGAGGTATTGCAGTTCAACCAGCAGGAGGCGGAACGGCTTCGCCTCACCTACCCCACGACGGAGATCGTGCTCTACGCACAAGAGGAAAGGCCGAAAAAGAAATGGAAAATCCGCTATCCGATCGAAGCAGACGGAGACCGCACAGCCATCCAGGCCCTGCTCTTCAGGTTGGAAGACCTGAAGGCGCTCGCCGTCGTCGACCCAGGGCCTGAGCGGGATGCGCTCGCCCAATCCCTGACCAAACCCAAAGTGAAAATCACCCTGCATGCCGCAGGCGTGGACCATGTGGTGCGGCTCTTTCAGCCGGACCCTGCCAGCGGCGAAGCCTATGCCCAAACGACGCCCGACGGTCCGATTTACAAAATCAGTCCCTCGGCGATCAAGGACCTGACCAAGGACCTGTTCGCGGTCCAGGATAAGCGCCTGCTCGGGGTGGATATCGGCGATATCGCCATACTTTCCATCAAGACGAGGGACGAACAGTACGTGCTCATTCGTGACCAGAATGAATGGGTGCTCGAAGACCAGCCGACCGAGAAGGTCCGTCAGGACGTCGCGGACTTGCTCGTCAGTCGCATCGTCAACCTCCCGGCGGAGGAACGTGTCCTCAAGCAAGCCGGTCCGCTGGCGCCCTATGGACTTGTGGCGCCCGTCGCCGAGTTCGTCGCCACAGGCAAGGACGGGCGCGTTGCCGGCCGGCTCGCATTGGGAAGCCAGGTCGGCGGCCTTGTGTATGCTATCGGCCATCGCATTCCCGGCGTGTTCCAGGTGCGCCCCGATCTGCTGACTCAGATTCCCTCTCGCCCTGCCCTCCTGGGCCGGGGACAGGGAACGGGCGGAACGTCCTGATCGAGAGGCACTCGGAGGTGTTTCCAGGCGAGGCGGGTTTATGCTACTGTGCGCGCATCGTTCATGATAAAGGAGGATTCTTCAATGACGTACACGCGTTCTCACGGTGCCCTGGTCCTATCCTTTTCCCTGCTCCTGCTCAGCGCCTGTGCTACAGAAGAAACGATCACCAGCAGCGGTTCGACGCAGGCGTCGCCGGCAAGCTCTTCGATGAAAGCCGCTGCGCCGGCTTACGACTCGCTTCAAGCCTGCCTGGCACGTATCCCACCCGGCGGCACGGCCGGTACCCGCATGCTCGCCGAGGAAGGTTGCCAGAGAGAAGAGAAGCTTCGCCAGTCTGTCGCAGGAAACGCCACCACCAAGAGCGGAAATCGGGCGGCAGCCGGCGCGGTGGGCGACAGCCTCGATGCCTGCATGGGACGGATCCCGAACGATGCCTCAGCCGGCCAGCGGATGTTGGCCGAGGAAAGCTGCAAGCGCGACCAGGCCAATCAGCGCTGACGAACCCTTCAGATCGATGCTTCAGACCGATGCGCCTCCGAAGGGGCCCCAGCCTCCTCCGGAGGCGCGTCCGTTCAGTCGATGCGCTTCCTGGTTTTCAAGCTTTATCTTCCGCAGGTCCCGACCATACCGCAACACTCTCTTCTACCGCGGCTCCGACTGCCGCACATCCGGCGAAGAGGTTTCCGAATTCCCAAGCTTGCTGATGTGGGAAATCTTGTCGTTCATATCGATTTCCACCGTGACCTGGTCACCCCTTGCCAGGGGTTTCTCTTGAAGGACGCGTGGATCCGACACCTGCAACGTCCATGATTGGCCGTCTTGCGTTTTGAAGGTCACGGTTTGCTGAGCGGAGTCGATCCGTTCAATCGTCGTTCCGACGAAGTTGGCCGCGTGACCGACCGAGGCTCCCGCGATCCAGACAAGCACCGTGACGATCAACATGTATGAACGTGGCTTCATGGCACCCTCCTTTCCAGTTGTACATATGTCCACGTCTCCGCCGCTCGGCACGGCCTATCGCCGTCTGCGATCTGCCTGCCCCGTCATACGGACGCGTGGACGCTCCGACTGAACCAGCTACCGGCCGATGCCAACACAAACAGAACGGTTCCAATGCCGATCACCCCCGCAGAAGATCCGAACGATTCCGCCACCCACCCGAAAAAACTCATCCCTGCCATCGACGTGGCCGTCGCGACAGCCGTGTACACCGCCATGACCCGCCCCACCATTCCGGATGGAACCGTTTCCTGAATGATGCCCCAGGCGATCGGTGTCCATGCGCCGAACCCAATCCCGATGCAGACCACGAGCAGGGCCGCGACTCGAAAATCCCTGGCCCACACCAAGGCGCAGACCGCAGCGCCTCCGAGCACCGCGGACGCGACGATGGCGAAGGCGCGACGGCGAAGACTCCAGGCGCTCAACCTGATCAAGGCCAGCGAGGTCAGAAACAACCCCACCCCCAGCCACGACCAGAGGTACCCCACCTCGACCGGCCCGAGCCCGAGTAGATTCCGTCCGAACACGGGGAACAGCGTCGTGAACGCCCCTGTGCCGAATGTGTACACGGAGGCCATCAGAATCAGGAGCAGCAGGCGGCGGTGCGTGATCAAGGCATAGCGAACCCCTTCGACCATATGGCGAATCATGTGTGTCACTATGCCTTCCCCATGGGCAAAGTCCGCGCCTTGCAATCGGATCGGTAAGAGGCAAGCGGCCGAGACCAGATAGGTGACGGCATTCATACAGAGCACCTCTTGAGAGCCGGAAAACGCAATGCCGATCCCGCTCAAGGCCGGTCCGATGATGATGCCGAAGCTCGTCGTGCTCTGGAGCAGCGCATTCGCGGCGGTAAATTGCGGACGACGCACCATGAACGGTACGGCGGAGGACAGGGTGGGAACGAATACGGCGGTGGCGATCCCATACAGGAGCGTCAGCACGTAGAGAGACTCCACGGTGAAGTTCGGAACCGACACCCAACAGGGGATCAAGCCGATCAGCACGCCGCGGGCGAGGTCGCTGCCGATCAAGATGGCCTTCTTGGGAAGCCGGTCGACCATCACCCCGATGAACGGCCCGAGGACAATCGGGGGTAATGTCTGCAACAGGCCGATCACGGCGGTCTTCAGCGGGGACCCGGTGATCGCGTAGACGAACCACAACAGAGCCAGTTTGCTGACCCCGTCGGCGACTTGCGAGAAAACCTGACTCCACCACATCAAACTGAAATCACGAGTGAGCAACCATCGGTGCGTCATCTTTGAGGCATGGGCCGTACCGTCTGCGTGAAGGGTATGCGCATCATGCAGCTCGATCAGAGCTGCCTGCGCTGATGGCCTCCCACGTCTCATCCCTGGACTCGCATGACTCACACCAATGATCACATCCACAATGGATACACCCTTTGAAAGGGAGCCGACTCACTTGAGGCTCGCCCGTCCGGCTTACGCAACCGCCGCATTCAGACCGATCGTTCGACGGGTACATTGCACGGCCACTCCCGCCGTCAATAACAACACCAGGCCCAATCCCACGAGGCTTGCTGCCGGTCCGACTGCATCGGTCACCCAGCCGAATCCTGTCATGCCGGCCATCGCGGCTGCCATCGACCCCACGCTGAACGTCGTCAACACCCGGCCGATGAGGGGTTCCGGTGTCACTTCCTGCAGCAGGGCCCACACGATCGGATTCAGCACCGCGGTACTCCCTCCGATGACAATGACGACGGCTGCCGCGACGAGCGGCGTTTCAAGGAGACTGAGGCTGCAGACCGCAATCCCTCCGACCGTCATCCCGCCCACCACGATGCGCAAACGGCCCTGCATGTCACAGTGCTGTTTCCAAGCCAACCAGGTCGAGACCGTCAACATCCCGACGCCCAGAGCCGACCACAGCCATCCCAATTGCACCGGCCCAACCTGGAGAAATTCCTTAGCATAGACCGGCAGGATAAAGACGAATGCGCTGACCCCGAGATTGTACAGCGACGAAATCACCACCAATGTCAGAACCATCGACTGGTGTTTGAACACGAACCGGAAACCGATGGACAGTTCTTTCCAGATGGACGGAGACACCTGGGCCTGTTGCGCCTGAGGAACCATGAACCGAATGGGCAAGAGACATAAGGCAGAGATCAGGAACGTCGCCGAATTGACGAACAACACATTCTCCGCATCGATCAACGCAATCATCACGCCGCTGATCGCAGGGCCCAAGAGCATACCGATGTTGTTGGTCCCTTGAATCAGCGCATTGGCGGACATCAATTCGGACGGCCGAACCAGTAGGGGCACGGCCGAGACCAGCGCAGGACCGAATACCGTGGACACCACGGACGTCAGAAAAATCAGTGTATACAAACCTTCGATCGACAGCGCGTCGGCCGCATACAGAGCCGGGATCATGAAGGTCAAGACCGCCCGAAGCAGATCCACCCATACCATCACCTTTTTCTTATGCCATCGATCCAGATACACGCCGATGAGAGGCCCGAAGAGCAACGGGGGAACCGTCTGCAACAGCCCCACGACGGTCATTTTCATCGCCGATCCGGTTAACCCATAGACGAACCATAAGAGGGCGACTTTATTCAGCCCTTCACCGACCTGAGATGTCACCTGTCCCCACCAGAGCAACCCGAAGTCTTTCGTCCTGATAAGACGCCACCCTCGACTGACCGTTCCATCCGATGCATCGAGAGACATCATGCCCTCCTCCCGGAATTCGACAATGGCCCCCTAGACCGGCGCTATGTTCCGGCGATCGAATCGTACCGACGATACCTGCTCCACGATAGCCATCCGTGAGGAGGAACAAAGCTAGGAAAACCCCTGGACACAGTCCGACACATTCCGCGACGACATGCGCCAAGGGGCCGCGTCCGACTCAACCAGGGCCTTGCCTAGTGGGAGATTTTCATCATCCTGATAGGGTGATCGCAAGCGGAAGCGTGGAGCCGCTTAATCGAGTGTTTGAATTTCACCTCATGCGCACAATACAAAAAACAGGGAAGGAGGACGACAGATGTATACGAACGAATCTTCCAACTGGTCGGCCTTTATGGCAGGGGCCTTCATCGGCGCCGGCATCGCATTGTTATTGGCTCCACAATCGGGACCGGAGCTTCGCTCGACCCTGCGCGATTATGCGGCCAAGGCCAAGGACGAACTCGACGAGGCGGCGGAACAGGGTCGGGCCGTATGGGACACCGCCGTCGAGCGAGGGCAAGCATACGTCGAAGGCGGCAAACAGGCGCTGCGTCATGCGGGGCGAGCCGCGCGGGAATTCGTCGATGAGACCGCGCAGATGGCTGAAAAGACAGCCGCCGACGCGGCGTCCCGACGGGGATAACGTCTACCAGCCTATCGTCGATGGCAGGTGAACGGACTCGAACAAAGGAGAAGGATCATGCTGAATAATCTCACAGGTTTCGCTCTCGGCATTGCGATGCTGTCAATCGTGGGCTGCCAATCGACCACGGGGAAAACAACCGGTCAAACCATCGACGATGCTTCCATTACTGCCGCCGTCCAATCAAAACTGTCTTCGGATCGATTGTCGAATTTTTCCCGTATTGATGTGGATACGGAACGCGGAGTGGTGACCTTGAATGGCGTAGTGCCGTCCGTAGAGCAGAAAATGCGGGTAGTCGAACTGACTCGGCAGGTCAACGGCGTACGAACCGTGAATAACAATTTGCAGATTCAATCACAGTAATACAGCCGATCACAGGGAGCCCCAGATGAACCAGACTGAACACAAACAGACCGCATGTTGGATGAAGAGCATGGTGACCACGATGCTGGTACTCGCAGCCTTGGCTTCCCTCACGGCCTGCAACACGACCAAGGCCACGGTGGACTCTACCGTCAAATTCTCCTCCAGCACCTCCCCGGATTCGATGTTCACCGGTGACGGCATGGTCGAGAAGGATCAACGGGTCATGCTCTATACGGCCGTCGTGGCGGACGATTTACGAGAGGACATCGCCAGAGGAAGCGGGGAATACCTCACGTCCCTGGGCGTCTTGCTCGACATTCCAGCGGACCGTCAAGCACGATTCGGCGCAGTCTCCCAGGAACAGTACGCCTCGCTGTTCCCGGTCGAAGCGACCGGCAACCGTGAAGCATTGACCGCACTCAGACGACATCTGGCGGTTCCGCAATCTGAGGCCTTGCGCTGAGTCCGTCCCATCGAACCGAAGCGACTCGCGTGCGCGAAAACCGCCGCAGAGGCCATGTCCTGTCAGGGAGGCTCATCATGAAGCACTCTATTCGATTCATCGTCCCGGTGCTGCTCTTCATCCTCCTCTTCACCGGCGCCTGCAGCCATTCCATTCCACGCTCTTCGACCAAGCCGGTTCCGCCTCCCATCACCAGCGCCATGCCTTCCTTCGCGGTGATGAACAAGGAAGAATCACGGGCTCCGATTTCCCAGGTGCCGGTCCGGATCACAACCGACCTCACGCCGATTCAAACCGCCATTCGCGACGCGGTACCGGAACGCGTCACGGAGGCGGGACATCCGTTCGAGCAGGAGTTTCGCTGGACCTTCGTGAGGAACGGCGACCCGCAAGTCCGTATCCAGGACGGCCTCGTCGCGATCCATGCGGAGTACAAAGGCGAGATCGAGGCGCGCGGGAGTTCGCGGGCCTGCCGGCTGGAGCCGATCTATACGACGTTGGATGCAACCGGCGCACTCGTTTTCATGCAGGATCAGGAATCCGTGGCGTTCGGTTTCGAACCATCTCACCTGGCGGTCGAACTGAAACCGGAAAGCGACGGACGCTGCAACATGTTCAACATCTCCGTCAAGGATCAGTTGCCCGAACTGTTCGCGCTCCCTGAGATCAAGATCGCCCTGGCGGAAGCCGTGCAGCCCGAAGCCTTCAGCATTCCTTTCCAACGCCTATGGGACGATCTCGAAGGACCTCTGTCCCTGCCGGTGACGGCGCTCAACACCCGCGCCTGTCTCTACGGCAACCCGCGAGAGGTGACGGTGGGGCGGCAGAAAGGCACGACTCAAGACACGATCATCTTCGGCACGGCGAAACAAATGCCCCTCGTCACCTATGAACCGACCTGCCCGGAAGCGCCACCCACCGTCGCCCTCGTGAATTCCGGAACCCTGCCGTCCGACAACGCACCGTTCAGGATGCTGGCGAGGATCCCGATTTCGTACCAACTGCTCACCCATCAGGCACAGAACCGGCTGTTCCATCAAACGATTGTTCTCGATAACACGGCGGCGGAGACGGCCGTGGTCGAACGCATATCCGCCGCGGATGCCAACGGCCGCGTTCTGGTAACGGTCGAAACGAGCGGCGATCTCAAGGGGACGATCTACTATTGGGGCACACCTCGCCTGGATGACGGAGGGAAAAGTCTTTCGATCCCCGATCTGCAAATGGCCGGCGAATCGAAAACGGCGATCGACACCATTCGTGTCGGCTATTGGCAACAGGTCGATCGGGGACTCCACGACAAACTCCGGCAGGCCCTGGCAATCGATCTGTCCGCCCAGGTTGACCGCATGAAACAGGCCATCACGGGAACGCACCGGTCGGGCGACCTCACGATGGACATCCTCGTGACGCGACAACAGCCCGATCGAGCCCAATCATCCCCGCAGGGGTTGATGGCGACCATTCTGCTGGAAGGAACCGCCGGCGCCACGGCCCATGTGACGCTGGAAAGAAACGGAACGCGAGCCCTGTTGCGGCAGGACGTCCGGTAACCCGCTGCCCGGAAGCGGAGCCGGCGACACATTGGCGTCCCGGCTCCGCCGCCCTCCCCTATTCCGCATCGATTAGGGTCTTGCCCAGTTCGCACATTGCCTTGCGTCTGGTACGGTCACAGCTGAATAGAACCACGGCGGACAGTGAACTATCGATGCGCGAGGAGGTTTGTATCATGACGCAACATACACATTTCGCGTGGGCTTTGCAGACCGCCGCTCGAATCAGAAAAATGGTGCGAGACGACCATCGAAACATCTTGACGTTATTTCGTCACTATCTCTCCGCTCCCGCGGATTCACGGCATGCGATCGTGGAACAAATTCTCCATCAGCTTGCCGCCCACTTCCAAACGGAAGAAGAGCTGCTGTATGGAGACATCCGAAACAGGGGGGATCGGCAGAGAAGAATGGTGGAAGAGGCATTGCTCGAGCATGAAGAGGTGAAGGCGATGATGTGGGAATTGCAGCATGCCGAAGCAGACGACGATCGGGCATTGGATGAATTTTTCGAGGACATGATGCAGACCGTCCAGGCACATTTCGTCGCGGAAGAGCGCGACCTGCTTCCGGCGGCTCTGGAAAAGGCGACCTATCACATTCCTTCGCCGGAAGGGCGAGGAGACTTGTAGAATGAGCAGAGCCCCTCTGCGATTCGCCGTTGTAGGACTCGGACATATCGCCCAGGTCGCCGTCCTCCCCGCCTTTGCCCATGCGAAATCCTCGGCTCGGCTCGCCGCGCTGGTGTCGGACGATGCCGTGAAACGCCGCGCCCTCGGCAAGCAATACGGCGTCACCCGGACCTATGCATATAAGGATTACGAGAAGTGTCTGCGCAGCGGTAAGGTCGATGCCGTCTACATCACGCTCCCCAACAGCCTCCACCGTGAGTACGCCGTGAGGGCAGCCAAGGCGGGCGTTCATATCCTCTGCGAAAAACCCCTGGCAGTCACCGCCGGCGACTGCCGCAAGATGCTTCGTGCCGCCGAACTTTCTTGCGTCAAATTGATGGTCGCTTATCGATTGCATTTCGAAGCCTGTAATCTCCAGACGATCGCGCTGCTGCATTCCGGCCGATTGGGCGAACCCAGGCTGTTCCATTCGGTGTTCACCCAACAGGTTCGATCCGGCGACATCCGACTCAAATCACAACTGGGCGGCGGACCCCTCTACGACATCGGCATCTACTGCATCAACGCCGCAAGGTACCTCTTCCGCGACGAGCCGATGGAAGTCACGGCCATGGTCGGTCGCGGAAATGACCGACGCTTTCACAACGTGGAGGAATCGGCCGGCGCGGTCCTGCGTTTTCCCCACGATCGCCTGGCCGCCTTCACCTGCAGCTTCGGCGCGGCGGATGCCGCCATGTATGAAATCGTGGGGACGAAAGGCCGGGTACGCGTCGAGCCGGCATACGAATGTATCGGCAGCCTGAAAGCCTCCATTACCATCGACGGGAAGACCTGCATACGTACCTTCAAACCAGGCGACCAATTTGCTCCTCAACTGATCTACTTTGCCGCTTGCGTGCGGGAAGATCGGCAGCCGGAACCAAACGGGGTCGAAGGACTCATCGATGTGCAGATCATCGAAGCGTTGCACCGCTCGGCCCGGCTGGGACGAACGGTTCCCCTTCGTCTCCCCGCCAAACGCACCAGGCCGGACGTTCGGCTACAGATCCATCGCCCGCCGGTGCCCAGACCGAAACAGGTACACACGCAATCTCCCACTCGATGACACCTACGTATGAGCGTAGCTGCGCCATGCGCCTAGCAGGATGTTGAAAAAGCCCGCCAGCTTTGTTCTCGCGTCGCTCAGAGGCTCTACGTACGGCGCAGAGTACGATTCGCCTCTTCGCTCGCTGCGGCCTCGCTGGACGGCCTTTTTGAACATCCTGTGAGCGCTTCTGGTCCTGTCCGCGACGCACTGCGGTTCGATCTTTCAAGGCTGTGGAAATGATTTTTCAACAGGCTGCTAGGGCTTTGCCCAGTTCAGGAAGGCGGAAGGCCACATTACTCTGAGAAGGTGGGGAGCCGAACAAAAACCGTCGCTCGCACAATGTATGGGAGCGGACAGCGTATCAATAATCACCGCCATTGACTGGAGGAGGGGGGCTCATGGAAGGGGAGAAAATGAATTTGGAAGAAACAGGCCGGCAGGCAGAGGTGACCATCAAGGAAGCCGCCGCCGATACGATTGCATCCGCCGATCGAAAGACGAAGCGGGCGGGAGAGGCCTTGAAATCCGCCGCCGACAGCCCGCGGGAACAGCTGCCCGAAGGCGGTAAAGCGGGTGAGGCGGCAGATGCCGTTTCGCGGGGCGCAAAACAGACCCCCCTCTATCTCCAGCAACAGGGCCTCAGCGGTATCGTGGAAGATCTCGAAATTCTCATCCGGCGGTATCCGCTGCAAACACTCCTCCTCGGATTGGGGTGCGGCTATCTGTTGTCTCGCGTCCGCGCCGATTGAACCGAGCACAAAGGAACGCCCGTGGATAAACCCCATCCGATCTCGATTGCCGCACTGGTGAGCGGTCTTGCCGCCGACATGCGAAGCCTTTTTGAGCAAGAGATCAGACTGGCTCGGCACGAAATACAGTACGAACTCCGCAAGTTCGTCCTGGGACTGTTTCAAGCCGGGATCGGCTTCCTGTTGAGCCTCATGGCCACGACGTCCATTCTCCTGACGCTGGTTCATTGGCTCCACACGTACACCCCCCTGACCTTATGGGCCTGTTATGGAATCGTGGGACTATTGTCCGCCGTGGGATCCGGCGTGCTTCTGTACAACACGACAAAATTGGGGGCGAGCCTACGACTCTGGCCGTTCCGCGCCATTCACTCTCTGAAGGAAAATGCCCGATGGATCAAAGAACACGTGCTATCGACCAGGACCTGAAAAACATCGTTCATACGAGAGTCGCGATTGCCGAGAAGCTTGAATTACTCGAACAGCGTATTAAGGAGACGACGGAGGGAGCAACGATGACGTTTTCACATCTGCTCGACCATACGACACAGAACGTCAATCACCTGCTGGATAAGACCAAGGTGGTTCTGGATCCCAGTCGGAAGGTAGGTGAACATCCATGGCTCATGCTGGGGGGAGCCCTCTGCGCCGGTTATACGATAGGACTTTTAGAACTGCGCAGTCGCGCTCACCCCAGGGGGGTCTATCCCTATTACCCGCCAAGTGCCCATGGCTCCAGGGTCATGCAGGAGTCCGATCGGCAAACACGACCGTCCGGCAAGGAGGAAGGAGTGTACGATTACTATCCCAGCGGACCACGGTCCCATGCGGGGCGATCGGCTCAGGACGGAATGAACATCTGGGATTCCCTGTCGCGGGAACTCGGCCAGGAAGCGGAGCAGGTCAAGACCGTGCTGATGCGGGCGGGGAGTGCGCTGATAGTCGAATTCACACGAAAGATGATGCCCGAGATTGCGCGATCCTTGGGCATCAACCTTTCAGTCCTCTTGCCGCAGGACGATCGCCCTTCTCGACGGAAAGAATCTTCGGTCTCTACACAGGGCGACGGAACCCGAGACCGCGCATCCGGCGAATATCCGGCAGCGCCATAACGCGAACCATGTACAGGACCCATTGAGCAGACTCTCTTTCCAATACCCAACGCGCGGGATAGATCAGATCAAATATGCCGTCCTGGAAAACCAGCGGCACCATTTCGGTAATTCCGTAAGAGCCGGAGCATCGTCCTGATCGCTGAAGACGCGACAGGGCTATTGTCGCTCGAACAAACACCTCGACAAGGCGGAGATAAGTTTTTGGCGGCTTCGTTGACCAGTTCCTCCCCCCGTTGGAACCCTTGGAAACTCGGCGGCCTGGGGTGGAGGGACTTCGGCCGATGTTTGTGGAAAGAAAGTCAGAAGGACGAGATTCTTGGACGGGCCGCGCAACTGGCCTATTATTTCTTGCTGGCTCTTTTTCCGGCCCTCCTGTTCCTCACGGCGCTCATGGGATTGTTTCCGCTCGACCAGGCCATGCCGGAATTGATGGAATATCTCCGGACCGTGTTGCCGGCTGATGCCCTCTCGCTGCTCGAGAAATACTTGGATAACGTAGTCAGGGGCAGTAGCGGCGATATCCTGTCGCTCGGGCTCCTAGGCGCGCTCTGGGCCTCCTCAAGCGGCGTGACGGCGATTATGGAAGCCCTCAATGTCGTCTACGGAGCCCACGAGACGCGACCCTATTGGAAAGTCAGAGTGATCGCCACCCTACTGACTGTCGGGCTCGCCGGGTTTATCATCGTCTCCATCACATTGATCCTGTATGGTGCACGCATCGGCGAATGGATTGCCGATATGGTCGGCTTGGGCTGGCTGTTCCTCATCGCCTGGCATATCCTGCAATGGCCGGTCGCCGTGATGTTGATGCTGTTCGCCCTGGCGATCATCTATTATGTGTGTCCCGATGTGGAGCATGACTGGCGCTGGGTCACTCCCGGTTCCGTCTGTGCCGTCTCCCTGTGGGTGGGAGTCTCGCTCGGATTTAAAGCGTATGTGGACCACTTTGGGAATTATAATGCCGCCTATGGATCCATAGCCGGGGTCATCGTCCTCATGTTGTGGCTTTATTTGACCGGAGTCGTGATGTTGCTCGGAGGAGAGATCAACGCCCAGATCGAGCATGCGGCTGCCGCCCTTCGTTCCTCGCGCCTGCGAGGCCCGCAAGCAGAACCGGTCGGCGAAGACTCATAGCAACAGTTCAGACGAAAGGGACGTGATGCTTCTATGAAACAGGACTACCCCGACCTGCTGACGGAAAACAAGGCCCCATCGCCATCCGAGGAAACAGCCTCCCCTCCTCCTGCCGATCGCCATCTGTGGGAGATCACGCCGATCAGAGACCTGCTTTGGCTGGGTGGCGGCCTCTTTTTCCTCTGGTTCGGCTATTACCTGCGCGGAGTCTTTACTCCCGTGCTGATCGCGCTCTTGCTGGCGTACCTGTTCAACCCGTTGATCAGACGGGCGGAGACGCAATGGCACATTCCCCGTCCCGTCACGATTTCCGTCGTGCTGTTTCTTTCTGCGCTGGTGATGGGCGGATTGATTACCTGGCTGGGTCCGCTCCTCGCCGAACAGGTCCAGTCGTTCGCGGAGCGAGCGCCGGGGTATCTTCAGAGTATCGCGCAGCGATATCACATACGCCTCGGCGATTTTTCGGAACACCTATCGACCATCGCCACGAGCCTGAGAGATGATCCGCTCTCGATCCTGAGGCCGCTGTTCTCCGGCACAGGCCAGGCATTCGGAGTGCTCGGGACGGTCATCGGCACGACGGCCGATGTCGTCCTGGCGTTCATCTTGATCCCCATCTATTTCTTTTTCTTCGCCTGGCAGTTCGACAGCGCGATCAGCCAGGTCAAGCGCTACATTCCCGCCGACTATCGCCCGAGGACAAGGCAGATCGTGCAACGGATGGACCATGCGGTCAGCGGCTTCTTCCGGGGACGGCTGGCGATCGCGTTTGGCTCGGCTGTCCTCTATTCCCTGGGGTGGGCGCTGACCGGAATACGCTATTGGTTTCTGCTTGGTCTCATCACCGGCATTCTCACCATTATTCCCTATGCCTCATTGGTCGGCTGGCCGTTGGCCATTCTCCTGAAGTATTTGGATGTCTTGTCGAGCGGCGCCGGAAGCTTCGACCTCATGACGGTCGTCGTCTGGCCGTCTCTGGCCTATCTCGTCGTGCAGTTCATCGAGAGTTGGCTGCTGACACCATGGGTTCAGAGTCAATCCATGGACATGAACGCCGTGACGGTCTTGCTCGTGGTGTTTATCGGCGGCGCGCTGGGTGGATTTTACGGGCTCCTGCTCGCCATTCCCGTGGCGGCCTGTCTCAAGATCCTGGCGCAGGAACTGGTTCTTCCCAGGCTCGCGCACAGAGCCGCCGGACCCTCACCATCTCGCGGGAATCGAAAGGAATGACCATGACGATCACGGTGGCGGACCTCTTGATCGAGCGGTTGATCGACTGGGGCGTCGATACGGTCTTCAGCCTGCCGGGCGACGGCATCAACGGCATCTACGAAGCGCTTCGCACGCATCGGAACAAAATCAAACTCATCCTGGTGCGGCATGAAGAGTCCGCCGCCCTGGCGGCCTGCGGGTATGCCAAGTTCACGCGACGGCTGGGCGTTTGCCTCGCCACCTCCGGTCCGGGCGGCATCCACCTGTTGAACGGCCTCTATGACGCCAAATGCGACGGCCAACCGGTGCTGGCCATCACGGGACACACCTTCCACGACTTGATCGGAACGCATTATCAACAGGACGTGGATCTGAACAAGCTGTTCAGCGATGTCGCCGCCTACAGTGAGCGTGTGATGGGGCCGGCGCACGTCGGCAATGTGGTGGATGAAGCCGTCAAGACCGCTATCTCCAGACGAACGGTCGCCCACCTGACGATTCCGAAGGACATTCAAGAGTGGAGCGCGGACGATCAACGGTCCAAGGCCAACATTCCCCGGCACAGCGGCGATCTTTATAGTGACCCGCTTCCACTCCCATCCCGAACCCTGCTCGACACGGCGGCCTCCGTCATCGCTGCCGGATCGAAGATCGCGATCCTTGCCGGTCGAGGCTGTCTGGGTGCAAAATCAGAACTACTGCAACTCGCCGAAATGCTCGGCGCGCCGATCGTCAAGCCCCTCCTGGGAAAAGGCGTGGTGCCGGACGACCATCCGTTGACCACCGGCGGCATCGGCCTGCTGGGCACTGCTCCGTCTCAGGAAGTCCTTGAGACCTGCGACACGCTGATCATCGCCGGCAGCAGTTTTCCCTACCTGGAGTTTTATCCGAAACCAGGGCAGGCTCGGGCCATTCAGATCGATCTGGATGCGGCCCGCATCGGCCTCCGTTATCCCGTCGAAGTGGGACTGGTGGGCCATTGCTGGGACGTGCTTCGCGCCCTGTTGCCCCTCCTACGGCCGAACACCGATCGCCGTTTTCTCGAAGAGGCGCAGGGGAAGATGAAACAGTGGCATGACCTGATGGAAGAACGCGGCACCCGCATGGACCAGCCGCTCAAACCCCAAGTGGTCGTGCGCGCCCTGAACGAATTCCTGGCCGACGATGCCATTGTGTGCTGCGACACCGGCACGGTGACCACCTGGGCCGCCCGCCATATTGCGATGAAGGGTATGATGGAATTTTCAGCTTCCGGCAACTTGGCGTCGATGGGCAACGGCCTCCCCTACAGCCTCGGAGCCGGCATCGCCTTTCCAGGGCGGCAAGTCGTCTGCATTGTGGGAGACGGCGGGTTCACCATGTTGATGGGAGAGTTGGCGACACTCATGAAGTATGCCCTGCCGGTCAAGATCGTAGTACTGAAAAACAATCTCCTCGGCATGATCAAATGGGAACAGTTGGCCTTCGAAGGCAATCCTCAATACGGCGTCGAGCTGCAACCGATCGACTTCGCCGCCTTTGCCGAGTCCTGCGGAGCGAGAGGATTCACGGTCGACGATCCCCGTCAGGTTCGAACCGTGTTGCAACAGGCCTTCGCCATTCCCGGCCCGGTCGTCGTCCAGGCGGTGATCGATCCGTTGGAGCCTCCCCTGCCCGGCAAGATCACCACCGTACAGGCCTGGCAGTTCGCGAAGGCGATGGCGCGAGGAACGGAGGACCGGTGGGGACTCGTGAAGACGCTGGTCGAGAATAAAATCCGCGAAGTCGTATGAGGAACGGCCGGACAGGATCCGAGAGAAACCACACTCAAGGGAAACAGACCATCCTGCGCTTCAATGACCTCGCTCATCCGGCCCCCGTTCCTGTCGACAGGGTTATGCGAGCATAATCGAATCACACTATCGTCGTGCGACACCGTGCCTGCGCCATTTCTCCATCCTCTTGCCTCTTGCACATAACGGCGTGGCAGGTTTGTGGCTAAGCGGCGCGCACGACTTGCGCCGGTTCCGTCTGCGCAGAGCGATTCCGCAAAATAACCTCGTCCACGATGTCGCCGCATTGAATGCAGCGCATGGCCCAGAACCAATAGCCCCCCAAACTTTCGCCGATGTCCATACAACGCTCGCCGACCAACAATCCTCCGCAACGGCCACAGCCCTCTGGCTCAACCGCTGCCTGTGCGGCGGTTTGTCTATTGCCCGCGACCACGGAGATGGGAATCGTCATGCCGTCCATACGCCTCTCCTTTCATCGTCATCCAATGCATTGGGCACTCAACCCGAATGTCATGATCACTGATATCAGGCCGGCACGATCGGCTCTACTAGCACTCCCCCCAGGTCGGTTACAAAGGCACCCTAGTCTTTCTCGGTGAGCAGAAGACTTTCGACTGCGAACATGTTGGATTGACGGCGGCGGGTCAGCGGAGGGCCAACCACATCTTGCGGGTGATCTTCTGTGCGGCGGTGAAGTACTCCCGCCAGGGATCTTCACGCAGATGCTGCAAGCGGTCAGGCAGGTTCGCGACCGTAAAGTGATTTGAGCGGACATCGGCGGACAGTTCGTCCCAGGCCAACGGAACCGACACAGGAGCGCCCTGCTTGGCCCTTGTCGAATAGGCTGCCACCGCCGTGGCTCCCTTGGCGTTGCGCAGATAATCGACGTAGATTTTTCCCTTCCGCTTCTGTTTTGCCATATTCGCGACAAAACGCTCCGGGATCATTCGAACGAGATGGTCGGCCAGAGCCTGGGAAAAGGTCTTCACCTCTTCCCAAGCGTGAACACGTCGCAGCGGCACAACGACATGGATCCCTTTGCCGCCGGTGGTCTTGACGAAACAGACCAGCTGCAATTCACTCAATAACGTCCGTACCAACTGCGCGCCCTCGATGACCGACCGCCAGGGGACCGATGGGTCCGGATCGAGGTCGAGGACCATACGGTCCGGACGATCGAGCTTGTCCCGCTTGGCTCCCCAAGTATGCAACTCCAGCACACCCATCTGAACCAGCCCAATGAGAGCCGCCGATGAATCGGCGACCATATAGCAGGAGGCCCCGCCCTCTTCGGGAATTTCGACTCGGCCGACCACATCCGGAATTCGCTCATTCGCATGCTTCTGATAAAAACATTCCTTGTCATGGCCTTCCGGGCAGCGGACCAGGGTCAAGGGCCGATCCTTCACGTGCGGCACAATCCATTCGCTCACCGCCTCATAATATCGAGCCAGAGCCAGTTTCGTCAGGTTCTGTTCAGGAAACAAAACCCGATCAGGGTGACTGAGCGTGACCCCGGCCACGACAGCGGAGCCATCACGAGGCGGACGACGTGATGCCTGCGCCGATGTCGCTGTCTCAACCCGACGTCTTCGGCGGCGGTTGCTGCTCTTGGCGTCGATTTCTCCGGAGGCTTGCGGCGCCGGTCGCTCATGCACCACAGATCGAGGATCTTTGTCCTCGCGCAGACCTTGAAAGGAGGCTTGTCGCAATTGCCCTTCGCTCGTCCATTCCGCAAACGCCACCTCCGCCACCAACTCCGGGGCGACCCAGTGCACACCGTGACGATCGGCGCCGCGCGGTGGATCCGCGAACGGAGGTTGCGATTGCTCCAAGGCCCTCAATCGCCTGTGCAGGTCCGTGAGAACAGGCTCTGAAAACCCCGTCCCGGCGCGTCCGGCAAATCGAAGTCTGCCCCGCCCGTCGTAGACCCCCAGGAGCAGCGCGCCGAAGGCGACCCGTGAGCCTGAGGGTTCGGTATATCCGCCGATGACAAATTCCTGCCGTCGACCGCATTTGACCTTGACCCAATTGCGATTTCGACCGGCACGATAGGCGGCATCGGCTCGCTTGGCAATCAAACCTTCCATCCCGTTGCGGCAGGCTTCCGCATAGGCAACGTCCCCCTGTCCGGCTTTGTGGTCGCTGTATCTGATCACTCCGGAGCGTCCGCCCTTGAGCAGCGACGCCAGCAGACGTTTGCGTTCAATCAGGGGCACAGGCCTGAGATCGTAACCGTCGAGATACAAGAGATCGAACACATAGTAGACAAGGTCGCTGTCGGAACGCGCATCGAACGCATTCTGCAAGGTTTGAAAGCTGATGCGCCCGTCAGGCTTCAGCGCGACCACCTCGCCGTCGAGCCAGGCGTTCTTGACCGGCAAGGCGGCGGTCGCCTCGGCGATACGGTGAAGTTTCGATGTCCAATCATGGCCGTTTCTCGTGAACAATGTCGCCGCGCCGTCCTTCACCCGGCATAAGATCCGGTAGCCGTCATATTTCAGTTCATGCACCCATCCCTCTCCGGTCGGGATCTGTTCGACCAGGGCCGCCAATTGCGGGGCAACCCACGATTCTTGAGAGACCTTATGAGCGCCGGGAGGTGGATGAGACGGAGAGGATCGCTCTCTAGCGTTGTTCTCCTTATCGGATGAGCGATTGGACTGCCACACCCGGTGGCGACCGCCGGTGATCTGTTCAATGGTCCTGCCGCTGGCGACGCTTTCCGTGAGCTTGTCGGTCACGTCCCCCTGGCGGCCCCTGCGCGCCTCCTCGTCCTGTTCTTTGATCAGCAGCCAGTTTTCTTTACCGGCCTCCTGTCGTCCGCCCATGCGGACGAGGTTCCACAGGCCATGCAACTTTTCGCCATGCAGAGCGAACTTCAACCGACCGCGGCGATAACTCGAACGGGGATCGCCGACGGGAGACCAGTAGCCGCGATCCCACAGGAGGACCGTCCCGGCGCCATATTGTTTGGGAGGAATGATGCCTTCGAATCCGGCATAGTCGAGTGGATGGTCTTCGACGTGGACCGCCAAGCGCTTGTGTGCCGGATCGAGGCTGGGCCCTTTCGGAACCGCCCAACTTTTCAGCGTTCCGTCCAACTCCAGACGGAAGTCGTAATGCAGGCGGCCGGCAGCATGTTTTTGGATCACGAACTGCAGGTGTTCCGCAGGCGAAACGGATCTGCCGCGCGGCTCAGGCGTCTGTTTGAAATCCCGCATTTTCCGATATTGTTGAAGACCCATGGGACTCCCCACGACCGCTCGTATCGATCACTGTATGGCAGCGACAGCCTTGAGTGCAGCTGACGATTTCCCTAGCCCTATGCCTTGATTCTCAGCATCGAACGCCCCACGGCCCTCTTCAACGCCTGTGCATTGCGAACGGCATAACCGGCCTGATCGTTGTCGAAATACACATACACGTCGATATCGGCCTCTGTCCAACGGTGGATCTGAAGCGCCCAGGACTTCAGCGTTCGTGCCGGATAATCCCCCTGATATTTCGCTCCCGGCCCATGAAGACGGACATAGACAAAATCCGCCGTGACCTCGACGGCGGAGCGAAACCCACCTAGCTCATAGATACAACAGGCGATATTGTGATCTTGCAGCAATCGATAGATCTCTTGGTTGTGCCAGCTCAGATCACGAAATTCGATGCTATAGCGATGTCGGGATGGAAGGAGGCTGAGAAACCGTCGTAACCGACCCTGGTTGCAACGCCAATGGGGAGGCAATTGAAACAAGATCGGGCCAAGCTTATCCCCAAGCTGCTCGGCCGCAGACAGCAACCGGTTCAGGGCCGGCTTGGCATCGAGTAGTTTTTTTCGATGGGTGAGATAACGGCTGGCCTTGACGGCAAAACAAAATCCCGCTGGAGTCGCATCTTTCCAGCTCCGAAAGGTCGCCGGAGCGGGCAGACGATAAAAGCTATTGTTGATCTCCACCGTGTCGAAATCCCGCCGGTAGTAGTCCAGCATGAGGCGGGACGGAAGATCCGGCGGATAGTAGGGTCCGCGCCAATGGGAGTAATGCCATCCGGAGGTCCCGATCCGCACAACAGCCATCTCATCACTCACGTCATGCGCTCTTGCGATGCGCCTGCCGCTCATTCTTGGAGGCAGATCGTTTCGGCCTACCGGACTGTTGCACGCTTCGCTTGAGAAGCGCCATCAAATCCACCACTTTGCCCTTGCCCGGTTGCCGCTTCTTCTCTTCCTCTTCCTCCGTCGGCGACGCAATGACCTCGGTTTGTCCGGCCTTGATCCGTTTGTTGATCAATCGCATCAGATCATCGTGGTAGGTATCCTTGTACCGCTCCGGCTTCCAGGCGTCCGACATTTCCTCCACCAGCGTGATCGCCATATCCAACTCGCGGGAGGTGACGCCGGCGGTTCTCAAGCTCTTGGCCGGTATTTCCAGGTCTTTACTCGGTCGAATCTCATTCGCATAACGCAGCGTATTCAGTAGAAGCATGTCATTCCATGGAATCAGCGCCGCGATATATTGCCTAGTACGGATCACCACGGTAGCAATCGCCACTTTGCCGGTCTTTTTCAAGACTTCCCGCAGAAGGGTATATCCTTTCTCCCCTCGCTTATCCGGCGCCAAATAGTACGGTGTCTCAAAGGCCATCGGTGCGATCTCTTCCGCCTGGACAAAGTTCAGGATGTCCACGGTTTGAGTCGCCTCGATATTGGCGCGCCGGAAGTCCTCTTCGGTCAGAACCACATACCGTTCCTTTTCATATTCATATCCTTTCACGATGTGGCCCCAGGTCACCTCCTTCCCTGTCTCCTTGTTGTACCGCTTAAAGCCGACTGGCTTCATATTGCGCCGGTCCAACAGGGTCAGGTCGAAGCTGTTGCGATTTTCGGCCGAGTAGAGGATGACCGGAATATTCACCAGTCCGAAGCTGATCGCGCCCTTCCACAATGATCGAGGCATGGTCATACCTTTTGGGGAGGATCGGCAGGCTGATATTCGACGCAGATCACGCACAGGCTTGCGCAATTGACGCAACCCACCGGCTCGCCGCAGCCGTCGCAAATGTCCCACACGATCTCGCTGATGCGTTTGCACCCATCCTGCCTGCAAGATGGGTCAATGCACGAATTACAGTCATAAGGACAGAGTATCAACGGCCCCTCATGGCTTGGCTTGCGAGCAGCATGTTCGCAGCAGACACTTCAAAATATCATGCGCCCTTGCCATGCCTACTCGGATAATCCCTAGACTCAGTCTTGGTCCCGGAAGGTAAATCCATCGTCATTCTGAACGACGGCACATCTCTCGAATGCGATTGACGATGTTGACGCGGAGATTGAACGGACGGCTATGTTTTTCGCCGCCGGATGAATACTTGAATGGCCGGCAGCGATGTGGAATGGGCCGGCAACTGATGATCTCTGCCCGCACAAAGAAGAGCACGGATAAACTCCCTGGGTAATGGTTAGGCCGAATTGACCTCCGGTGTGCCAGTATCACCCCACTCACCCTTTTTATTGCGACGGGCCTTCTCCGCCAATTTTTGATATAAGGAACGAATTTCCTCTAGGTCGCTTGCACTGAGTTTTTCCAGGTCGAGCAGAGCATTATGAGCGCCCTTCGTGGACCGTATGATTTCATCCAATTTGAGTTGGATCGCCGCGCTGTCCCGATTCTGCGTATTCTGAATCAAAAAGACCATGAGGAACGTGACGATGGTGGTGCCCGTATTGATGACCAGCTGCCATGTATCGCTATAATTGAAGAACGGACCCATCACTCCCCAGACAATCACAATCCCCATCGCCATCCCGAATGCCGTCACACTTCCCAACACACTGGCGGAATAGTTGGCGAAGCGGGTGAAGACACTGCTCCCTTGAACCGTCTTGTCGCGTGAACCCATATCGCGCTCCTTCCCTTAGGAGTCTCCTCGAGAAACCTGCGCATCATCACCGGCCATCTCCTGAACCAGCACTTCCAATTCTTCATGCAAGAGCCTGATGGAGGACTCCAGTGTTTCGAGCATAGAGGCTCTGGCACGTAAGTCGGGGGCTGTGTACCGGCCTCTATGGCCGAATAACAAGGCGCGTCTCTGCTGTTCGTCCCCCGATCCCTGTTCGCCTAATCGACCCGGTTGGCGCCAGGCATTGAGGACCTGCTCGCGAGGAGTATCCCTCCCTGCGGCCTGGGGACGATGCAGAAAACGCCACAGAGCTGGTGAAAACATCTGCGGCTCTTGCGGATCGTTCCAAATCTCTTCGAGGAGGTTTCGATCATGATGAAACTCCACCTCGGAATGGGTGAAAAGCGCGGACACTCCAAACCAGGAGGCCAGGAGCCCGCCGGCCACATCCGCCGAGTCACCGGCAACGCTCGCCTCTGCCGCAAGGCCCACTCCTCCGGAGACGATACTGGCTATGCTCCCGATCACAATCGAGGCAATCGTCAAGCTCTTGATTCGTGTGCTATCGACCTCGTCGATCCGATCGGCGACCTGGTCGGCTCGATCTCGCTCGCAGACGATCTCGGCGGTGGCCGATGCGACCTCGAAAAAAGTCAACAGAATACGGTCCGTGAACCGCTGACGCCGAATCAACATCTCGATGGGCTCCTGTCGGAACGATGCTGACAATTCACTGATCTCATTGAGGAGTGGAAGCACTCCCACCACTTCCGCTATGCGCAGCGCTTCAGGGCTAAACCGGGCAGCAGCCGCCGCCGTGGGAGGGGCAGATGGAACGGCGAAGGTGCTCGAAAAAGCGCGAGCGCGCTTGGCCGAGGAGGGAACACAACGCTGGCTCTGTTCAGTCGCGGGTCCCTGCTGGGTCGAGTCGGCCACTGTCGTACAGCCCATGAGTGCTATCGGTGGCCAGAGAATCATGCACAGCAGCCATGTGCCGCGTCGAGGGATCGTCCCATTCATCTGCGAGTTCTTCATCGCACTCTTTTTTGTGACACAAAGATCCTACAGCGCCACCTCGGAACCTCCCTAGCAGGCGAGCCACGTTTCTGAACGCTGCCGAGAGAGTGAGGCGGCAATGTCTTGCGAAAACACCGGCGGCGGACTTTTTGAGTATCCTGCTAGGAGACTTCCTAGCTGCACCCTAAGCCTGAAAGCCGTATAAGCTGTGCCACGGGACCAGACACCCAGCACGGGTTCAGCAGAAGGGACCGATGAGATGCGTTATATAGCGTTGGCGGCTGACTATGATGGGACGTTGGCCTCCGGTGGAACGGTAGCCGAGGACACCGTCAATGCGATCGAACGCCTGGTGGCCTCGGGTCGAAAATTAATCCTGGTCACGGGCCGTCTCTTGCCCGAATTGTTGGAGATATTCCCACAGGTGTCGTTGTGCGAGCGCGTGGTGGCGGAAAACGGCGCTGTGCTGTATCGGCCGACGACGAATGACTATGCCCTTCTCGCTCCAGCCCCTCCACCGGCCTTCCTGGACGAATTGCGACGTCGAGCCGTACGACACCTCAGCATCGGGCGGTCCATTGTGGCGACCTGCGTTCCCTATGAGACGGTCGTCTTGGATGTGATTCGAGATCTCGGCCTTGAACTCCGCATCGTCTTCAACAAAGGCGCCGTCATGATCCTCCCGGCAGAAATCAATAAAGCCACAGGTTTGATGGCCGCGCTGAAAGAGTTGGAATTGTCGCCGCACAATACCGTCGCCATCGGCGATGGAGAAAACGACCATGCCATGCTCGCTTCTTCAGAATATGCCGTCGCGGTCGCGAATGCGGTTCCCATGCTGAAAGAAACGGCAGATCGAACCACGGCCGGAGACCATGGAATCGGAGTCGCGGAGCTGATCGCCGACCTCGTGGAGAATGACCTCGAGACAGCGGAACAGAGCGTATCCCGACATCACATCCTGCTCGGCCGGCGGGACAGGGATCAAGCCGTCATGTTGAATCCGGCTCGGCAGAATCTGCTGCTCGCCGGCACCTCGGGCAGCGGGAAGTCCACATTGGCGACCGGTCTTCTGGAACGGCTCGGAGCAAGGGGTTATCAACTCTGTATCATCGATCCGGAAGGAGATTACGAGGGCTTCCCTCAGGCCATCATGTTCGGCACCGCGCAACGCGGTCCCGTCGCGAGTGAAATCTTAACAGCCTTGGCCAATCCCGAGAATCATGTCGTGGTGAACCTGATCGGTCTCCCGCTGCAGGACCGACCGTCGTTTTTTTTGGGGCTGTTGGCCAGGCTCCAGGAATTGCGGGCAAAAACCGGCCGACCGCATTGGATGTTGGTGGATGAAACCCATCATCTTCTTCCCACCGAATGGGATCCCGCCTCGCTCGTGCTAGCCCATAAGTTATCCTGCATGATCTATGTGACGGTCCATTCGGACCGGATGGAACAGTCGGTACTGGACAGGGTCGATACGGTCATCGCCTTGGGGAATACGCCGAACGACACCATCCGAAGTATTGCGACGCGATCCGACAACCGGCTCCGGCCGTCGCGGCGACCGAACTCGAACCGGGCCAGGCACTCGTCTGGAATCGGGCCACCCAAGAACCGCCCTTTACTCTGCAGATCGCCCCCGGCGACATTGAGAGGCGCCGGCATCGGCGTAAATATGCCGAAGGCGAATTACCGCCGGATCGAAGCTTTTATTTCAAGGGTCCCGCCGGGCTACTCAACCTCCGCGCCCAAAACCTACTCCTGTTCATGCAACTCGGCGAAGGAGTGGATGACGCCACATGGATGCACCATCTCCGCGAACACCATTACTCGACTTGGATGAATGACGCCATCAAGGACGACAAGCTGGCGGAAGCTGTTCGCCGGATCGAAGAGCAGTCCGACCTACCTGCTCCCGACAGCCGCCGCTTGATCCGCGGCGCCATTGAAGAGCGCTACACCGTTCCAGCAGGCAGCGATCACGAATCTTCTTCGTCTTGGACGTGATCAGGATTTTTTACAGGCCGGCAAAAACTAGGGCTCTTGCTAGTTCCCTCACCCGCATTCCCATGGTTATATGCCACACTTGAATAATTGGCGTTGGGGTGCGACCAAGGAGGGGACCATGAAGACCGGAATATTCATCCCAATCTGTTGTGTATGCAACCTGGTCCGCAACGACAAGCAGCATGAGGAAGACACAGAGCAATGGGGAACCTTGACCGCCTACATGCAGACCCATCAGCTCTCGACTGGAGAGTATCATCTCACGCACACCTATTGTCCTTCCTGCTCACAGCAATTCACCAAGCGAAACCATAAGGCGGTGCCCGACCCTCTGCCCAAGCCCCAACGATCGTCGGAAGTCAATGTGACGGCTGTCATCCTCGACGAACTCGCCGGCCTCGAGGGCTGCGACCTCGATACACTCGTCCGGGCCTGTCCGACTCTGACCTGGAATCAGGTCTTCTCCGAAGTGGACCGTCTCACCCGTACCGGCCACCTGCACATGAGTTATCTCGGGCATGGCCGCTATACGGTCAAGCTAGCCAATACCCACGAGGCAGCATTGGTCGCCAAACCATAGGCATGGATACTGTCCGTCTTCCTCCCGTATAGACTGATCTCCGCCTTCACGGGCAAATGGTCCGAGGCAACACGACTTTGCTCGGTCCTGTGGGCGCGAACGGCCAGAAGCGCCTGGGAGGGCGAGACCCAAATACGATCCAACGCCATGATCGGCCAGCCGGCTGGAAAGGTCGAGGGGGCGGCCGGACTGCCGAACACCCGGCGCAAGAGCCGCAGCGATTTTCCCCAGACATGCCATTCGTTGAGGTCGCCCAACAAAATCGTCACATCATGCCGCTCCACCGCGAGCAGTTCCAACAACCGCTTGGCTTGCAACGGACGTTCCTGCGGCCAGAGCCCCAGGTGGGTGTTGACCACGTGAACGGACCGTCCCTGCCAGTTCAAGTCGACGTCCAGCGCTCCGCGAGGCTCATGACGGCCGATGGACAGATCCCATCGTCTGACCTGCTGGACGGAGAACTTTGTCAGCAGTGCATTGCCGTAGTCCCCCTCCGCCCGTGACAACACCGGTCCGGCCACGGCGGTCATCTTCGTCTTCGTGGCCAACCAGGGCAAAATCTGAACGGCGTCCGGCCCCAACAAATCGACTTCCTGCAGCGCGACAATGTCCGCCTCCATTTCCAGAAGCACCCGGAGGATGCGCCCCGGCTCATATCGCCCATCTCTGCCGACCCCCCGATGGATGTTATACGAGGCCACCCGCATGCGCATCTCGGCTGCGTCCTTTCCGGTGGGCATTACGCGGCATCAACGGCAGTTTCCTCGGTGGCCGGAGGCACGGCAGGCCGCCTCACCTGCAAGCGCCGTGACAAATACCAGGCACCGCTCCAAGCGCCGGCGACCAGTACACCCAGCAAGGCAAAGGCCAGGGGACTCGGCTCTCGAACCGCTTCTTCCAGACGATCGACGAAGGCCGACAGGACTACAATGCCGGGACTCATGCCAAGGGCGGTTCCCAGGAGGAAATCCCGGAGGGAGAGCGAGGTGGCGCCGGCAACAAGATTCACCATGGAAAACGGAGCGATGGGGAAGATCCTGACCATCAAAATCGCCCAGAGCCCCCGCTTGGCGATGCGTCTGCTCAAGTGCGCCACACGACGGCCGGCCAACCGTTGGACTCGATATCTCCCCAGCGCCCGCCCGAGCGCAAAGAGGGTAAGGGCACTCAAGAGCGCGCCTGCCAAGGCGGACGGCCCCCCCATCCATGGGCCGAACGCGATAACCGTCACGATGATGAGCAGCATAATGGGAATCGCAAGAAACCCGCCCACGATGTACCCGCCCAACAATGCCAGCAATCCCGTGGGGCCGCGGCCCCTGGCCTGCACCGCATCGACCAGATCACCGACATTGATGAGTTCGCCCAACGGTGTCCAGCGCCAGGCCGCAGCCAAGACTCCCAGAGCCGCCAACCCTGAGACCGCGACGACCACACGCCGCCCGATATGCTCGTGTTCCTTCTGGTGGGCGATGGTGCCCAAGACCTCCTCTGCGTCCATGGGACGTTCCGGATCGATAAGCAGATTTTCCGGAATCAATGGAGCGGCAGTTCCACTCAAGTCGAAGCACCCGTCTTCGAAGCTTCGGGTCCCACCGCGCAAGGTCTCGATAGCGCGAGTGAGTGAGCCGAGACGGCGAATCTGCTCCGCCACCATGTTCGGCTCAACTCCGAGGTGTTCACCGATCAGGTCGTTGCGAAGCGCGGCGATGGCGGCTTGGATCTGCGGTTGCCCACAAGACTCGATCGCGAGATTGCATTCCGTATCGAATCCCATGGAGCGGTTCGAGACATTGGCAGACCCTATACAAACGAAATCTTCATCTACAATAAGCAGTTTGCTGTGAACGGCGATTTTCTCCGTTCCATTGGTTCCGGGCACCGTCGGGGCATACACACGAAGTCGCCCATAATGGTCGGCAAGTTCCATCTCCCTCAAGACCCGGGCCCGAAGACTGTCCATCGTCTGGCGCTCCAGCCATCCGTCACAATTGTGACGGAGCACCAACACCACGTCCGGACCATCCTGCTCGGACAGCCGCGCCGCGAGCGCACGACCGATCACATTCGCCGTAAAGTATTGCGACTCGATATAAATGGACCGTCGGGCGCTTTTGATTCCATCCAAATATGCCTGTTCGATCTCCCGAATCTCCGCCTGCCCGCCATAGGCGGGTTGTGTTCGCAGGATGCCGGTCCGGCAATGCTCCACATCGGGCGACAAGGCGGCAGGCCAGAGTTCTTCCACCGGGCGCCGGCCGGGCGGCGGAAGTCTCCTGCCGGTGGCATTCAGCCAGCGGGCGCGGGCCAGCTCGCCCAAAGCTCCCGCCGCTTCGCCTGCAACCATCATTTGAACGTCGTGAAAAGGAGCATAGGGAGTTCCGTCCGGTTCAACCCGGCGGGGATCCTGAAATACATGGCCCCTGGTGTCCCATCGCGATTTGGTCAAGTCCAGCCCACCGACGAACGCGATCGTGTCGTCGATGACCACGACCTTTTGATGGTGTGAGGCGCCCATGGGATGCTGGCCGTCCACCTGGTAGGAGAGCCGGCGATGACGGCTCCATCCCGTTTCGGCCGTCGGCATCCACTCCCGCTCCAGCGCATAAATCATCGCAAAATCCCAATTGAGCACATAGACCCTGAGTTTTCGTTTACGCCGTAACAACGCGACCAGAAACTCACCGAGCCTTGTAGGAAATTCCGGTTGCTTGTCGCCCCCCTTTACCAATTCGATCTGGGTATCGAGATCCCATCCTAGAATCACGATGGAATGTTTCGCTTGTAAGGCAGTATCCCGGAAGGCCTGAAAATATGCCTCCCCGTCGACAAGGAAGGCCGCCTTTTCCATCGGCTCAAGCCGCCAGCAATTTCGACCACACACCAATAACGGCGAAGGGGTTACCATCGGTCTCCTTTTATCCCTCGACGTTGCGCGTCACCATAACGTACTTCGTCGAGCACTGCACAGCTAGTCACAACCCTAGGGGTCTGTCCGAGAAAATGCCATACGACTTCGGCAAATAATTATACTTCGTGTTCCGGACCTCGCGTCGCAACTCTGCAATTTCGCGACGAACCGCTCAGGAATCATGCAAGCCGGCGGATCAAGGCGGCGACGAGAGGTTTCCCTAGTAGCCGGAAACAGGCGGTTCAGCTTACGCTACTTATATGTGAACAACTGCAAGGAGGAGGTACCGGCATGGCGATGGCTCCATCAGCCCATTCGATCAGCCAACATAAAGAAGATTGCATCCAGGCCTGCTTGGACTGCGCCCGCATCTGTAATACCTGCGCGGATGATATGATCGGGATGCAACATGACGCCGCTCACGACTTGATGGTTCGCTGCATTCGACTTTGCCGCGATTGCTCCGACATCTGTCTGCTTTCTGCCCAATGGATGGGACGGGCATCCGTTTTCGCCGTTCGACTGTGCGCATTGTGTGCCGAAGTCTGTGATTTGTGCGCCGGCCTCTGCGAACAACATGCCCCTCACCACCCTCTTTGCGGGGACTGCGCGAAGGAGTGCCGTCGCTGCGCCGGACTCTGCCACCAAATGGTCGTGCAATCGGTGCCGAACCCCGCCGGGGCGAGTGCCTGAGAGGTCCTTGCGAAGGAAGAGGGACCGGAGTCCGCCGGTCAGGAAGGCCCGATGTTGAACGGAATCGTGGGTGCAATGTTCGTGAGCGGAATCCTGCTCATCGGTTGGGGCCCCTCAGGGCAGGACGTGCCGGCCCCTGTTCCTCAGCCTGGTCCCGGTCCGACGGTCCCTCCCAAACCAGGCGAACCGGTTCCTAGTCCGCCGCCGGCACCACTGCCGCTACTCCCGCCCGAACTGACGAACCAGTCGCGCTCACTCCCGTACTTGTTCGCGGAGGCGGCCGCAGAAGAATACGAAACCGTCTCCGGAATCCTGGGAAAGGTGGATTTGGTGCAGAACAAAGGGCTGATCACTACCGATCTCGGAAGGGAGGTGACGTTTGAAATCGTCAAACCTGAGTTATTCCTCAATCTTTCCCCCGGACAGCGGGTCACCCTCAAGTTAGATACAAGGCAGCGCGCGATTCGGGTGATGGAGAGCACCGCGCCGGAGTTGCCACCGCCTTCCATACCCAGATAAGGGGTACCGGGCCCCCGATTGTTCGTCATCTGAGGCTCGTCCCGGTGTGCGAACAGAGCCTATTCGGATAATGGATGGGGCGCCTGTTCAGCCGGTAACGCCGTCACGACCTTCACTGTCTGATAGGCATCGAGATCACGCTGCACGGCCGCCATAATGGCGCCGTGCAATTCATCGCCCGCCGCTTCCTTGGAGACATAACAGCTGGCACCTGCCTCCAGCAGGAGCGATTCCACTTGCCCGCGATTGGAGACAGAGAGACCGATGACGACCAGCCCCGGCCAATGGCTTTTGATCCGGCGAGTGGCTTCGATGCCGTCCATCCTAGGCATATTCACGTCCATGACGATCACGTCCGGGGTAAGCGCCCCGGCCAGTTCCACCGCCTCCTCTCCGTCGGCCGCTTCACCGACCACGGAAATGTCCTGGTAGGCATCCAAAATACTGCGCAATCCCTGCCGCACCATGGCATGGTCGTCCGCCAACAGTACCCGGATCACCATCTCCCGTCGGGGTCCTGAGTTCTGAGTTCCAAGTGTTGCGTTCTCCAGGGTTCCAGACTCCGCAAACTCAGGACTCAGGACTCCTAATTCGGACCTCTGCCCAGCCTCCGCTTTCGGCGGGACAGGCCGGTAGGGAATAGTCAATGCCGCACAGGTTCCCTGGTGGAGGACAGAGGTCACAACCAGGCGGCCTCCCATGGCTTCGGCCCGCTCGCGCACACTGAAGAGTCCGAACCGCTTCCGTTCGTCGTGATGTCCCGTCATTTCATCCGGATTGAAACCATGACCGCGGTCCTCCACGGTCACCACGAGGTGCCCAGCCTGATCGGTATCGACGGTCACCTCCGCCTGGTCTGTTCCGGCATGCTTGAGCACATTGAACAACAGCTCCCTGGTAGATTGAAACACCAGCACCGCCTGATCGCCCGGCAGCACGATGTGCTGAATGTTTTTTTGATGGTGACGGTCAACCCATGATTCTGCATCTGTTCCGCCAGCCAGCCGAATCCTTCAAGCAGGCCGAATTCTTGTAGAGGGGGCGGCGCCAGTTCCGCGACCAGGGAGCGGGTATAGTTCAATGAATCGATAATGGCCCGGTCGGCCTCCATGAGCAGAGACGTGGGGGGCGCCTCCTTGACAAGGGAAGAGGTTTGCCGGATTTTAATTCTGATCAACACGAGCAACTGCGCCAGATAATCGTGCAACTCTCCGGCCAACCGGCGACGTTCGCGCTGTTCCGTCAAGGTGAGCTCGGTGGCGAGTTCCCGCAGGCGCGCCCGAGATTGCAGTAATTCCTGGGTACGCTCGCTGACCCGCTGTTCCAATTCCATTGCGAGGGTCCGTAATTGCTCTTCCGCCACCTTGCGCTCCGTCAGATCGCGCGCCACGCGGGCGAAGCCGTTCAGCTTGCCCGCCTCGTCCTTCATGGCAGTCAGCACCACATTCGCCCAGAATCTCGTGCCGTCCTTCCGCACCCGCCAGCCTTCGTCCTCATGCTGTCCGGCGGAGGCCGCCATCTCCAGTGCCAAGGAGGGATACCCCCGCTCGATATCGTCCGCCGTGAAGAACTCCGAGTGATTTCGGCCGATCACTTCATGGGCGTCATACCCTTCGATCAGGCGCGTGCCGGGATTCCAGCTGGTCACGGTCCCGTCGGGACTGAGCAGAAGGATCGAATAATCTTTGATGCTGTCCACCAGCAGGCGGAATCGCTCCTCGCCTTCCCGGACCGCCTGCAACTTCACACACTCGCGCATGCGGTACAGATCGACGAAGACGGACACCTTGCTGCGCAGGACCTCCGGCACGACCGGTTTGAATAAATAATCGACGGCGCCGCTCGCCAGTCCCCGAAACACATCCTCCTCCAATTTGTCGACGGCCGACAGAAAGATGATCGGGATATGGCGCGATTGCTCCCGCTGCCTGATCAATTCGGCCGCCTCGAACCCGTCTACTCGAGGCATGCGGACATCGAGCAGAATGACGGCAAAATCGTGGCGAAGCACCTGGCGCAACGCTTCCTGGCCCGAATCCGCCTTGATGATGACGCGCCCCGGTCCCATGAGCAGCGTCTCCATCGCCATGAGACTTCTGGCGTCGTCGTCCACCAACAGAATTTTGGCGGGAATCTCATTCATGGGCACACTCCTTGCGCGCAGCACGAATGCTGACTGTGGTGGACGACCATTTATGACTCATCATTCAACCTGTTAGAGGTCATGGTCTCCGCATGGCTTTCTTGCGCCCATAGAGCCAGATGCGCAGGAGAGCCAGCAACTCATCGGTATTGACCGGTTTCGCGATATAATCCGACGCGCCGGCTTGTAAGCACCGTTCACGATCGCCCTTCATGGCCTTCGCCGTCAAGGCTAGAATCGGCAGGAGACGATGACGCGGATTCTGCCTGATCTGCCGCATGGTTTCATATCCGTCCATTTCCGGCATCATGATGTCCATCAGCACCATGTCGAGGTCCTCATCATCCTCCACTTTTTGAACGGCCTCACGCCCGGTTTCGCAGCTCGTCACCTCCATCCCATGTCGCTCCAGCAGGCTGGTGAGGGCGAAAATGTTCCGGATATCGTCGTCCACAACCAATACCTTCTTGCCGACCAACGCATCGTCGCTTTGCCGGACTCGCTCCAGCATCTGCTGTTTTTCCGGGGAAAGTTGCGTCACCACCAAATGCAGGAAGAGGGTCGCTTCATCCAACAGCCGCTCGGGTGACTGTACGCCCTTCAACACGATCCCTTGAGACAGTTCCCGAAGCTGAATCTCTTCTTCCTCGCTCAAGTCCTTGCCGGTCGAGACGATCACGGGGATATTGCGCAAGGCCTCGTGTTCGCGGATGCGTTCGAGGATCTGGAAACCGGACATGTCGGGCAGCCGCAGATCCAACACGACGCAGTCGAAATGCTGCCGGGAGAGCAGGTCCCATGCGCGTGCCCCATTGTCCGCTGGAACGATGTCCACCTCGTCATGAATCAGCAACTCGCAGAGACTCCGGCGTTCGATCTCATTGTCCTCTACGAGCAGCAATCGTTTGCGCCTGGGCCTGGTGAAGTCCACCAGACGTCCGAACGTGTCACCCAGGTCTTCGGTTGTGGTCGGTTTGATCATGTAGGCGAACGCGCCATGCCCGAGACCGTGCAACCGTTCCTCTTCCACAGTCAGGATCTGGACGGGAATATGCCTGGTTTCCGGATCCTGCTTGAGGTGGCTCAGGACCGTCCAACCCAGCATGTCCGGAAGGAAAATATCCAACGTGATGGCCACCGGCTTGTATTCGCGAGTCAGGCTCAGGGCGAGGCGGCCGTGGGCGGTGACGATGCCCTTCAGGCCCTTCTCGCGGACGGCTCCCAAGAGTACGCGGGCGTAATGCGGATCATCTTCGACGATCAGCACGGTCGGTTCGCCGGGCATGATGGTTTCGCGATCGTCCGGAATATCTTCTAGATGATGGGCCTGTTGCACAAGCAACGGCGTCTGTTGCTGCGACTGGAATTTGGGAAGAATCAGCTCCGGCGCGGGGCCCATGTAGGCCTCCGGCAAATACAGCGTGAACGTGCTGCCTTCCCCGGGAGCGCTGACCAAACGAATCTCGCCGCCCAGCAACATGGCCAACTCGCGGCTGATAGCCAGCCCGAGTCCCGTTCCGCCGAAGCGCCTGCTCGTCCCCGCGTCCGCCTGTTGAAACGCCTCGAACACGATCTTCTGCTTTTCGACCGGAATGCCGATGCCGGTATCGCTCACTTCGAATGCCACGACGGTCGGAACGGTGCTGAGCACCGGATGGTCCAGGTTCCAGCCGGCCAAGGCGCGGCGGATCCTGAATGTGACCCGACCATGAGACGTAAATTTGAACGCGTTGGACAGGAGGTTCTTCAACACCTGCTGTAACCGCTTGAAGTCCGTCACGAGGCTGCGGGGCAACTGGGGGTCGATCTCGATATGGAAGGCCGACTGTCTGGCTTCGGCCACATGACGGAAGCTGCGCTCCGTGGCCTCCCGCACCTTCATGAAGAGCACTTCTTCCGGCTCAACCGTGACCGTGCCGGATTCGATCTTGGACAGGTCGAGGATGTCGCTGATCAAATTGAGGAGATCCGCGCCGGCCGCATGAATATTCTTGGAAAACTCCACCTGCTTGGAACTGAGGTTGCGGTCCGGATTCTCTCCGAGCTGTTGGGCCAGGATCAGAATGCTGTTCAACGGCGTCCGTAATTCATGCGACATATTGGCCAGAAATTCGGATTTGTATTTGGATGCCAGTGCCAACTCGCGCGCCTTGTCTTCCAACGCATGCCGGGCCTGCTCGATTTCACGATTCTTTCGTTCCACCTCCGCATTTTGCTCCGCAAGCTGTTGCGCCTTCTTGGCCAACTCCTCGTTGGTTTGCTGGAGTTCCTTTTGTTGGGCCTGCAGCTCCGTGGCCAGGTTTTGCGACTGTTGCAGAAGACCTTCGGTCTGCATGGTCGCTTCGATCGTATTCACCACCACCCCGATCGTCTCCGTCAATTGGCCGAGAAACGCCACATGCGTCGGAGTGAATTCGGACAGGGTCGCCAGCTCGATCACCGCCTTGGTCCGGCCTTCGAACAAAACCGGCAATACGATGACGTTGCGCGCCTGCGCCTCCCCCAGCCCGGAACGGATCCGTATATAGTCGGGAGGGACGTCGGTCAGCATGATGCGTCGCTTTTCTCGGGCGCATTGCGCGACGAGCCCGACTCCGATCCTCATTTCGTCCGGCACGATGTCCCCATTCTCACCGGCATAACTCGCCAGCAGACGCAGCAAGGGTTTCTCCCCGGCATCGTGCTGGTAAATGGCACCATATTGCGCGTTGACGAGCGGAGCCAGCTCGGTCAGGAGCAGATCACCCACCGTCGTCAAATCCCGCTGCCCCTGCATCATGCGTGTGAATTTGGCCAGATTGGTCTTGAGCCAATCCTGCTCGGTGTTCTGTTCCGTCGTTGCGCGCAGGGTCCGGATCATGACGTTGATATTGTCCTTGAGCTCCGCCACCTCGCCGCGCGCCTGGACTTGAATGGACCTGGTGAGGTCCCCCTGGGTCACGGCCGTCGCCACTTCGGCGATCGCGCGCACTTGCGTCATAAGGTTGGCGGCCAGGAGATTCACGCTTTCCGTGAGGTCTTTCCAAGTCCCCGGAACACCCGGCACGATGGCCTGTCCACCGAGTTTCCCTTCGGTGCCGACCTCGCGCGCGACCCGCGTCACCTCGGCGGCAAAACTGCGCAGTTGATCCACCATCGTGTTGATGGCTTCCTTGAGCTGGAGAATTTCACCATGCACGTCCACGGTGATTTTCTTGGACAGGTCACCATTCGCCACGGCAATCGTCACATTGGCAATGTTGCGAACCTGGTCCGTTAAATTACCGGCCATGAGGTTGACGCTGTCAGTCAGGTCCTTCCACACCCCGCTCACATCCCGCACCTGCGCCTGGCCCCCGAGCTTCCCTTCCGTCCCGACCTCGCGCGCGACCCGCGTGACCTCCGCGGCGAAGCTGCGCAGTTGGTCTACCATCGTGTTGATGGCTTCCTTGAGCTGGAGAATCTCCCCCCGCACATCCGCCGTGATCTTTTTCGACAGGTCGCCGTTCGCGACGGCTATCGTCACATAGGCAATGTTCCGCACTTGATCGGTTAAGTTGCTGGCCATGGAATTCACACTGTCGGTCAGGTCCTTCCAGGTACCGGCCACCCCTGATACCGCGGCCTGTCCTCCGAGTTTGCCTTCCGTCCCGACCTCGCGGGCCACCCGCGTGACCTCCGCGGCGAAGCTGCGCAGTTGATCCACCATCGTGTTGATGGCTTCCTTGAGCTGGAGAATCTCCCCCCGCACATCCACGGTGATTTTTTTCGAGAGATCACCGTTCGCGACGGCGATGGTGACCTCGGCAATGTTGCGGACCTGATCGGTCAGATTACCGGCCATGAGGTTCACGCTTTCCGTCAGGTCCTTCCACACCCCGCTCACGTCCCGCACCTGCGCCTGCCCGCCCAGCTTCCCTTCCGTCCCGACCTCCAAGGCGACCCGGGTGACCTCGGCAGCAAAACTGCGCAGTTGATCCACCATCGTGTTGATCGTGTCCTTGAGCTGAAGAATCTCGCCCCGCACGTCCGCCGTGATCTTTTTCGACAGGTCACCGTTCGCTACCGCCGTCGTCACTTCCGCAATGTTGCGCACCTGGTTCGTGAGATTGCTGGCCATCGAATTCACGCTGTCGGTCAAGTCCTTCCAGGTCCCCGCCACGCCTGGCACCACCGCCTGGCCCCCGAGCTTGCCGTCTGTGCCCACTTCTCGGGCGACCCGCGTGACCTCCGCCGCAAAACTGCGCAGTTGGTCTACCATCGTGTTGATGGCTTCCTTGAGCTGGAGAATTTCGCCACGCACGTCCGCCGTGATCTTTTTCGACAGGTCGCCGTTCGCCACCGCCGTCGTGACCTCGGCGATGTTGCGCACCTGCGCCGTCAAATTACTCGCCATGGAATTCACGCTGTCCGTCAGGTCCTTCCACACCCCGCTCACGTCCCGCACCTGCGCCTGCCCGCCCAGCTTGCCGTCCGTGCCCACTTCACGGGCCACCCGCGTGACCTCCGCCGCAAAACTGCGCAATTGATCCACCATCGTGTTGATCGTGTCCTTGAGCTGGAGAATCTCGCCCCGTACATCCACCGTGATTTTTTTCGACAGGTCGCCGTTCGCCACGGCCACAGTCACTTCGGCAATATTGCGCACCTGGTTCGTGAGATTGCTGGCCATCGAATTCACACTGTCGGTCAAGTCCTTCCAGGTCCCCGCCACGCCTGGCACCACCGCCTGGCCCCCGAGCTTGCCGTCTGTGCCCACTTCTCGGGCGACCCGCGTGACCTCCGCCGCAAAACTGCGCAGTTGATCCACCATCGTGTTGATCGTGTCCTTGAGCTGAAGAATCTCGCCACGCACGTCCGCCGTGATCTTTTTGGACAGGTCACCATTCGCCACGGCAATCGTCACTTCCGCAATGTTCCTCACCTGGTTCGTCAGGTTGCTGGCCATCGAATTGACGTTGTCGGTCAAGTCCTTCCAGGTCCCCGCCACGCCTGGCACCACCGCCTGGCCCCCGAGCTTGCCTTCCGTCCCGACCTCCCGAGCCACCCGCGTGACTTCCGCGGCAAACGCGTCAAGCTGGCCGACCATACTGTTCACGGTTTTTGCAGTACTGAGAAATTCCCCTCGAAGCGGATGGCCTTCCGCTTCCAGCGCCACGGATTGTGTCAGGTCGCCCTTGGCCACAGCTCCGATGACGCGGGCCATTTCCGTTGTCGGCCGAACGAGGTCTTCGATCAGCCCGTTGACCGCCTCAATATTCGTTTTCCACTCGCCCCTCGCCTCCGGCACCGACGCCCGCTCGGACAATTTCCCTTTCTTGCCCACCGCATGGCTGACGCGTTTGAATTCTTCCGCGAACATTGCGTTCAAATCAATGAGGCCGTTGATTTCATCGGCGATTTTCCCCACCAAGCCGGTCCATTCAGCCGGCAGCCGCATCGAAAAGTCTCCGTTTTTGACCGCTTGGAGGATGTGCAGAATGGCCTTATCATGACTGTCGTCATGGACGACGCCGGCGGCCTGCCGATTGCCTGATCGTGAATTCGACTTGATCTTCATCTCTGTCCTCCGATCCAACATGCATGAGTCCGCGATGAGAAAGATTCGAGAGCGGCTAAGAGATTCTTAGAAGTAGAGGGGAAATACTATAGGCTTGTCCGATAAAGTGACAGACTAGGGGAACCCCTAGTTACAAGAAAAGATGGGAAGTTGGGGTTCGGTGAGACGAAGGCGACGGTACCCTTCAGAGGGGTGGCAGAGAAGTCGGAATGTTCCCCAAATGTGCCGAAATTATGGGAGACATCGCACGATCGTCACCACATGACGATCGAACGCCAGCGATGGCCCAAACCTGCCGTCGGCACGGAGATGCGGACGATGCCGTCGGCATTCTTGACCATTGCCTGTTCAATTTTGCCGTCGGTGGGAATCGGGATATACCGTTGAACCGTTCCACAGGTAATCACCACCCCCTGTTGGGCAAATTCAATCGCCACCTCCGGTGGCCCCGACCGTCCGGCCAGCATGCTGAAATCCGCATAGACATTGAAAGCCCCGTCCAACTCCGACACTTCGATGATGGGACCTCCACCCTGAACAAACGGGAATGCCCCTCCCTCCCTTTCCTGTTGGTTGACGCCTGCTGCGCTACCATTCACATTCATCATGGAACTCCTCCTCTGCTGAGGCCGATTGCCATGTCGCACCATACCGTCTTCTTGAGATCACACCACTAGGAGAATCCCTGGCGCCTACCTCCAGGACTAGCGGTTTTCCTAGTTGTTATGCGAGGCCCCTCCCTCTATCATGCGGCGGAAAGCAAACTGCGAGTACTTGCCCTGCGCGTCTGCAGGCGCGCGTTAGAGGGCATGCTACGGCATACATGGAAACTATGAACCACGAAGTGGGCAAGGGTCTGGTACATCCTAGTCAGATCGAATTTACCCTGGCCCATGCGGCGGCCATCGTGGAATCTTCCGACGATGCGATCATTTCCAAAGATCTCGAGGGCGTCATCACGAGTTGGAATGCCGGAGCCGAACAGCTCTTCGGATATCAAGCCCACGAAATGATAGGGCAACCGGTGCAGCGCTTGATTCCAGAGGACCGGCTCGATGAGGAACCCAAGATCTTGGAGCGACTCCGGCGCGGTGAGCGCATTGAGCATTATGAGACGGTCCGGCGACGGAAAGACGGGACGACCGTCGAAATCTCCTTGACCGTCTCCCCTCTTAAAGATAGGTCTGGGCGAATCATCGGCGCATCGAAGATCGCCCGCGACATCTCTCAGCGTAAACAGACTGAGCGGCGATTGGCGGAACTGGTCGACGCGCTCCCCGCCGCCGTCTACACCACCGATGCCGACGGAAAAATCACCCACTATAACCAGGCTGCCGAACAGCTTTGGGGGTGCCGTCCTGAACTGGGCACCACGCAATGGTGTGGATCCTGGCGTCTGTATAGGCCGGACGGCGCGCCGATCCCGCTGGATCAATGTCCGATGGCCTTGTCGCTGAAAGAGAACCGGTCCGTTCGAGGGGTGGAGGCGATCGTCGAAAGGCCGGATGGAACGCGGGTGCCGGTGCTCCCCTATCCGACTCCGATCCGGGACGAAGCGGGGAGGGTAGCCGGCGGGATCAATATGCTGGTGGACATTACCGATCGCAAGCAGGCGGAGAAGCAACTGCAACAACTCGCCGCTGATTCGGAACGGCGCGTGATTGAACGGACCCGCGAGCTGCTCGCCTCTCAGGAACGGCTGCGCAGTCTGGCATCGGACCTGACCTTGACCGAACAGCGCGAGCGCCGAAGGCTCGCCACCGAGCTGCACGACTATCTCGCCCAATTGGTCGTGGCCAGCCGCCTCAGGCTTTCCCAAACCATTCCGCGGATCCTGGATGCGGACCTATCCGCAGCCCTGACGACGGTCGACCAGATGTTGGATCAGGCCCTCACCTATACCCGCTCTCTGGTAGCCGAACTCAGCCCCCATATTCTCTATCAGTTCGGGCTGTCAAAATCTTTGGTCTGGCTGGGCGCCCAAATGAAACAACATTCTCTGGACGTCACGGTCAAAACCGGTCCGCGCTCCTTCACGCTTCCGGATGATCAAGCCGTCTTGCTGTTTCAATCGGTGCGCGAGCTGTTGTTCAATATCGTCAAACATGCCCATACGGACCGGGCCGACATTACCATCAACGTCGATGAGGACAATGAATTGTGGATCTGCGTGGAGGACGGAGGAATAGGGTTCGATGTCGCGGCGCTCGCCCGATCCGGCGAGTCGAATAAGTTCGGGTTACTCAGCATTCGTGAACGGATGCAGTTGTTGGGAGGAGAGTGCGAATTGTTCTCTTCCCCCGGCGCCGGCACCTCGGTCATTTTGCGCCTGTCCCTCTCCCAAGAGGCCATGGGATCCCCACCGCCTTCGTATCCCCCAGCAGCCCACGTTCAGGCCGCGGCGCCCGGTTCTGCGAACCGGTCAGTGAGAGTCCTCCTGGTGGACGACCATGCCATGGTTCGCCAAGGACTCCGCAGCATTCTCGACGGCTATGCGAATCTCACCGTCGTCGGCGAAGCGGCAGACGGGCAAGATGCCGTCATCATGGCCCGTTCACTGCGTCCCGATGTGGTGGTCATGGATGTCAATCTGCCGCTGATCGACGGCATCGAAGCCACCCGGATACTGTGCCGGGAGCTGGACCCCATTACCGTGATCGGAATCTCCGTCAGAAACGATCCTCAGGTCAAGCTGGCTATGACCGAGGCCGGCGCCGCAGCCTTTCTGCCCAAAGAGTCGGCGGCCGGCCAGCTGTATGAAGTCATCATCAACCATTGCCCGGTCGAATCATGACAACCGGAGAACTGGGGAATCCCCCAGTTCCCACATCGGCTTCCACAGGGTATCTTATTTCGGCGCGTGACGTGTGATTGTGGAGGTGCCCCATACTCAGCGACAGCTGCTCGCTGCTGCTCGATTCGGACTCGCGATCGCGCCGGTGTCCCTATCTTCCCCCTGAGCAACAAGTGTTCACCCATCTTTCTCTTGACGTTGATTCCGAAAGCAGCACGGAGCAACGGTATGGATATGATGGTCGTCGTTCCACTATGACCATGCCGGTTCTGTCAATGTTGCAGCAGGTGGCCAAAGCGGCCGCTGCCCTTACGGTCGTCTTGCCGATGGTGGTTCTGCTCTGCTGGACCTACGACAGCACGCTGCTGTCCACCCTACATTCATCCTTCAGCTCCATCAAACCCGACTCAGCCATGGGAATACTGCTCTGCGGCCTCGCCTTGTGGTTACAGATCGAGACTCCCCTGACGACCGTCTGCCGACGAGTCGCGCAGGGCTGCGGAGCCCTGGCCTGCCTATTGGCCGCCGCCACGTTGACTGAGTATCTGTTTGCGCTCGATCTCGGAATCAATTGGTTTTTTACCGTATCGGAGGGGCCGGCGGATTCCCCACCTGGTCGCATGGCTCCTCCCACCGCATTCGCCGTCCTGATGCTGGGTCTGGCCCTGCTTCGGCTTGACGGACCTCTGGTCAACCGGCATGACCCGGCCCAATATGGAGCCCTGATCGGCGGGACGATCGGCGGCGTCGCCGCAGTCGGTTACCTCTACGGTGTGCAATCGCTCTATAAAGTGGGAACCTTCTCCTCGGTCTCCATCTATACGGCCCTCCTCTTGATGGCGGGCGGTGTGGGCATCCTCTGTGCGCGGCCGGAGAGAGGGTTTATGGAGACGTTAACCAGTGAGGATTTGGGAGGACTGATGCTCAGGCGTGTCCTCCCCTTCGCCATTGCGCTGCCGATTCTGGCCGGCTGGATTCGGATCACCGCACAGCGATCCGGCTATTACGGTTTCAACTTCGGTGTGGCGCTGGCCGTGGCCGCGGTGATGTTGATCATGCTCGCGTTCCTCTGGGTTCTGGCCCGCAGCTTGAACAAAAGCGACGGTCAAAAGAAGCACATCTTGCAGATCCTCCAGCAGCGGGAGGCTCGCCACCGCCTCGCCCTGAAAGCCGGACGGATGGGGACCTTTCACCAGGATCTCGACAGCCAGACGTTGATCTGGTCGCCAGAATTGGAAGCCATCTTCGGCCTTCCGGCCATGAGCTTCGGCAGCACCTTCGACGCCTTTCGGAAACTCATTCATCCCGACGATCAAGCGCGGGTCGAACAGACCATTCGGGAGGCAGTTCAGCATCGGAGCTCGTATGATTTGGAATGCCGCATCATCCGCCCTCTCCCTCCCGGTGAGGCCTGGATCGCGGCCACGGGACAAGTGCTTCCCGACGTCCATGGCTATCCCCGTCAGATCACCGGGGTGATGTTCGATATCACGGAGCGCAAGCGGGCTGAAAACGCCTTGCGACAGAGCGAACAACAGTTGCGCGTGATTACCGATGCGCTGCCGGGACTGATCGCCTATGTGGATCGTGACGAACGGTATCAGTTCGTCAATGCGGGGTATGAGCGGCATTTTGGCTTGTCCCGTGACCGCATCATCGGACAATCCGTCTCGGATCTCATGAAACAAGATTATCCCGGAGTGCAACCCAATATCCGGCGCGCTCTGGCCGGTGAACAGGTGTCGTTCGAGACCACGATCATGGGGCAAAACGGCGAGGAGACGCTCCTGGCCACATATGTCCCGGATCGGATGCCGAACGGAGCGGTGGCAGGGTTATATATCCTGGTCACGAACATCACGGACCGCAAGCGCACCGAGCAGGCGCTTCGAGAGAGCGAAGAACGGTTTCGCCATCTGTTCGAGCAGGCCTCGGACGGTATCGTCATGGCCGATATGACGGGGCATTACCTGGATGTCAACAACCGTGTTTGTCAGATGTTAGGTTATTCCCGCGAAGAACTGCTCGACATGAGGGTGACCGATATCCTCGAACCCGATGACTACCGGCGTCTGAAAGACATCAAAGCCGATCTGCTCGACGGCCGGCGATATTCGGGGGAATGGAAATTCCGCAGAAAAAACGGCGGCTCGATTTCCGTGGAAGTCAGCGCCAAACTGCAGCCCGACAGGCGGTGGCATGCGATTGTCCGCGACATCACGGAGCGGAAACGGGCGGAAGCCGGCCTACGGGAGAGTGAGGCCCATTTCCGTATGCTGGCCGACGCCACTCCCGTGCTGGTGCGGATGGTCGGCATCGACACATGCTGTACCTGGCTGAACCGGTCTTGGCTCGAATATACCGGCCGCACATTGGAAGACGAATTGGGCAACGGATGGACTTCCGGCATTCATCCGGACGACGTGGCGAATTGTCGGGAGACCTACACCTCGCACTTCGACCGCCATGAGCCGTTCGAAATGGAGTACCGCCTGCGCAAACGTGACGGCACCTATGGATGGATTCTGGATCGTATCGTCCCGCTCATGACGGCGGATCGAACCTTCATCGGGTACCTCGGCGCGGCGATCGATATTACCGACCGGAAACATGCCGAGGAACAACTGCAGGAATGGACGGCGGAACTGGAACAACGCGTGCACGAACGCACGCAGGCGCTGCTGCGCTCACAAGAACGCCTGCGCGCCCTGGCCTCCGACCTCAGCGCGACGGAACAGCAAGAGCGCCGGCGGCTGGCAACGGAGCTCCACGATTACCTGGCGCAGTTGCTTGTGGTCGGACGCATGAAATTGGGGCAGGCGAAGCCGCAGGTTCGGGACCAAAAAATACAACAACTCTTGAGCGAAGCGGACGATGCGCTCACGCAATCCCTCAACTACACCCGTTCCCTTGTCGCAGAGCTGAGCCCGCAGGTCTTGTATCAATTCGGACTTCCCGCAGCGCTCAAATGGCTGGCAAGCCAAATGAAAACTCATGGGTTGACCGTCGCGGTCCAGTGCGAGATCGACCACCTCCCGATGGCCGAGGATCGTGCGGTCATCCTCTATCAGAGTGTTCGAGAATTGCTCTTCAACGTCGTCAAACATGCCGGCACGGACGAAGCTTCTATTTCGCTCGCGCTCGCCGGAGAGGAGGCCGTGACGGTTACCGTCACCGACCGTGGGTGCGGATTCAACCCGGCGGTCCTGATGGAGACCGACAGGAATCATCCCGGCCGGTTCGGACTGTTCAATGTTCAAGAACGCATCGAAGCGGTCGGGGGGCGTCTCAATCTGGTCTCCGCGACAGGAGAAGGCACGTCGATTTTTCTGACCGTTCCGCTCGGGACTTCGGCCCAACCGGCAGAGGCGTCCACGGCGACACGCGCAAAACAACATCCCGCCGGTTCCCCCATCCCCCCTTCACAACGTTTGCATATCCTCCTCGTCGACGACCATGCGATGGTCAGACAAGGATTACGAAGCGTGTTGGAAAATTACCAGGACTTGGAAGTGATCGGTGAAGCAGGCGACGGAGAATCCGCGATCATGTTGACGACCGCCCTCAAACCGGATGTCGTGGTGATGGACATCAATATGCCGAAGATCGACGGGATCGAAGCGACGCGTAGAATTGTCAGCCATTATCCCGACATCGTCGTGATCGGGTTGTCGATACAGAATGAGCGTCACGTCGAAGATGCGATGCTGCAGGCTGGGGCGGTGGCCTTCCTGACGAAAGAGCGCGCCGCCGTACAGCTGTACGAAGCCATTATCAGCTCGGTCCGCACGAGGGCATGACGACCGAACTTCTCAAATAGCGGGAGGGCGCCTGCCCATCACCATCCCGACGACGGCGAGGATCAAGAATATCACGAACAGGATATACGCGATGTGAGTCGCTGTCCCGGCGACACCGGTCACTCCAAGTACTCCTGCGATCAGTCCGATCACGAGGAATGTCACAGCCCAGCTCAACATGATGACACCTCATTCTGAGAGTGTGAACGCCCATGGTCATCGGCGGACATGTTACCGCCCCTGCTCGTGCTGCTTTCTACCGCCGCAGCCGTTATGTCCGCAGATACAGCGGCCGCTCGGAGCCTGGGCACTGCGGCAGGCATCGGAACAAAATTCCTTTCCTGCCTCAGCCTGGCAGGAACAGTGTGGATGCGCGCAGGATTTCGGAGGGATCGTTTTATCGGGCATCGTCGTCCCCTTCGGTCTTTCGTGAAGCATGACAGGCTCTGCGCTGTGGCGTCACGTTTTCACGATTCCGAACAGCCATAATAAAAACACAATGCCTGCCGGCAGGCCTAAGAGCCACAGTCCAATGAGCTTCCACATGGGAATCACCTCTTGTTCCACACCCATCCCTATGCGCTCAGAAATGGAAATTGATGCCGATCGTGACCATATGACCGTTGTCCTGGAATTTCTTGTCCGCGATGTTCTGGTCTTTGGATTCGACTTTTTCCAGCCAGAGGTATCGGTAGGTGCTGTCGATCGACACGTGTTTGTTGAAAAAGAACTGGAGTCCGCCGCCGGCATGAGCCCCGAAGCGGTTCTGCGTATCGTCGAATCCACCGGGACCTTTGACGGTGGTGTAATACCACCCGCCTCCCCCCAGCAGGAAGGGGGCCAATCTGGTGGTTCCGAGAGGATAGATCAAGGCCGACACCATGACCGGGTAGCTGTGCACACGCGTGTCTCCGAAATCGTTGCGGCGGTAATCCACCGATCCTTCGAAAGCCAGGTAGCGCGAGGGGTGGAGCCGTACCTGCCCGCCCCCGAACCATCGGCTCGATCCGTCTTTCGGATCGAAATACGTGGCACGGCCGCCGATGGAGAGCAATCCGATGTCGATTTGTTCGAACAACCCCTGGTCGTCGGAAGCCGCCGACACCGACGGCGCTGCCAAGACCGACAGGGTCACAGCCGACCCCAGAATGAAGGTTAGGACCGACACCGACCATGGTTTCATTGCACGACCCCTCCTTGAATACACCTTGTGTTCGGCCATGATCAGGACTGCTCCTTTCGGGTTCCGTGGGCATCGAACCACTCATCGATCCATCGCTTGACCTCTTCCCTGCGATCGCCGTAGCGCTCTTGGATTTTTCCCTCAAGCTTGTCCACGCGGCCTTCAATGGCCAACAAATCGTCGTCGGTGAATTCGGCCCACTTCTTTTTCAGCTCTCCCTTGAATTGTTTCCACTTGCCCTCGAATTGGTCCTGATTCACGACGGTGGTCGCCGCGCCGGTCAGATCCCGTGGGGCGGTCATCCCCTCGCCCTGTTGCCCACCGGCCTGGCTCAGGCCCGTGGTCATGACCATGCCGGTCAAGGCCACCGTCGACAGCAGTCTCAATCTGAGTTTCATGGTCCGCTCCTCCGCAGCGGGCGTGCGGGCATCCTGATGCCCGCACGCCCGGCCTGTCAGTGATCGATCTTCGTCTGACCGCTTTGGGCATCGACATAGACCTTTTGCGTCTTGTTGTTCACGTCGATGATTTCCACCTCATAAACGGTCCGGCCGTCTTCCTTCCCGATTTCCGCTTCTACTGCCTTTCCGGGCACCGATTTCAAGGCTTGCCGAACGGCTTCTTCGAGCGTAATCGTCGCCGTCGCGGCCAATTGCTTGTTCGTCTCGAACAATGCCCAGGCGGGACTTGCAACCACTCCCGACAACAATGCGATCGCTAGGACTTTCTTCATGGTGTGATGCTCCTTCATAAAAATTTCTCTGTCTGAAAATTTCTCTGTCTGAATGACTCTCGATTCGCCTGCTCTTCTCAACGCGGCCGATGGGCCTCCCGTTCCGTGCCGGGCCGACCCTGACGGCTATACCAGTCGTCCGCCCAACGCACGACGTCTTCCTTCTTATCGCCGTATCGCTCCTGCACCCTGCCGACGAATTTGTCGTAGTCGCCTTCGATTTGCATCAAGTCATCGTCGGTCAATTTGCCCCATTGTTTTTTGACCTCTCCCTTGAACTGAACCCACTTACCTTTGAATTGATCGGCGTTCATTGCGATCCTCCTTGTTGTTGTGAAACGGCCGCGGAAGCCGACGTTCCCTGTGCCGCCGCATCGCCGCCACGACGTTGCCGGGCTGCTTGTTTGAACACCCGATGAGCTGGAGATCGAAAGGCGAGTCCCATCTTCCCTCCACGATAGAGGGTAACCTCTCGTGCGGCCTCCTCGTTATTGACCGTCACAACAACCCGCCCTTTCACCCCTTTGGGTTTTTCAGGTTTCATGAGGTCTCCTTCGTAGGTTGGTGCCACCATGTTCGTTATACCCTCAAAATCTGCGCGCCATGACTGGATATACCCCTAGTCCATTTTTGAACTCACCCTTGCATCATTACGTAGTCATGCTGATGATAGGCCTCTCAGAAACGGGCCCGTGACGACATAGCGGACTATGATTTCGGACGGAGTAGACGGATTAACAGGAGGGAGAAGCGAACAAATGGAACACGAGGGAGGAGCCGGCTGAATTATTGAAGGTACAGGCTGATGAGAGATTCACGACGGAAAATAGCCAATGATCGCGCTTCGAGTTTGTACTGTTCACCGTTGTTGAAAGTGGGATTCGCATACCGAGACTTGCTGACCGAGGTATCCAACACCAAATGCCAAACGGTGTTCTCGCCATGCTCCGGCAGCACGAAGGGAACCGCTTCGTGGTGGGCGTTGAACAACAAGACGAAGGTGTCGTCTTCAATCGGATTGCCGCGGGCGTCCGTTTCTTCGATGGCATCGCCGGCCAGGACGAGTCCGATGGCGCGCAGATGCCCCTGGCTCCAATCGGCCTCGTCCATTTCCTTGCCGTTTGAATGCAGCCAGGCAATGTCTTTGATCTCGCTGCCGTGGATCTGCCGGCCTTGAAAAAAACGGCGGCGGCGAAAGACGGGGTGCGCTTGTCTCAGCGCGATCAACTGCCGGACGAACGCGTGCAACGCCCGGTCGCTCTTGGTCAGACGCCAATTGTGCCAGCTGAGGTCGTTGTCCTGGCAATAGGCATTGTTGTTGCCGAGTTGCGTTCGGCCGATTTCGTCTCCCCCGCACAACATCGGCACCCCCTGAGAAAGCAGAAGGGTCGCCAGCATGTTCCGTTTCTGCCGCATCCGCAGGTCGTTGACGGCCTGATCCTCCGTCGGCCCTTCGACGCCGCAGTTCCAACTCAAGTTGTCGTTGTGGCCGTCCTGGTTGTTCTCGCCGTTGGCTTCGTTGTGTTTGTCGTTGTAGGACACCAGATCGTGCAGGCTGAATCCGTCATGGGCCGTGATGAAGTTGATGCTGGCGAACGGGCGACGGCCGCTCGTCTCATAGAGGTCGCTGCTGCCCGAGAGCCGATAGGCCAATTCGGCGACCTGCCCGCCGTCCCCCTTCCAATACCGCCTGATCGCGTCACGATACTTGCCGTTCCACTCGGCCCAGCCGACCGGGAAATTGCCGACCTGGTAGCCGCCCGCCCCGAGATCCCAAGGTTCCGCAATAAGTTTGACTTGCGACAGCAGCGGGTCCTGATGAATGATGTCGAAGAAGGCGCTGAGACGATCGACTTCGTGCAGTTCGCGGGCAAGGGTGGATGCGAGATCGAAACGAAATCCGTCCACGTGCATATCAAGCACCCAATACCGCAGGCTGTCCATGATCAACTGCAGCGTTCTCGGATGCCTGACGTTCAGACTGTTCCCGCAGCCGGTGTAATCCATGTAGTAGCGGGGTTCGTCCGCGACGAGCCTGTAATAGGCGGCATTGTCGATGCCCCGGAAGGACAGCGTCGGCCCGAGATGGTTGCCTTCAGCCGTGTGGTTGTACACTACATCCAGAATGACCTCGATGCCGGCGCTGTGCAGCGTTTTCACCATGGTCTTGAATTCCCGCACGTGGCGCCCGCGGACCGGCGACAGGGCATAGCGCATGTCGGGCGCGAAGAAGCCGATGGTGTTGTAGCCCCAATAGTTCGTGAGGCCCCGGTCCGTCAGGTGCTTGTCCTGCACGGCATGGTGAACGGGCAACAACTCCACCGCAGTCACGCCTAATCCCTGCAGATATTCGATCATCGCAGGAGTCGCCAGGCCGGCGTAGGTGCCCCGCATATGCTCCGGCACGGCCGGATGGCGGGCGGTGAACCCCTTGACGTGCACTTCGTAGATGACGGTCTTGGACCAGGGAGTCTGGAGCAGGCGATCGCCGCCCCAACTGAACGCCTGATCGACCACCACGCACTTCGGCGTCTCGGCGGCGTTGTCGCGATCATCGCGGGTCAAGTCGCCCTCCGGATCGCCGATGCGGTAGCCGAACATACTGTCGGACAACCGAATCGTATCGGCAATGGATTTGGCATAGGGATCGAGCAGGAGCTTGGCCGCATTGAATCGGTGGCCGGCGACCGGTTCGTAGGGGCCGTCCACGCGGTATCCATAATGGAGGCCGGGGCGCCCCTCCGGCAGGTAGACATGCCAAGTTTGATTGGTCCGTTCCTCCATGCGAATCCGATGGGATTCCTTCGAGGCATCCGGTCCATCGAACAGGCACAACTCCACCGACGTGGCATTCTCGGAAAAGAGGGCGAAGTTCACCCCCTCCCCGTCCCACGTGGCTCCCAGCGGATAAGGTCGGCCCGGCCATACTTTCATCGCGTCTCCTTGCAAAACATCAGACCCTGCACCGTCAGCCGACCATTACTTCAGCAAACTGACCAGATCCTCGGCATGTTCTTCCTCTTTCATCAAGATGTTTTCCAGCAGCCGGCGGGTCGTCGGATCGTCGTTGCCGACGAACGAGATCATGTCTCGATAACTCTCGATCGCAATGCGTTCCGCGACCAGATCTTCCTTGATCATGTCCTCCAGGCTGTCCCCTTCGACATATTCGGAGTGGCTGCGCACCGACAAGCCCTCCGGAGACAGATTCGGCTCTCCGCCCAGTTGGACGATGCGCTCCGCCAATGCATCCGCATGGGCCTGCTCTTCTGCCGCATGGGCCAGGAACTCTGCTTTGACACTTTCGGCATTCATACCTTGCGCCATGAAATAGTGACGTTTGTAGCGTAACACGCAGACGATTTCGGTCGCCAACGCTTCGTTCAGCAATTTGACGACCGTCTCGGGATCGGCCTTGTAATCGGCGGTGAGGGCACCCTCTTCGATATGTTGCCTGGCCCGTTCTCGGATGGCCTGTACATCCTTGACGATCGACGACTGAGGTTTCGCCGTTTTCATGGTCTCTCCTTTCAAGAATGAACGGTGCAGCTGTGGGATTCAATACAGGAAGTCTTGCCGCAGGTGCGGCCAGGCTGATTCCACGCCTAATTCAGGTGTGAATTCGGCATTCAAGCTGTTGTGCGAGGGACGGTTGATCGGGCTTTTCGATTGAACACCCACAACCAGCGCACAGGTAGCGATCGCCACTATCACTCCGATCCGTTTTGTGGTCGCATTCGACATCTTTCCAGCCCTCCTCTCCTGTTCAGCTCTCCATGCCCCACAGTAGGGAAGGAAGGCGGAGACGCGAACTAGGCAGACCCCTAGCCCATGACACATCTTTCCCAGCCGGAAGTGGGCCCGTCTAGGGCACGGCATAACCCGAGAGAATCCCGACCAGACGTTCGCTGCGGTCCAGCACCGGTAACCATTCCGTTCTGGATGTATGCATGAACGATAGGGCATCTACAAGCAGGTCATCTTCAAAGCAGGATGGGACGTTCGTCCGCATGAATTGGGCAATCGCCGTCTCCTCCGGCGCCTCTCGCACTCGATGGCTCAGAGCCATGTCCCGATCGGTGATCATGCCGGCCAGACGTTTTCCGTCATATACGACGATCACGGGCACGTTGAGGTCCTTCATGAGCGAGACGGCTTCCTTCAGGCTGGTTTGCGGCGATGCCACCGTCACTGCCGAGATCATCGCATTCTTCACCCTGCGTGCCTCTCCCGGCAGCAGTCCTAATTGCTCGTCGATCGTGGATTCCAGATAGATGCTGGACTGCGCTCGCGCCGACCTCGCGTTCGATGCCGTCTGGTGAGTTGCTCTATTCACAAGACCTTCCTCTTTGCCGCTGCTATACCGTCTGAGGGCGATTTTCATCCACTGTGAGTCGAAGGCGGCCATAGTGCAGCGGCTTCTCTGGATTCCTTGTATATCGGCCTTTATCTTCACCGACCGAGACCATGCTGAGCGGGAGCGTGAGATGTTGTTTGTAATGCGGAAAGGCCGTCTCCAACAGTAAGGTGACGGTCAGTCCGTCACATTCGATCACTTCGCCGTTCAGATCCCTCTCATCCATGAAATCCACGGTGACCCGTTCTGCAGGGTCGACCCATCTACGAATGATCGCTGTCTTCTCAGTCGAATTCATACGGCAGCGACTACCTCCAGGCGATGGCCGCGGACGGCGTGACACCACACCCTTGCCTTTCTTCTCCGCAGTAAAACATCTCACAGGTTTGCCTCCTCGCCTACTAGCAAATCCTCTAGTCGTTCTCATGACGCTCTCGGAGCTGAGGTATCGGCGGCCGCGTCGGTTGAGGGGGGATGGGGGGAGGAAAAGGTTGAGGGGGAGTCGGCGGAGGTTCTGGACCAGGCAACGGATCCGGATTCGGCGGCAGGGGGTCAGGATCGGGATGACCGATGACAAAAAATTTTTTGTGCATGATCACCTCCTCAACGAGGAACCGCCGTCCTAGACGAGTACCCGGACTGGAGGCGGTCTTCGACGAGATTCCAATCGATGTTGGAAAAGAAGGCATCGATATATTGTTTACGTTCGCTGGGTTTGTAATCCAGGAGATAGGCATGTTCCCACACATCCATGACCAAAACCGGCACGAACCCCGCCACATTTCCATGCTCATGCAATGAGATCCAATGGTTGGAGACTTGCCCACTCGACGGATCGATATTGCAAATCGCCCAGCCTACGCCCCGCAGCATCCCCACACTGCAGAAATCCGCCTTCCAACGGTCGAAGCTGCCGAAACTCCGTTCGACGGCTTGCCCGAATGCCGACCGATCACCAGGACGGTGCCCTCCTCCTCGCTTGAGATTGCCGAAATAATATTCATGCAACACCATGCCGTTATATTCGAACCCTAAGCGCCGCGTCAGTTCAGAATAGGCGGGCATTTCTTCCTGATCCAGTTTTCCGTCCCGCATAAATTCGGTCAGCTGCGCGCGGAGCGCATTCGCCGCCTTGACATATCCTTCGTACAATCCAAAATGCAGTTGCACCGTCTGGTCGGAAATACCCGACAAGCCGAAGAGATCATAGGACTTTACCTTGTATAGTTCCGGCGATCTTGTCATTGCGACCCCCTTCATCGTTCTACCCTCTTGTTACGTTACTTGCCCCTCCTCGAAGCACAAATCCTATGGCCTTCAGACGGTACTATAGTTCTGCGTGCTCCCCCTACTAGGCGAAGCCCTGGCCGACGTTCGAAGCCGGGGAGATTCCTAGGCAGGAATGTCGGCAAGATATATGGTAAGGAGTGAATTGAGGGCGAGGAGTGGTGTAAAAGGAAACCCTAACGCCTGTTATGGTGATGTCTGTACCCGTACAGTTCCTTGGCGGATAAAAAGCCCGTAGCCGAATCCATCGCGTAGCGGGCTCTCAAAAGGAGTACCGTGTCCAAAGCTCGGATCATCATCGCCGACGACCACAACCTGGTGCTGGAGGCCTATCGACAACTTCTCGAGCCGGAATTCGAGATTGTCGGAACGGCCTCCGACGGACAGGAACTCCTGAACATCGCTCCTGGACTGGCGCCGGAAATGATCCTGCTGGACATTTCCATGCCGACGTTGAACGGGTTGGAGGTAGCCCGACAGCTGAAGGCGACGATCCCCCACGCAAAGTTGATCTTTGTGACGATGATGAGCGAGCCGTTTTATATTTCACAGGCGTTCCAGTTGGGCGCATCCGCCTATGTCTTGAAGCAGTCGGCTTCGACCGAACTCTTGTCGGCCCTCTCCGCCGCCATGAAAAATCAGCGATACGTTTCTCCGCAACTCTCGCTTGAAGTACAGGATGCGATCGAAACGCCCTGGGTGAAGCCGGAAGGGTTTTCATCCAAACTGACGCCGCGGCAACTGGAGGTGCTGCGACTCCTGGCGAAGGGCTTTTCCACGAAGGAAATCGCCGCCACGATGCAGGTTTCGACCAAGGCGGTGGAGTTTCACAAGGGGAACATTACGCGCCGCCTCGGTATCCGCACGACGGCCGAACTGACCAGATTCGCCCTCTCACAGGGATTGACGACACTCGATGACCAGCACCCATAGCCCACTCGTGACTAGGCCTGAGGACCAGGTACGGTAGGCTGCCGCGGCATGGCGATGAGACCGATGGCGATGGCGTGTTTGGTAAGTTCGGCCGTGCTATGGACGCCGAGTTGTTTCATGATGCGGGTTTTGTGAAATTCGACCGTCTTGATCGACACATTCAACGTCGAGGCGATTTCCTTGGTCGATTGTCCTTCGGCGATCAACTGCAACACTTCACGCTGGCGCGCGCTCAGCTTGCCGGACGATTCGATGGAGCGTGAGGGTCCGCCTTCGTCCGGGTGCAGCGCCTGTTCGACCAGATTCTCCGCCACACTGGGCGAGACGTAGAGCCGCCCTTTCAAGACTTCCCTGATGGCAAAGATCAACTCTTCCGCCACCGATTGTTTCAACATATAGCCCGAGACTCCGGCACGGAAGGCTTCGGTCACGAAATACTGCTCGCCGTGCATCGTCAAAATGAGCAGCTTGACCTCCGGGGCAGCCTTTTTGATTTGGCGGCAGGCATCGAGACCGTTGAGCAACGGAAGGGCGATGTCCACCAGGGCGATATCCGGCTTGTACTGCTCGACGGCCTTGACGAGTGCCCGCCCATCGGCAACCCTGCCGCATAATTGAAAATCGTGCTCCAGAAGTTTTTCGATACCCTCTGCCACGAGCGTGTGGTCGTCGGCGATGAGTACTGTGGGCTTCATGCTGTCGCTCCCGGGAAAGAGGAGGAGAGATCAAGGAAGATGCCGTCGGGCGAATCCTACCACTCTCTCATGATGATAGCGAGGGGGGTTAAAGTTGTTTCGACCAGAAGAAAATCAGCCCATGCCCGCCCTTGGTCGGCGGCCCGCCGCCGGGATCACGAAAAATACCGAAGTTATACGTGTAATTCAGTTCGATTTGAGACTTCCACGGCGCCCCGGTAATGAGGCCGCCACCCAGAGTCGGCAGCGAATCCGTCACGTTCTTGATAGCCCCTTCCGTCGTGAAGCGAGGGCGCTCGACCAGCCCCCAAGTCGCTTCGAGATAGGGGTAGAGAAAAAACAGCGCTTCATAGCGGTACTGCAGGTTGGCCACGGCATACCGCCGCGGGAACAATTCGTTGAAGGCCACACCGTGGATCATGGGCAGGGACACGGCCTCCCATTCATAGCCGGTCGGCCGCCCGGGAAGCCGGAAGGCGGAGAAGCGGTCCTGATCCTTGCCGATCCCCCCATGGAGGCTGGTGATGAGACGATGTTTCTCGCTCTCGATGAACGGAAGGCCGGTTGCAAACAGCACGTAGGCCGTCGCCTGAAGATAGGTCTGCTCCTTTTTGAAATCCGGCTTGTCGAACGGGGCCCCGCCCCACTGGTCCCATCTCGCGCGATGCCCGTGGATGAAATCACCTCCGAGCGTGAATCCTTCATGGGGAAGCTCCATGAGATTCCTGGCCAGCGCGTCCATGCGAAGGCGAAAATGGATCCGGCCCTCATAGGTATCCTTCGGCACGCCGTATTGCGGAGACGTGTGGGTGGTTCCCTTGAACCAGCGATAACCAGGCTCGTAGGTGAGAAACATGTTTAATGCGCTGTCCTGCTCGAACGGACGGACCGGCAGTCGATAGCCCAGTCCGGCGCCGGCAAAGGCATAGCTCCATTCCAGTTCGGTTTCCCTGATGCGCTGACCCTCGACATATTCCGAACGGCCCAGGGGAAGGATGAAATTGTCCCACGTAAAGATGAGCGACCAATTCGGATATTCCCGCAAGCCGATGGTGTAGTCGATATCGTTGACCACTCCGGAAAAGGTACCGCGGAATCGGCGGTTGTCGTCATCCCAATTGCGCCAGACGTATAACGCCCCGAAGGGAAGCACTTCCATCTGGCTCGGCCCGTTCGGAATCGCCTGAATGCCGAAACTGGCCGCGGTCACGTTGCGGCGATCGCGCGGGGGCACATAGATTTCTTCGCCGAACAGGGTCGTGTGATGGGGTTTACCGGCCAGAGGCGTCGGCTCCTCTGCCTGGGCGACTCCGTCCCAGCCCGCACACAGCATCACACCGAAAGCCGTCGAACACAGAAACAGGCTGATGGCCCGCCTGCCGAATATTTCCCCGTGACCGCGATCCATTGTCGTTTGAGGAATTCTCATCGAACAATTCACTGAACACAGGAGGTTGCAGATCGTCTTGTTATAAGACACCACCCTCCGCATTGCCCCTAGGCGAACCACTAGCAGGCTGCGGAAAAACCCTGTTGGCGCTCGAAAACTCCGATGGCCTACAATGATGGCACGGCAGAAGAATACTCTTGCAGGATGCTCAAAAGGGCCGTCCAGCAAGGCCGCAGCAAGCAAAGAGGCGACGAATACTCTTTCGGTACGTGGAGCCGCTGAGCGAAGCGAGAACGCCGCTGGCGGACTTTTTCAGCATCCTGCTACTGTCCTGTCTCTGAAGTTCGTTGCATTGATCTGCGTGGGCTGCTCCCCCTCTCTCCCTTGCCCTTTCCCCCACCGGGGGAGAGGAGACGGTGAGGGGGCAAACCGCTGGGCTTATGACATGAATCTTTAGGACATCACACTAGAGGAATGCGACGGAATTCGTATGGCGTTACGGCAGGCTGCGAAGCGAGGCATCCAACGGAACGAGCGGGCCACCTCCTTTACTGATCGCGATCGCCTCGATCGATCGACCGAATTCATTGTCGGTACCGTTGCCCTGCACCGTCACCGAATCGCCGACATGGAACGACTTTCGTACGTCCTCGCCGACATCGAGCGGGAGGCGTATCTGTGTGCCGTCGCTCAACAGCATCCCTTGGACGATCGATTTTATCGGATGGTAGAGCAACACCCGAATCGTTCCTGCGGCTTTCAATTCCGTCACCGACAAATGTTGCTCCTGTTCCTGCATCGGAAGGTCCAGGCGCAACGGAACGACGAACGTCGTGCCGGTCGAAAGATTTCTGATCATATCAGGTTGGATGAGCAGTGCGCCCGGACTCCGGCGGCCATAGACCAGCACGTGATCGCCTGGCTTGAGGGCCTGCACCAATTGATCCGCCGCACGGGAAGTCACGTACAGGTGCGATCCATCGGCCAGCAGGAGACCTTCCACTTCACCGCGCGGGTCCAAGACATACCGCTCGATTTCACCGTCGGCCACCGGCCGCTGGCGGCGAACATCGTCATCTTGCGCGGCAGCCGAATCGGTCGAGCGATCCGCCGCCATAGCGAGAAAAGATCCTGAGCCTCCCGGATGGACCATGGCGCAGAGCAGACCGACGGCAAACAGACCACAGCGCATCATCCATTTCCTCCTCAATGCATAAATGGAACAAAGGGCGATAACATTGTGGGTAGCAACATGCTTTTCGACAACTAGGTATTTCCCTTGCCTATCTGTTCTTGTCCGTCTCTTGCAAGCTTGATTATTCTCGTGTTTCACTGAGCTTTGATCATCCATGCACGAAAGGAGCACCGTTGAAGAAAATAGTCGCCAGAAAAACCGTACGGGGTGCGGGCGAAAAACTTCCGAGCAGGCCGTCTACAACTCGACGGACGATCGGACCGACGGCCCATACCATCAAACGGAAGGTGAAAAACGCAACCGCCCCTTTCTCAAAACAGGTCAAAAAAACCGTTCGGAATTCGAAGGCAGCCTCGAAGGTTCCCGCCGGCGCCACCCGCAAGGCCAAAAAAGTAGGCCGTGCGGTCGGCACGTTATTGGGCAAGGCGATCGGCAAGGTCGAACAGGCCGTCGCACGTGTCATGAAAAGCGCCACGCCTTCTCAACGCCGAAATACCCGCTGAACGATCGACTGCAGGCCTAGGGACACACCTAGTTCAGCAAGGAGGGAAAGATTCATACACTTGCTTAAACTGGTAGCGCAAAGGAGAAGTAGGCATGATGGTCGGGCAAGCTTCCTTTATATTGGCAGCAGTCCTCTTCACATCTTCGCCTGCCGGACTATTTACAGCCGATCCTGGAACAGGAACGGTGGAACCGGATCAGCCGCCCCGTTCTCAGAGTCCTGAATCGCCTCCCCCGACGCCCCCTTCGCGAATCGACCCTGGTATTCACAAACAACCGGACATGCCTCCCGATCCCAAGGCCATCGTCACCCCGCCGGTCGTAGACCCCCACATGGCGATCGACCCTGAAACTCCACGTGGCGATGCACCTACGCCACCGCCTCCTTCCGGCAACCCACCGCACAAGAATAAGTAGTTCACCCCTGAAACGACAGACGCCGACGTTCTAGTGCTCGCCTTTGTCGCGTCCACGCCAGTAGATCAACCTCGCCCCTGGCTTGAACGTCAGGTAGTACCAGATCCACTCGAACATCACTCGAAACCTGTTTCGGAATCCGATCAGAAAAAACACGTGAATGAAACACCACGCCAGCCAGGCGACGATGCCGGAGAGCGCAAAGGGCCCGAACAACGCCACGGCCTTGGCGCGGCCGATCGTGGCCAAAATCCCGCGATCCCGATATTCAAACGGAGGCCGGTGCCCTTCCGGAATCTGCTTGCAGATGATTTCCGCCACATAGCGACCTTCCTGCATGGCTACCGGCGCCAACCCCGGTAATGGCCTGCCGCCGGGCGTGGGACAATGGGCCGCATCGCCGATCACAAATATCCAGGGATCTCCGGCGAGGCTGAGGTCCGGCTGAACCAAGACGCGCCCCGCAGCATCCAACGGCACATTCAACGACTTCAGAATCGGGGATGCCACGTTGCCGGCGGCCCAAATGACATTGGCGCTGCGGATAAACTGGGAACCGGCCAACACCCCTTGCGAAGTGACCTTTTCCACCCTGGTGTTCAGCATCACCGTGACGCCCAGACCCTCGAGCGCCGACTGTGCCTTGCGGGAAAGATCCGGCGGAAATGCTTCCAAAATGCGTCCACTTCCTTCGACGAGCAGAATCCGGAATTCGGCTTGATGCAGCACAGGAAAGTCAGGCGCCATGGCCTTCCGCCCTATTTCCGCAAGCGCCCCGGCCAGTTCCACCCCGGTCGGCCCTCCGCCTACGATGACGAAGGTGAGGTGTTCACGAACATCCTGCGTCCCGTTCAGACGTTCCGCCTTCTCGAATGCCATGAGCATCCGCTCGCGAAGTTCCAGCGCGTCCGGCAGCGTTTTCAGACCCGGCGCATCGGCCTCCCATTCAGGATGGCCGAAGTAGGAGTGACGAGCCCCCGGCGCCAGGATCAACCGATCGTAGGGAATCGGCTCGCCGTCAACCAGTTCAACGCGCTGTGCAATCCGATCGATCTTCCGCACGTCGGCAAGGACGACCCGAATGTTTTTCTGCGAACGAAACAGCGTTCGCAACGGCCATGCAATGTCGCCGGGAGAAAGTGCCGCGGTGGCGACTTGATATAAAAGCGGCTGGAACAGGTGATGGTTGGCCCGATCGATCAGAACGATCTCGACCGCCGCCTCCTCAAGCGCCTGGGCGGCCGCCAATCCGCCGAACCCTCCTCCGACGATGACCACCCGGTTTCCGGAGTTCTCTGACTTATCGGCTGTCATATGTCGTCCCTTGTATCGCAACGTCTCAACGGAAGTGAACACCTCACCATTCGCCATTCAAACCGGCCAGACGGAACGCTAGGGAGACACCTAGTACGAACGGCCGGACCTCGACTCTATGATCGAACTCGAGCCGGTTATCACGTCCGCCGCCGAAAGCCGGGATAGTGAGAGATGACCGCCACCGATCTCCAACCATCCAACAGGAACTGTCTTCGAGAGACCTTCTTGCAAAGGAGCCATCAGCATGAGGATCGCACAAGTCGCACCATTATGGGAAAGTGTTCCACCTGTCTTGTACGGCGGCACCGAACGGATCGTGTCTTTCATCACGGAGGAATTGGTTCGTCGGGGGCATGACGTCACGCTCTTTGCCAGCGGGGACTCCACCACCAAGGCACGCCTCGTTTCGATCTGTCCGGAAGCGTTGCGCCTCTCCAAAGTCGTGACCAACTATGATGCGCCCTTGATCACCTTGCTGGAGCAGGCCTTCAATTCGGTCGGGGAGTTTGATCTGATCCACTCTCATTTGGAATTTTTACCCTTCCCGCTCACAAGGCGCTGCCGAGTGCCCGTCCTCACCACGCTCCATGCGCGCCTGGACCTTCCCGAATTGATTCCCGTCTTCGGAAAATTCACCGACTTGCCCCTGGTCTCCGTGTCTCATGCCCAACGCGATCCGATTCCCTGGGCCAATTGGCAAAAAACGATTCACCATGGCTTGCCGGCGGATCTGTATCAAGCACATACCGAGGTGGGGAAATATTTGGTGTTTCTCGGACGCATCGCACCGGAGAAAGGATTGGACCAGGCCATCGCCATCGCCAAACAGGTCGAGATGCCGCTTCGAATCGGGGCCAAAATCGATCCGACGAATCTGGACTATTACCGCACCGTCATCGAACCGCTCCTCGATCATCCACTCATCGAATTCGTGGGAGAAGTGACCGATCTGGAAAAAGACGACTTTCTCGGCGATGCCTACGCGCTGCTCGCTCCCTATGACTGGCCGGAACCCTTCGGTCTGGTCTTCATCGAAGCGTTGGCATGCGGCACCCCGGTCATCGCCTACCGGCGCGGAGCGGTGCCGGAAATCATCGACCATGGCGTGACCGGATTCGTCTGTGAAACGATGGATGAAATGGTCCGTTCTGTCGGACATGTCGCCCTCCTGAATCGCGGCAACTGCCGGCAAGCCTTTGACAGGCACTTTACCGTACAACGGATGGTGCAGGAGTATATCGACGTGTACGAGCAGCTGCTCGGTGTGAGTTCGTCCCTGCCGGCAGTTTCGGAAGTTGAGCCGTCGGGCATCGGACTCTCAGACCGTCTCTAACATCGGTCTCTCCTCCGACCATACACAAGGGCAGGCGCTCTTCCGAGCGCCTGCCCTTGTGTCTCCGCCGAACCGCATCCTACCGTTTGCTGCTCGGGTTGCCCCCCTCGAATCCCGGCGCCTGTCCAGGAGGCAAACCGCTCGTTCCGCTCGGGCCGCCTCCACCGACGCTATCCTCTCCCATCGACCCGGTGGCACCGGCGCCCTTTTGACCTGGGACACCAGGATTGCCTGAGGTGGTTGGTGCAGACCGCACCTGGTTGATACGGTCCATATACTCCTTCACGTCCGGAGACATATCCTTGTCGCTGTTCATGCTCACATCATTTTGCAAATCTTCCTTCTTCAGTTTCAATTGAAGCTTGTCGTTTTTCGTTTGAAATTGGCTCCATCTGATCGGCATGGCTCGCTGAGACCAACTGGTGATAAAAACCACATATTCAATGTCCCCTGTTTTTTTATCTTTGAGGACCTGATGGATTTTTCCAAGCTCTTCCCCTTGTGAGCCGTACACGGGGGCATTGATATATTTGCTGTCTTTCATTTCAATTAATTTGCCCTGGCGAACCGGCGTGTCCGCATACCCCTCGGGGACACCTTGCTGCCCGCCGGTCAGATCGGTGCGTTTATCAGGTTTGGTACTCTCCGTCGGAGCACCGCTTCCTGCTCCTTTCCCCATGGTCGAATCCGGCGCCCCTCCGCCAGCACCGGTCGAAACCTGGCTGAAGGCCGTGGGTCCCATGGTCAGGACGAATGCGAGCGTACCCGTATAGATGACAAGATGACGTTTCATATGCTGTTCTCCTTTGTGAGGGGTCGTGAGTGCGATCTCTGATTACTTCAGCCTGCTTTCCGATTCACATTTCATCACCAATAGGGCTTGTATCCATAATAGGTGTGGAGCCGCTCACCCCATGAAGTATCCGCCATGTCCGGCCAATGGTCCTTATCGAAACCTTCGGCCTGCTCCAACCTTTCCCTTGGCACATTCAGAATGAAGAAATCTCCGCCCGCCGATATCGCCAGCGCCTCCCAGGGAAGGGCGAACAGTTTGTCGCCCAACCCGAAGAACCCCCCGAACGACAACACGGCATAGGCGATCCTTCCCTTTTCAAGATCGATCATGAGCTCATTGATCTCTCCCAGATCCTCCCCGGCTTGGTTTTGAACCGGCGTGCCCTCAATCGTAGAAGCCGATAACAGCCGCCGACCTGTCTTCAGTGCCATTTCCATGACCTCCTTCTTGCAAACGCGGTTGCGCCAGGGCCACTTTAGTTTTTGCTTTTCTGTTTTCCGGATCGGGCCGACTTGGTGGAAAAGTGCTCTCTGGCCTGAGCGGCTTTCTCCGCCAGATCCGCCCAGTCGAAATCCGATTCCTCGACCTGCGGAAACATTTCGCCTTCTTCCTCTTTAATGTGGTGCCGCACATTTTCGGCGAGCACGGAGAATTTGGCATCGAACCGCTCGTCGCCCGCCGTCATCTTTTTGAGTTCGGCGATCAGCAGATGCACCACATGATGTTCCTCAAACGCTTCACACAAGAGTACTGCCTCGTCCAGAGCCGCTTCGAAGGCGGGGTAGAGGATCGTTTCCTCCACATAGGAATGTTCCTGCAGCGCCTGCAGCGCGGTATCGACGATGCGTTGCTTGTCGTCGCTCTCCGTGGCCGCCTCAAATTCCTCGAACAGCTGCGTGACCTTCCGATGGTCTTCGCGCAGCCGATCCAGAACCGTCGCCGCCCCTTTCTCTATCGTTCCGGTTGCATCTTCCTTCATAGTTCCTCCTTGGTCGATTCCTGAAATGACCCTCTCAGTGCACATCGCTTCTCTGTTCAGTATTAACGCCCGTTCAGGAAGCGGACAGCTAGGAAGCACCCTAGAATTCAGCCGTCTCTTCGCATGGATGGAAATGAAACGATGAGGAAGGACGATGAGAAGAAGAAACCGCGTAGGCTATGGCTTCAACAATCAACTCATGAGGGTGTGTGGAACAGGCCCCCTGTCATCAGGTGCAGCGTTCGAGCAGCCCGACCGGACAATGGTTCAGGACCAGTCCAAGCGGCAACACCTGCCGTTCTCCCTGGGTGACGGTCTCCAGGTGCTCTCCGGTAAAGACATTGCGATAGACCGACCCGCTCTTCCACGATGGAACCGTCACCCACGTATCCTGCCAAACCTCTTCTCCCCGCGCACCGGCGGCGGACATCCCGCTCAAGCCGACGGTGAGACGCGGAGCGACTGCCACCACCGCCTGGTCCTGATGCAACCTGGCGAACGCGCAGAGATGCGACCTGTTGCTGCCGCCGCAGTCGAGCGGCACATAATCCCCTTCCAGATAGACCGCCGCGTGCGCGCGCCGATGCCGAAGTCCCTCCTGGATGAGGTACAGTTTGATGCGCCCATCCTTCCACGATTCCATGAGCCGACGCAGGAGGTCGATCCGATCGACGCCCTCCTCATCGCAGGCACGTCGAAGCTCCGCCGACATCCTTGCGCGTAACTCAAAGTCCACCGGCCGGCGATTGTCCGGATCGACCAGGCTGAACTCCCACAGCTCCGCTCCCTGATAACAATCCGGTACACCCGGAGAAGCCAGCTTCAGCAGAACTTGAGAGAGAGCATTGCGCATGCCGTGGCAAGCCACCAGTTCCTGAAACGGTAGAAAGTCCTCCAGGAAGGGGTTCGGAGCACTGCGCTCCAATATCGAATGCACGAACCGGCGCACCGCCTCCTCATAGGCCTCATGCGGATTGACCCAACTGGTGTGCACCTTGGCTTCACGGATCGCCTTCAGCATGTAGCCCTGGATCCGTTCACGAAAGGCTTCGTATTGGACATCGTCCATCGCCGCGACGGGCCAGACTCCCACGAGGGTTTGATAGAGCAGATACTCTTCATTGCGATCCGGCGCGGGAGCCTCGTCGATGTCCGTTCGAAAACGTTTGTTGAATTTGGCCCACCGCGTGATCGCACGCTTCCAACGTTCGGGGATTTCCGACAGCACATTGATCCTGGCGCGCACATCTTCGCCGCGCTTGGTGTCATGGGTGGAGGTCGCGAGAAGGGAGTGGGGCCAGCCTGCGCGCCGCTCGCGTATCCGCTTGTGGAACGCCTCGACCGACAGGCCGAACTGAGCCGGTTCTCCTCCCACTTCATTCAGGGAGGTCAGCCGGTTGTAAATATAGAAGGCCGTGTCTTCGATCCCCTTCGCCGTGACGGGGCTGGTAGCCTGTTGGAATTTCGCCACGAACCTCATCTGCTCCTCTTTCGTCAAATTCGCGCGGTCCTCCAGCCTCCGTAACAGGAGGTCACGGACAAAATCGAAGACATGACGGCTCAGCGCCGGGTTACGCCGCTTGGCGCGGGCCACCGCCATGCCGATGTAGGCTTGATCGCGCTCCAACAGTTCCTTTTGAGCGGCCGTCACGTAGGACCGGTACACGGGAAAACAGGCGATGATTTCCCTGATCGCATGGGTGAGACTGTTCAGGGTGAAGTCGCGATAGCGCCGGTCACGTTCGGACAGCAGATTCAACTGATGGCCGAGCACGTTGATCTCGCTGGACATGGAAGCCCGCATGATCAGTCTCTTGCTCTGATAGACCAACTCCTCGTAGGGCAGACGCTGCCCGATGAAACGCGCATAGAGCGTGTCCATGGCCCGCTCCTGATCGGTCTGCACGAACAGTCCGTTGACCAGATTCAGGAAGTCGTATCCGGTCGTGCCGGACACCGGCCATGTCCTCGGGAGTTGCTCTCCCTTGCCGAGAATCTTTTCCACGACGACGAAGAGCGACGGCTGCTCCCCCGGTGCGTCCTGCGGGAGTTCGCGGGCCGCCCAGTCCTGCAGCTGAACCAGATATTGCTCCGGGTCGTACAACCCATCGACATGGTCGATGCGCAGGCCGGTCGCTCGACCGTCCTTGAGCAGGCGGAAAATGAGCCGGTGCGATTCCTCGAACACACGGGATTCTTCCGTCCGTATGGCAGCCAGTTCATTGATGTCGAAGAATCGTCGATAATTGATTTCCTCCGACGCCACACGCCAGGAAGCCAGCCGGTAATATTGTTCGTTCAACAGGGCATCCAGCCGATCGAAGCTCGCAGAATCCCCTGCGGTTCCGTTATACGCCGCCACATTCGCCAGCACATGTTCCCGCACCTCCCGGCACTGTTCGACCAACGCCGACAACCGTCGCCGGACGATGTCCTTCTCGCGATACCGTTCGGCGACCCGCTCCGGCCCACGTTCATGGCGCGACGGCAGATTGCGCAGGGCCGTCAGGATACTATGCAGTTCCAGTATGTGTTCGTCCTCCTCGCCCAGCGTCTCGACCAGTTCGGACAGCCGAAACGACAGAATCCCGGCCCAGGACTTCGGGGCAATGGGGAATGTGTGGTCGAAATAGGTCACCACGAACCCACCCTCTTCATACGCGAGGCGGATCTCCTGATTCTCCAGGACCGTGCCGTACTGTTCGCCGAGGATGGGGAGCAGCACCTTGTCCTCGAGTTCACGCTTCAGCGGAGCCCAATCGATGTCGAAGGCCGTGGCATAACGAGAGCTGGGTCCGTTCTCCAGCACATCCCACCACCAGCGGTTCTGCGTGGTCCGGATGCCCATGTGGTTGGGGACCACGTCCAACAGAAGCCCCATGTCCTGTTGCTTGAGGGCGGCGACGAAATCGTCGAATTCCTGCTCCGTTCCCAGCTCCGGATTCAAAGCACCGGGATCGACCAGGTCATACCCATGCAGGCTGCCCGGCACTGCCTTCAGCAGGGAGGAGGTGTAGCAATCGGTGATCCCCAGCGCATGTAGATAGGGGACGATGCGCGCGGCATCACGAAACGTGAAGGAATGGTGTAACTGGAGACGATAGGTGGCGACGGGGATACGCGGCATGGACCTCACAATCACGACGGGACATTTCAGTAAGAGGACAATCGGCGTTTGGCGAGATCCTCCTGCACCGTCGGCTTGGGGAGGACCACAAGGCCCGACGCCGTCCATTGAACCGCAGGGTTTCCCGACCCGTCCATGTGCCCCAGCTCCGCTCCGGACGAAATCTCATTCTGGCGATCGATGATCACCCGATGCAGGCGCGCCTTCGATCCGATACGGGCATGGTCGAATATCACCGCATCCTCGATTTGGGCGTCGGCCTCGATCCGCACATGGCGCCCGATGATGCAACGTCGGATATCCGCCTCGATGATCTGGCTGCCTTCGCCGATCACGGCATGATCGACATAACAATTCACAAGGCTCGCGGGAGGACCACTGGAGGGTTCGCTCCTGATCGGCCATTCCCGATTGCGCAGGTCACAGGCCGGTGTTTCGCCGAGCAAGTCCATATTGGCCTGCCAATAGGCCTTGATGGTACCCACATCACGCCAATAGCCCGGTTCTTCGTAGTAGGCGATGCCGGGTACCTCGTTGTCCCGGAAATTATACGCCATGACGCGGTCGGTCTGCAGAAGGCGCGGCAGAATATCGTGGCCGAAATCATGCGACCCCTCGCTCCGCGCATCTTCCTCCAGCGCTCTGAGCAAGACATCGGTGCTGAACAGGTAATTCCCCATGGAGGAGAACGCCAGATCGGGATGGCCCGGCATGGCTTTCGGCATAGGCGGCTTCTCTTCGAATCCGATGATTCGATTGTTCCTGTCGACTTCGACGATCCCAAACCCCTGGGCGGAAGAAAGGGACACCGGCAGTGTCGCCACCGACACATCCGCCTCCCGTTCCACGTGAAACCGCACCATCTGGCGAATGTCCATGCGATAGATATGGTCCGCGCCGAACACCGCCACGATATCGGGGGCGAAATCGTGGATGAGATTCAGGTTCTGAAAGACCGCGTCCGCCGTCCCTTCGTACCAGCCGCCGCCCCCGTTCATTTGCGGGGGCACCACGGTCACGAACTGCCGTTCCCCATCGCCGATCCGCCAAGCCCTCCGGAGATGCTCGATCAACGACTGCGATCGATATTGCACCATCACATGCATGCCCATGATGCCGGAGTTATAAAAATTGCTCAGCACGAAATCGATGATGCGGTAGGTCCCGCCGAAGGGAACCGCCGGTTTGCTGCGGACCTCCGTCAGCGGCATCAGCCGTTCACCTTTCCCTCCGGCCAGTATCAAGGCGAGAATCTTGGATCGATTCACAGGTACACCAGCCGGCGCCATGGTCACATCGATGCTTGTAGCGATCTTTGCAACTGTAGGGGGCTCACTGAAGCACCATGCTCCGGCACCCCCACACCTTACAGAAGTAGACGTTCTGGTCATACTGGCAATATCCCTAGCGGCGGCAGAAGGCAAACCAAAAATCAGGAAGGTTATGCCGGGAAGGGGCCATGGTCCGGCGAGAGATAGAGGGCCACAGCATAGGGAGGAAGGACGATCGATGGTCCCGTTCCGGGGAGATCAAAAGTCCCAGGCACGAGGGCCTGTCCGTCGCCTGCCTCTCCATAATCAATCGATGCTGCATTCAGCGCCAATCGCCAAGACCCGCTCGGTCGATGAAGAGCGATGGACTGTGGGGCAGGAGTGAAGTTGATCAACAGCAAGGCCGATGGACCATCCTCCATCCAGCGATGCAACAGGAGCACGGAACGGCCTTCATCGGACCAGACGGCGTGGTGGTGTCGACCGGGAATGCTCGCGCCGAGAACCGGCAGTCGTTTCCGCATATCAATGAGATCATGGTACCAGCGCAACAGGCCCTGTGACCGCCTGTCCGTGGCAACGCCCGGCCGGACCCGGCTCCGCTCGAAGGTGGAGGGGGATTGCGGATCGGGAATGTCTTCCTCACGCCACCCGAAGGGCGCGAATTCTTCCCGCCGCCCCTTCCGCACGGCTTCGACAAGCGCCGGATCCCCATGGTCGATAAAATACTGGAAGGGAGCGCGCTCGCCGTATTCCTCACCCATGAAGAGTAACGGAATACCGGGAGACAGCAGGACCAGGGCTGCGGCCGCCTTCAAGGCTCCAAGCGAAAGCTGCGTGCTCAGCCGCCCTCCATCGGCGCGATTGCCTACCTGGTCGTGGTTCTGCGAAAAGACGACGAACTGCGACGGCGCAATCTTTTCCGAAGAATTGCCATGGCGGCGCCGGCGAAACTCGGAGTAGCGGCCCGCATAGACGAACCCCTCCTGGACCGCTTGGACGAGATCGGCCATGCCGGTGAAATCCTGGTAGTAGCCTTCCTTCTCCCTCGTGAGCAGCACGCGGAGCGCATGGTGAAAGTCGTCGTTCCATTGGGCATCGCACCCATGTCCGCCGCATGTCGCAGGCATGATCACACGGGTGTCGTTGAGATCGCTCTCGGCGATGACCTGCACGAGACGATCCAGCCGCTCCGCCTCGTGATGCACGGCTTCCGCCAGCTCCTGCAGGATGTGCCTGGCGCTGAAGTCGAAGATTCCATGGATCGCATCCAGCCGGAGCGCATCGACATGGTATTCGCCGATCCAATAGAGCGCATTGCCGATGAAGTATCGGCGCACGGGATCGCTGTCGGGGCCGTCATAGTTGATCGCCTGCCCCCAGGGCGTCCGGTACCGATCGGTAAAATAGGGGCCATAGTCCTGGAGATAATTCCCCTCCGGCCCGAGATGGTTGTAGACCACATCGAGCACCACGGCCAGGCCCTGCCCATGACAGGCGTCGATCAATCGTTTGAGGCCTGCCGGGCCGCCGTACTCGTTGTGCGGTGCGAACGGATGGGCCCCATCGTACCCCCAGTTGCGCGTACCGGGAAATTGCGCGACCGGCATCAACTCGATCGCGGTCACCCCGACCTCCCGCTTCAAGTAGGGAAGCAGCGGAATGATCGCGTCGAACGTGCCGGCCTCGGTAAATGTTCCGACATGGAGTTCATAGAGGATAAAGTCCCGAAGCGCCAGCCCCTTCCAGGCCTGGTCGGTCCAAGAAAACGCGCCGGGATCCACCACGGAGGACGGGCCATGGACGCCGTCTGGCTGGAAGCGGGAAGCAGGGTCCGGCCTGGCCTTCGCGCCATCCAGGACATAGAAATAGCGCGCGTGCTCCCCCACCCCTTCGAGACGTCCCTCAAAATACCCCGCGCCGTCCGATTGGAGCGGCATTGTCTTTTCCGCTGGCGCCGTGATCTTGACGGCGACCTCCTTGGCGTGGGGCGCCCATACCTTGAAGTGTACGGTCTGTTCATGCACAAGGGTCGCGCCGATATGAAGATCGCCCCACGAACGTTCCATGAGTGGTCTTCGCTCCTTCATGACCGGCCGCCGTTCCACGCTCCACAAGAGTCATGGCGCCGACGCCGACTCCGTTTATACGCGGTTTATGAATCGGAATCCATTTAGTGCTGGACGAACGTCCGGCACCGGATTCCTCTCCATCCTGATTGAACAGAGGTATCCGCACGACTCGAATCAGACAGCACGGCTAGCGGCTTGATTGTTCAAGGAGACCGTCAACTAGAGCGCCCGCATGAATTCCACAAGGGCGGCCTTTTCCCCGCGATCGAGGTGGAGCCCTCCGACGATATTAAAAAACTCCACGCTGTCCTCCAGGGTCAGCAACCGTCCGTCATGGAAATAGGGTGGCGAATCCTTGATCCCGCGGAGCGCGAAGGTTTTGATCGGCCCGTCCGCTTCGGCCCCGAATCGCTCCAAAAAAAGGTCGTGCATCATATGATCCGTGTAGGCCGGAGGTTGGTGACAGCCCGCGCAGCGCGCCTTGCCGAAGAAGAGGTCCTCGCCGGCGATTTCCTGTTGGTTGGCTCGGGATCGATCCAATCGTCCCGTCATGGGATCCAGCTTCGAGGCGGGAGGGAAATCGATCATGCTCTGGATTTGGGCCATATGCGCCACTTGCAAGCGATCGACGACGTTCATGCCTTTCTTGATGGCCCGGATCTGGTCGCCGTTGAAATAGGCCGTCCTCTGTTCGAACTCGGTGAAATCCTCGACGGAGCGCAGGCTGCGTTTCGAGCCGTGAATGTGCTGGTTGAACAGGCCTCGCAGGCTGACGGTATCCAACCGCAGCCGGTCCCGTTGAGGACGAGTATCGGGATTCAAGTGGAATTGGCCGGTCGTATGGAAATTGACGTGGCAATCCAGACAGGCGACTCCCAGGCTCGGTTTGTGGGATTTGCGATCCGACGTCAGGTTGAATTCTTCCTGCGGGAATTGAGTGACCAGCATCCGCAGCCCATCCAACTGAACGGGTGTGATCAGTCCTCGAAACAGACGATCGAAATTATCCGCACTCAGCACTTCGCCTTGCGAGACATCGCCCAACTCAGGATGGGTCGTCAAAAAAATCGGGGGAGGAAATTCCGGCAGGAAACAATCGGGAAGATCGAACTCAACATCGAACCGTTCAAGCCTTGGAAACTGCTCGATCTGTTGTTGCGGGAACACCATACCTCCCACATCGTGCTTGACGTGCGGGAGCCGCATGAACCCGGAGGGGAAGGCTTTGCGGGTTCTGATTTCCTCCGCATTCATCTGAGACAATTTTTCCCACGTCATACCGTCTTTCAGCTTGACTGTGGGGCCGCTCGGCTGCGGCTTTCCCTTGGTCATCGTCACCCCGCTGCGGCTTTGACAATCCAATTTGTACCGCTCGTTGAGCAGTTTGGAGTGCTTGGCCATGACCTTGGGCTTCTCCGCGGCGTCTTTGGCCATCACTTCTTCCGCGAGCCTGTTGGCCGATTGCCCGGGAGAAGCGCCGAATACATCATAAGAAAAATCCACGCCGTCGAACCCCTTTTCCTTTGTCTTTTCAATCGCAGGATCGATGGATCGACGCTGGTCGTTGCCTTGCTTCTCCGCCTGTACGAGTGATTGCCCTTCTCCAAACAAAGAAGCTGCCGCGCAGGCCGCGACGAAACCACATGGTATGATCCACCCCCTGCTGGATATATCCACAGCCACACCTCTTGATGTGATGACTCGTTCAGTCGTCACCTTACTCAGCGCTTCGACGGCGGGACACTAGGCAGACCCCTGGTGGGCCGTCCGGCCCTCTACCGTTGATTGCCCCTCCGAAGCAGACCTGGATAAGCAGCGGTTTCTTGAGGCGTCGGGGTATCAAGATTGAAGAGGCTGATATGACGAAGGTGTATGAGCAGACAATTCTGGAAAAACTCCGTGGATTTTCTGGCCTACCGGCAAGCAGACGAACGAGGTCTGACACGGGAGGATCAGTCCACCATCAAACGGCGTCCGGCATTAACGGCCGTGGTTTAAGGAATAGGATCCTGCGGAGGCGGCAGGCACGAGCGTGCGCCGCAAATGGTCCAGGTGTTCTTGCATTTCCGTCAACACATGGCCGATTTGTTTGGCTGAACAGTGACGGAGCTGGTGGAGGTTCTTCCCTCTCCAGATCCGAAGGGCGCTGCGGGATGGAGAATGCAACGTCAGGACATATGTCTGTGGTGTGGTCTTCATGTCGTCCTCCATGGAAATGGTCGCCTGCATCGGGTCTCAAGCAACAGGATGATCGCGGCCGACCGGGCACGTTTTGACTCAAGTGGCACGAAACACGGCAAGCAGATCGCTCAGGGCCATCGTCTTGTCTTTCAGGATGGCCCGCTCCGTTCTTACGCTCTCCATCGCAACGGTATTCCCCGGTCCATCCGTCACGCAGGCTCTCGCGAGTGACAGCACCCGCCGACATTCCTCCTCCACCTTCGCCTTGACCACCGGGTTGACCGTGAGGATGTCCATCATCTGCGCTTTGATCGCAGCGAGATTCGCCAACAGTTCCTGCTCGGGGGATTCGGCTCGTACGGCCTCATGGAGACAGCGGTCCAGGCTCTGCGCCAGAAACACATACAGGGTAACCAGCGTTTCCGTGATGTCGATGTGCTCACGTGCGATGGCATGCGTCTCCATCATCCGATCTCCTATTCATGGGGCCATCGTCGCAGTCCCGGCGTTCTGGTCCTTGGCTTGCGGAACCGGTTGCATTGATGTCTTCAAGCTTTGAATGGCCCGCGCCACATCCTCCTCCGTCGATCCAAACCGATCCCCCATGACCTTGATGGCCTGATTGATGGCTTTCGTCATATTCGTGATTCTTTCTTCCGGTGTCATGTTCCTCCTGTGCCTCCATCCGACGTCCCGAAGTGATCGCCAATTCCTCCAAGCCGCCGGACCTGATTCGGTCAAGGCCTGAGGGTCCCACACGACTACTGTCTATTGACTTGCGGACACCCGGCCACGGCCTGCTTCTCGCTGCTCGGCTGCGGTACCTTGGTGTCGCCGAACCGGTCTCGGTATTCCTTCCCGTCGATCAGGTCGCGAATCACACGTTCAAATCCAGAACTCACCAGATCTTTGCGGGCACTCGCCAGTGACGTGCTGTCCACATGCCGTCCCAACAACGCGCAGTAGAGATTGTCGATGGCCTTTTCCGGAGCGGCCACCGGCACCACCACACCAGGCGCGGGGCCGGTCTGCGCGGTCCCCATGTGAGGCGTGATCCACTTTGCGTTAAACTCGGGTGAGAGGGCGATCGCCTCGACGATCTGCTTTACACTTTTCTCGCCTTTCGACAACTGCACCTCATAGCCGGCTTGAACCGTATCACGCTGTTGGTCCGTCTCGTTTTTTTGAGACATGCTCGTCTCCACCGCCATCGGTCGTATGAGCAACTGCTGGTATGACTGAGTGAGAATCGTCGCCACCTCCTGCGACGCCCATTCCTTCGCAGCCTGGACATCGAGAAGCGGCCATGGACCCCCACCCATCGTCGACATCAGGAGAAGAGCAAACAGGCGTACTTGGGTGGATCGTGTCATGGGCCTCTCTCTTTCTGGCAGGATGTTGAAAAGCCCGCCAGCTCTGTTCTCGCCTCGCTTGCCGATCCGTGAAGCGTGAATCGTGAAACGTATCTCGCGAACATGCCACAGCCGGTTCTGAAACGAGAGACGAACGACGCTTCACGAACGACGAATGAAGGTGACTACACGACCAGCATGGTACAGAAGGTAGTCGCAACTTCTTATATCGTAAACTCAATGAAGGAATGCAGTCTGATCACAATTGCTCACTTTCACTCATAGAGAACGACACCATCCGCGCGTCTGCCTCTTGAGTCGCAGCGGAACGTGACCGCCGCGGAACGAACCGGTCCTGAGCGCCCCTTACCGAGTGAATACAAACGTCAGGACCAGCAGGCCGGCCATGAACATCAAAAAAAGCAGGACCGAAATCTCGGGCCACATATCATGCCAGACATTCATCTTGACCTCCTCGCACGGAACCGCACCGCTGCGACTCTTGTGCGCCCAGACCATACGTCTGTCGCCTGCACAAGGATCGTCGGCGCACGGCCCGACTACGACCTGGCCTTCTCATACCTGGCCGCAAGAGATCCAGGCAGGCGAGGCCGGCCCCGAGTCAAGGCCGGATGGCCTTTTCGATTGGCTTCGATTCCGAGGTCAGTGGCCTCACCACAGAGAAGACAGCGCCATCCCCTGACCGTGCCGGAATATGACAAATCCCTCATCCAAACCGTAACCATCAGCCCATCGCAACGTGAACAATGCATCAAATCCCCTTTCGCGCAGTACTACAACACACGCCTCAAGGTCTGTGCCCACAACGTACAGGCATAGATCGAATCGACCGAACCGCGATAGGCATACTGAAACCACCATCTTCTCAGGAATGAGACGAGGCTGATCATAGACACCCCCTTATGGCTCACTGAGGGTTCCTGCGCCACAGCCCCATTGCGACGGCCTGTGGCGCCTGCCGGGCATATTCTGAACGACGAAGCACCTCGAACGAGGAGACCGGCTTGTCACAAACGAATCGGGGCTGGTTCTTACGTCGAAGCGGCGGAGACCGGGAATCAGTCGCGCAGGAGGGAGTCAGATGCGCGAGGGATAGGACAGTCGGCGTGGCTCAGGACGTCATATGGTCACCCTACGCGTTGTCCAAGCGAGTGTCAACGCGCTTTCCGGACCTCAACCAGCAAGCCGCTGATTCCATGCAGATATATATTTTCATGCTTCGATTGATGAGAAAGATGTCCCCATCCTGAGTGTCAGCCGGCGCTCACGGCCGCTTCCGCCGCTCACTCAACGGCTTTTCCTCTTCGGGCACGTCTCCACCGTGGCTTCCACTTTCCCATCTTCAGGACTGACGATCTGCAGCATCCCCTTGCGTGCAGGATCCTTCTTGAATAACACGGCATACTCGTCGTCATACCTGCTCTCTCGAATCTTCATGTCGCCGCTCTTGCGGTCGTAGATGGACTCACGGACAAACGCGCTGACGCTCTGCGTCCCATTGGCCCGCACGTTGCTGGTAACCTGCCAAAAGATCTTTCCTGAATCGCGCATCCCGTTGGAGGGCTCCAGGCTCACCTTCGGACAGAGCCTCGTGCCTTTGGCGATCTCGATAGACTCACTCCTTTCCACGAATTGAGCAAAGACGGACAGGGGAAGTCCGATGGTCATGAGCAGCGCAAATAGGTACGGGAACATATGATCAGCCTCCCTGAACAGGCGTAAAAACCTCTCTGTGGCCCGAACTGACTCTCCTTCCGCATCATCGATTGAAGCGGGCCGGAATTTCTTCACTGGCGACGGTCAGGCGTGATACCTGCCGGCACAGGCTGTTGTTCCGGTGGTCGATACGGCACGAACATCGCATCGACGATCGCCTGCCCTTCCGAGGACAGGGCGAATTCGGCAAAGGCATCGACCGCAGGGTCGGCCTCTTTCCTCTTGAGCAACAGCACAGGCCGCCGCAGCGGGTACCGTCCATCTTTCACCGTCTCCTCGGCCGGATCGACCTGATCGATCATTAACAGATTGACACCCACCCCGTACGTGACCGCATCCAGCACGACTCCGAGTGAGGCATAGGTAATCGCGGATACATCGCCGGCCACGGTGCTGATCGCTCGCTGGTCGGATCGAATCACCCTGGTTGACTTCGGCGCTTGGCCGACAATCCCCAACAGCTCTTCAAAACTCTGCCGGATATGCTGATTCGGCGGACGATCGATCGGATGGATCTCGATATCGGGCCCGCCCAGCTGTGACCATCTTGTCACTGCACCTGTGAAGATCGAGGCCACGTCTTGTCTCATCAACGCTTTGACCGGGTTCGTGAAGTCCACCACGACCGCAATGCCGTCCCAGGCAATGGGGACCTCCGTCAAATCCGGGTCGCGGTACCCCGTCACGGCGACATCTGCCCCACCCGACATGACCAGTTCAAGCGGCTGAGACGAGAGTTCCCATCGAATCTGCACATAACTTCCGAGGTGGCGCTTCTCAAAGGCTCGGGCCAGCTGTTCGATTGTCCGGAGTTCTGGGCCGTTCCCGGCAATGGTGATCGAGGCGGACCAGGCGTCGATGACTGACAACAACAATACCGTAGCGGCCAGCAGCGCCGCCGCCGAGACCATACGGATGGACATCACCGTCACCATCTGCAGGGACGCTCCATCGATCCCCCCAAGTCATTCGGAAGGGACGCGGCATGACCGGTTCGACCATGTCGCAGATTCTATTCACCATGACCCGTTCAGCCGGCCTTACGAATTTCAATCACATGACCGGCTTCATTCAGTTCGACCGTAATCGGCGTCCCCTCTTTCATCCCGGAGAGCTTGCTCTCTCCGTGTTGAACCGAGTACGACCACACCCCTTCCGGCGTAATGAGCATGATCTCCTTCATATCCCCGGAGGTATAGGTCAGCTGGCCGGTGATGTAGCGATGGACACCCTCTTTTCCTTTCGGATGGTGGTCGACCGCAACATTGTTGCCGCTCACCCAGAGCGTCAATTCGTCGCCGATCTTGACGTCCTGCGGGGCCGTCTTGGCATTCAAGCTGTACTGTGCCACGGGGGTCTTCACGAACACCTGTCCGGACTTCATGTCCGCCACCACACCCTCCAACTTGATCCGGAAACCGGGCGTCGTGTGAGGGACGGCGGCTAAAGCGAGGTCCAATTCCAACCGGCGGTGCACATCGATGACCTCACCCTTGTCGTTCAATTGCACGGTGATCAGCGCCGCCTCTTGAAACATCGTAAATTTTGAACGATTTCGTTTGACCGTGAACTCTTTTTCGCCTTCAGGCGTCCAAAGTTTGATCGCATGTTGATCCGAAGACGTATAGGTCAGCTTGCCTCGAATCCAGCGGTGCTCCGGCCTTGGCGCTCCTTTGGGATAGGCATCAATGACGACATTGTTTTCATTGACCCACACGGTGATCTCATCGCCGACCTTGGCATCGGCAAACGCATCCGACTGGATGCTCATGTGGCCCCACGACGTGGTGACCGAGATACGCTCCGGCTGGATCTTGGAGATGGACCCGCTCACTTTGGTCGTCCGATCATGGTCATCGGCATTCGCCTGGGTCGCCGTGACCGCGATGAGACAGGCCGCAGCCGAGACGCACTGCGTGATGGATGTTCTCAGGAATGTGCTCATAGGTGCGCTCCTTCATGGATCGATGAGTTGCCGCCTGTTGATCGCTCACAGGTTCTGCCGTCCGCACCCGCTATGGGATAGCTGGACAGCCAGCTCACCTGAGGGGAGTCGTGACACGCAGGCATCACACGTTGTCAAGAATTTAGGCTCGATCTATTCTGCCCCCAAGCACGATTCGCAATCTGCTCACAATTGCTCAGTTCGGAAAAATGACCGGAACCAGGCAGGCGTTGCCCATCGCAGCCCGGTAACGAGTACAGAGGAGTGGGATTATTGTTGATAGAGCCGGCGCGCTTCTTCTTCAGAGAGCACGCCTTTCTGAATGAGCATCTGAATGAGCTTGTCGGCGGGGGTCTTGGCTGGAGGTAATGGCGACACTTGTTCCTTCGGTTTCGGTGGAGGCGGCGTCCGTTTTAGCCCATGAACCTTAAAGAACGGCGTAAAGACGATCAGATAGTCCTTGTTGCGAATCCGCACGGTGGCAGGGCGACTTTCGTTGTAGGGCGGCAGATCCGGCCCGGACCCGCGGGGGATGCGGAAGTAGGGTTTGCCGTCGTCTGTTTCACCGTCTTGCCCCAGGATCTCCATGCGACTCAGGTTCGATTCGCTCGTGCCCGCCGTTAATTCGTCGCCGCCGATATTGGTGATCTTGTCAAGAACGACCACGAGCGACTCCCCCACTAAGGGATCGGACGACAGGTTTTTCACGCTCACATCATAGATATACTCGCTGTTGAAGTTGTCGCGGCCCTTGAGCGTGACCACTGCTTGAGCCGCTTTGTCGGTCAAATCAGGGAGTTGATCCAACGTCCCGGCCGAGAGCTGTGACGGAAAGACCGTGTTAGCCGCCAGGCAGAGGAGCGCGCATCGCAATCCAAAACCGTGATCGGGAACCGGACGAGACTCGTGCCGATGCCGATCCCTTCCCTGCGCCGACGTACCATGTTTCGAATCATGGGCCAGCATAAAGGAAAACCAGCCTTGGTTGGTCGTCTCCACGAGAGACCTATCAAGAAAAAAGACGCGCCTCGGCAGCCACGGCGACATCAGGTCCGCCATCGATTCCATAGTAGACTCCGGATGAGCATTCGTCTGTTCACAATTGCTCGCTTCGCCGCTTGGCGCAGTATGAAGAAACCCCGGCATGATCGGTTTGACCATGCCGGCAACGGGAGATCGGACTGAATCAGTAATACAGGTGGATACCGACGCCGATCCACTCCGTATTTTGATTGTAAAATTGTCCGTTGGGCGATGGCCCGCTGAAATACTCCGCCAACACCTGCAACTTACGGTCTCCGATTCGCGCATCCTCGAATTGAAGCCCCGCCATGACGGAACTGGCGACCCTCCAATTGCTTCGCCCATTCGCTTGAGCGTCCACATAGGCGACCGGGCGAACCTTGCCGCCCCACAGGGTCCATGGGCTGGTGAGTTCAGTTCCCAATTGACTCGTGCCGCGGCTCAGATCTTTCGGATCTCGCCCTACCAGCCAGCCCCCGCCCCCATAGATCCGGAACCAGGAGGCCAACTCATAGGAGACCTTCACATCGAGTTCTTCGAAGCTCAAATTGATTCTATTGATGGGTGTCCGGCTATTGAGAATGAACTCATCGCCCAGGTGGGAACTCTGGTGGTGGAGGCGGACGAAGCCAGAGAACGGACCGCTCCGGTAGCTGGTGAGCAATCCGACGGTATAGTCGGCATTGATGAGGTCTTTCGATCCGGACGGGGCGCTCATATTGAAGACGCTGAAGACTCCGGCCTGCAGCGCGATTTCCCATTGGCCGTCCAACGGAGCCGCGTTACGGTAGAGCGCAAACGTTTCACCGAAATTGGCCGAACCGGTATTCCTCGGTTCCTGTCCCAATGAGACTTGGCGGGATGCGACGGAGAAATGCGGCCACCGCGGGTCGGCATGGAACGGTGCGACGAGAAGACCCCGAGGAAGAAATTTCGATTCCGGTTTCGGAAGTTCCTGCTGGATGACGGCAGCCGGTGGATTCTCCGGGACAGCGGAAGACTGCGTCTCTTCTCGAACTTCGGCTCGTACGACGCCGGGAATTTTTTCCAGTGCCGTGAGCACCTTCTGCCGGTCGACCTTGCCGAGCGAGTCTGCGGTCACGACGACCACGCCACCGTGCACCTGCAAGACCGCGCCCGGCACATTGAACTCATGTTCGAGCACTGCCGCAGCATAACCGGCGATGTACGAATCGTCGACCGCAACCGCAGCAGACGCGATCCTTAGAACGAGACAGCACACGACGACCCTGCACCCAGCCACGATCCTCACGGCGCGAAAAACAGAGAATTGATGGGAGGGCCCGGAGTCTTTTGTGCCCAGGGTCTCACCCATTGCACAATCTCCGTCAAGCAACGAAGGCATGGTCCTTCGCTGATCGGTCATTGAGTGAGCGAAGCTCCTGAACATGTATCACATGAGCCTGGCCACACTCCACTTTCCCGTCCTGCTCAGGGAGACTCTGCGATGATTCGTGAACAGTCGGCCTCTTTTAGGTCACGCGAGGCGCATGCCCCTTCGCCGCGTGAATGATCAGGAGCACGATTCCGATCACGAATAACACCCAAGAAATCTGCGTTGCGACCCCGGCAATTCCTGACAAACCTAGAGCAGCCGCCACAAGCCCGAGCAACAAAAACATGAGCGCGTAGTACAACATCGCGACTCCTTTCTCGATCCACGATCCCATTAACGCAAGCACATGACGTCTACAGTATGTCCCTCCAACCGGATTCAGTCTGTTCAGAGTTGCTCACAGTCTGTGATTGCATTGAAGGTCTGAGGCAGGCCGTCGCGCTTCGACATCCGGTCCAGACTCAGACGCACGTCTTTGTCGAGCGAAGCCTGCCCCACAGAAGGAGCCGCTCCATCAACCTTCGTCACAGCTCCCGTGGTCCGTTGCGAATTTGGAGTCGCCTTGGTATCAGCCACGTACCTCCAATGGACGAGTCCCAAACCGACGAGCACTTCAAATGCGATCGAACCGAGAAAACTCTTCATGGCAACAACTCCTGATGAGAGGGTGCACTGCAGACTGGTGCGACCCGGTCCTATGTCGCCTCCTTCACCGTAAGATCGTTCTTCACCGCCTTCACCCCGGGAGTCTTCCAGGCACTCCAGGATGCATGGGCGCTGGTGGAGATATCCGGCACCTCACCGGTAAGCGAAACGATTCCTCTACTGGTTCGAACCGTGATATTGGCTTGTTTGAGACGTGTGTCTTCGTCGGCCATGATGAGGTCTTTGATACGGGTCGTAATGACCGCGTCATCTTGAGCAGGCGTCATGCCGGTCGGCGGGGCTGCCACCTCGAGCACATTGGTAACGCCCTTGATGCCGGAAACTCCCCCCGCAATATCCTCCGAGGCCTGCCTGGCCTCCTCCGAATCGACCGTACCACTGAGGGTAACCCGGCCTTGTGTCGTCTCCACTTCGATTTGCCTCCCCTTCACCCTGGCGTCGGCAAAGAGTGCAATCTTCGTTTTGGCCGTCAACCACGAATCACTGATCACCCTGTTCTCTTCAGCCTGAATGACGGCAGGTACCGCAGCGGCGATGAGTGTCCCACCGGTCATCACTGCGACACACAGTCCGAGCAGATAGCGAGTTTTCATCTGGTCCTCCTTACACACCGTACAATGTTCAGTTGTCGGAAATATGCCTATCGATTCACTTCCGGCCTCTATCCGGTCAGGGAGTGACCGCTCGCTTCACATCCTTGCGATGCTGCCACCTTCTACTTCCTTCCCACCATCTATGCATGGAATCTGTTTTGAACGCTTGAGCAAACTACAGTATGTCCGGGAGGCCGATCGCAGACTGGTCAAAACAGCTCAGTTCCGGGGAATTCCCAGGGCGAGTGATGTTCGTCTGACGCCCATCAACCCAGCACGATGCGGATGTGGTGTTCCCCCTCGTCGACGAGGGGGATGTTGTCGCGGCCCGTCAATGGCTTACCGTCCAGTTCAGTCAACGTCACCCCGCGACTCACCTGTCGCGGATTTTCCACCGCGATGTCATAGAGAGCCGAGTGATACCGGAAACGAATGGAGTACCCCGGCCAGTGGCGCGGAATACAGGGATCGATGCAGAGGGTGGCGCCCCGCAAGCGGAAGCCGAGCATCCATTCCACCCCGGCTCGGTAGAGCCAGCCGGCCGAACCGCTGTACCAGGTCCATCCCCCGCGACCGACGTGCGGTGGCTCGGCATAGACGTCGCCGGCGACGACGTAGGGCTCGACCTTGTAGCGCTGGACGTTCGATCGCGAGGAGATGCGATGAACCGGATTCAACAGACGGAACAACTCGCCGGCCCTGTCCCCATCACCCAGCGCCGCGAACGCCAGCACCGTCCAGACTGCCGCATGGGTGTATTGGCCGCCGTTTTCACGGATACCCGGAACGTAGCCTTTGATATAGCCGGGATCCCGCGGCATCCGGTCGAACGGCGGAGTCAGGAGCAGAATCAGCCCGTCCCGCCGGTTGACAAGATGCTGTTCCACCGCCGCCATGGCGCGCGCGCCACGACCAGGGTCCGCAGCCCCGCTGATCACCCCCCAGGTCTGCGCGATCGAGTCGATGCGGCACTCCTGGTCTGCAGCGGAACCGAGCGGCTGACCATCGTCAAAGTAGGCGCGGCGGTACCATTCTCCATCCCACCCTTCCCGCTCGAGCGAAGCCTTCAAGGCACTCACGTGGAGCCGCCACGTTTCCGCACGACCATGCTCGCCGCGCAAGGCCGCCACCTTGGCGAACTCCCAGAGCACCGTATGCAAAAACCAGCCGAGCCAGACGCTTTCCCCCCTGCCCTGCTGACCAACACGGTTCATCCCGTCGTTCCAGTCTCCGGTCCCCATGAGCGGAAGGCCGTGACTGCCGACGGCCAGGCTCCGGTCCAACGCGCGCGCGCAATGTTCAAAGAGGGTGGCGCGCAGCTCGGACCGTCGCGGCTCAAAGTACGACTCCTGCTGTCCCTCCGCCAATGCCGCGCCTTCCAGAAAAGGCACCGGTTCATCCAGCACCGTCATGTCACCGGTGACTTCAAGGAATTGGATGACCGCATAGGGCAACCAGAGCAGGTCGTCGGAAATACGGGTCCGCACACCGCGCCCGGACGGAGGATGCCACCAGTGCTGCACGTCGCCTTCGACGAACTGCCGCGCTGCCGCCCGCAGCAGGTGTTCGCGCGTGACATCGCGGGCCGCCACGCTCAAGGCCATCACATCCTGGAGTTGGTCGCGGAACCCATAGGCTCCGCTCAACTGATAAAACGCCGCGCGCGCCCAGACCCGGCAGACCAGCGTCTGATAGAGCACCCAGCGATTCAACAAGACATCCATGGCCCGTTCCGGCGTGCGGACCTGGACTGCGCCCAACAGGTCATCCCACCGGCCCGTCACCTCGCGCAAGAGCGCGTTCACGTCGGCATCGCGATAGCGTGTGATGAGCAAACGCGCCTGCTCCCTCCCCTCTGCCTGACCAAGAAACCAGACAAGTTCGGCGCGTTCCCCTGCTTTTAACTCAATCGACAGTTGCAGCGCCCCACAGGGGTCGAGACCGGCGCCCACCTTTCCGGAGAGCTCTCCTCCCGGCTCAAGCGCCAGAGGCCGCTCGGGGATCCCATTGCGACCCAAAAATTCCGTGCGATCACCGGTCCACGAGGTTTGCTTCCCGCCAAGATCGACGAAGGCGATGCGCCCCCCGAATTCGCCCCCCCATGCATTCCGCGCAAACAGCGCACCGGTCTCCGGATCGATCTCCGTGATGATGTAGGGCGCGGAATCACTGCGGGAACTCCCCAGGACCCATTCGGCATAGGCCGTGATAGAAAGGCGACGCGAGCGGCCGGACGCATTCTGCAGCGTGAGTCGCGAGATCTTGATCGAATCTTCAGGCGGCACGAATTGCAGCAGTTCGACCAGGATGCCGTGCGAACCATGATGGAAGCGGCTATAGCCCTGTCCGTGACAAGCGACATAGGACGCCTGGTCATTGCGAATCGGCAATGCCGTCGGACTCCAGGTCTCCGCTGAGTCGTCATCGCGGATGTAGAGCATTTCTCCGGACGGATCGGTCACCGGATCGTTCGACCAGGGCGTCAGTTGATTCTCGTGGCTGTTCAGCGACCAGGTGAATCCGGAGCCGGATTCCGACACGAGGAACCCGAACGACGGATTCGCAATGACGTTGATCCAGGGCTGCGGCGTCCGCAATCCTTCGCCCAGGATCGTGACGTATTCGCGACCATCGTCTGCGAAGCCGCCCAGGCCGTTGAAGAATTCGAGCTTCCGTTCAGGCAACGGCACATCCAGGCCGAGGCCTCCGCGCCGTGAGGGCAGGGTCGGCGGCGCCGCACTCTGCCTGCGTTGTAATCGAGTGACCTGCTCCGCCAATGTGCCCCGCCGGCTCAGCAGGACGACTCGGGCGACCTGCTGCAACAGCATCCGATCTTGAGGGGCGAGCAGATCGGCCCGCAGGAGATAAATACTGCCTCGCGCCCCGCCGACATCCGGACAAAGGCGCAACTGACTGCCTCGCACCAGCGCTTCCAGCGAGCCTTGCAGCCCCTGCTCATACGACGAGGCCTTCTCATTCACGATGATCACATCGGCCGACAATTGCCTCATCCGCCAGTATTCATGCGCCCGCAGCAGTTGCCGGACGATGTCGACATCCTCCGCCTTGTCGATGCGCACCAACACGATGGGCAGATCGCCCGAAATGCCGTGCGCCCACAGCGCCGCACGGTCCATCGTACTGTGAGCGAGGGTCTCGGAAGACGGTCGCAGCGAGGCATCGGCATACAGCACCGCATTGGCCAGTCGTTGGAACAGCTGCGCTTCGTCGGTGCCGATGCCGAGGTGATGCAGTTGCACGTGCGCCTGCGTCCAAGCCAGCGACAGGGTGCGCTCGAACACCCTCGGGTCACTGTACTTGTCGGCCAACTCCAACACCTGATCGCGGGTCGGGCCGACAATGGTCGAAAACACGACGTGCACGGTCCCCCCCGACGGCACGCGCACCGTCCGGCGCAAGCTCATCACCGGATCGAGTACGGACCCGACGGTATTCGACAGCGGCCGCCCATCGATCATCGCGACGGCCGTGCGGACATGGTGCCCGCGTCCGAGAAACCTGGCGCGATCCGTTTCATACTGCAGGTCACCCACGCTGTCGCCTTCGACCACGACCACCTGGGCGGCCCACACCGTCGCCTCCTCATCCGATCGCCTGCGGCGTGTGGCGAGCAACGCGCCGGTCTCCGGCACGAATTCCGTGTGAACAAAGAGATTCGCAAAGGCCGGATGGGCCACATCGGCGGCCTGTGGAGCCAGAGACAGCTCGGCGTAGGAGGTAATCTGCAAATCGCGCGCACCGGTCCCCACATTGGTGACGGAGATGCGGCGCACCTCGGCATCATCCTCGGACGACACCACGACCTCCAGCGTCGTGCTCCAGTCGCCGTCCCGCCGGATAATCTCGGCCCGTTCCTCGGAAAAGGACACCTCATAGTCGTCGGCCTCGACGCCGCCGGGCTGATAGCCGGCCGACCACACGTCCCCCGTCTGGGTATCGCGCAGAAAAATATAGGAGCCCCAGCAGTCCCGCGTCGCATCCTCGCGCCAGCGTGTGACCGCAATATCCCGCCACCGGCTATACCCCGAACCTGCCGCGGTCAGCATGACGGCATACCGGCCGTTGGACAGCAGATGGGTCCGCGGGGTCGCCTCATGCGGAGAGGTGAATCGCCGCGCCACCGGCGCAACGAGGTCCCGAACCTGCGCCGCTGCGGAGACTTCTTCGGCGCGTGGTCGCGCCACCGGCACGTCGCGCGGCGTACGCTCCTGAAGCAGCAACTCGGTGGCCCGGACCATCGGCTCGGCGTGGAAACGGTTCCTCATCACCCCATCGTTCAGGACGTTGGCGATCGCCACCAGCGACATGCCTTGATGGTGCGACATGTAGGCCCGCACAACGGCGACGCTCTTCCCTTCAGGAACCCTGGTGCCGGTGTAATCCAGCGCCTCATAGAACCCGTAGGCGCCCCTGCCGCCGGCCTCGGCGAGACGGGCGAAGTCTTGCGTCGCCGCCGCGGGATCGATCATGGCCGCGAGGGCAGCGGCGTAGGGCGCGACGACGATATCTTCACTGAGACCGCGCTTGAGGCCCAGGCCCGGCACACCAAAGCTCGAATACTGATACGTCAAGTCGAGATCGCGCGCGTGGTAGGCGGATTCCGAGACGCCCCAGGGCACGCCGCGCTCCGCACCGTATTGAATCTGCCGGCGGACGATCAGCTCATAGGTCCGGTTCAACAAGCTGCCTGCCGGGAAACGCATCACCAGGGCCGGCATGAGGTATTCGAAGATGGAGCCGGACCAGGAAATCAGCGCCGAACCCTTTCCCATAGGCGTCAGGGCACGGCCCAAGTGAAACCAGTGCGATGACGCCACGTCGCCCTTGGCGATGGCGATGAAGCTCGCCAGCCTGGCTTCCGACGCCAGCAAGTCGTAGCAGTTGGGATCCAGACTGTTCTCGGTCACGCGATAGCCGATGGACAACAGCTTGCGCGTCGGATCGAAGAGGAACGTGAAATCCATGGCACGCACCATCTGCTCCGCCGTCTGTGCGATAGTCGCAAGACGACGGATCAGGGCGGCAACATTCGCGGCCGATTGCCGTAAGGCGTCGGCCAGCAGACCGATCCTTGCCAACGTGGCCCTGTTCTGCAACGGATGGCTGAGCTTGTCGTCCCGCAAGCGGTCGAGCGCATGGAGCGCAGCCGTGAAACGCTCAGGAGCGGCCGCCAACGTGGGAACGGGATGAAAGAACGGTTCGATGGCCATCCACTCCGGCACCGGCCCTGACGGAGGGCCGAACAGGGCCGCGAGGTCTTTCGAGCTGAAGCGGACCCATGGAAGCACGAGTTCCACGTCCCGCAGGTGGCTCTCCACACAGGCCCGAACCGCATCGGCCCAAATGCGCAACTCCACATCCGGCCCCTCTGCGCGCTCCTGCGCCAGGGCCTGCGCCATGTCTGCGACTGTATGGGACGATGCGGTCAGCTGGGTAAAGCGGTCGGTCCAGCCTGCGGCATCGACCGGCCGCGACAGCAGCGACATGGCGAGTCCATCGACGGCCTGGCTGAGGTGTTTTCGCGTCACGGTATGCGTCTGTCGTTCGTCAGGAAGGTCGGCCAGCGCGTCGCGCAACAACAGAATGGCATCGTCTATTCCGGCGAACAGGTCGCCGTCGAGGGGAGATTGTTGAATCAACTCACGGCATCCGTTGCCCAGGACCAATAGATGTCCCGCAAGATTGCCGCTGTCCACGGAGGAGACATACTTCGGGTCCAACGGATGGAGGGTACGAGTGTCATACCAGTTGTAGAAGTGTCCGTGAAACAGCTCGAGACGGCCCATGGTCGCCAGCGTGGCTTCCAGCCGTTCGCTTGCCTCCAGGGTGCCCAGCCACCCAAGGTCGCGGGCGGCAAGGGTCGAAAGCAGATAGAGCCCGATATTGGTCGGCGACGTCCGGTGGGCCACGACCGGTTTGGGATCCTCTTGAAAGTTATCGGGCGGCAGCGCATGGTCCTCCGGGGACACGAACACCTCGAAGAACCGCCAGGTCCGGCGCGCAATCAACCGGAGCGTCCTGGCATCCGCCGGCGAGACCGGCTCGGCTCCCGTCAGTCTCGGAGGCAGGCTGACCCAGCGCGCCACCGCTGGAGCCGCCATCCAGAGCAGGATGAACGGGGCTGCGGCAGCCCAGGACTCGGGTCGCCCACAGGCTGCCAGCCCACCGGCAGCCGCGACGGCCAGCACGAGGCCGCCCGCCATGCGTCGATACATCCCCGGCAGTTTGCAGGTATAGGCATCCTCGGCCTGTGCCGCGGTCACCCACTCCAACAACTGAGTCCCCGTAATGACAAGCCGGCCGAGGGTACGAACAATCGCATCCGCCATGATCCAGGCCTGGTACGCCAGAAACGTGACCGTCAACAGGATCTGCGTCGCGGCCAACTTCAGATCGCTGACCGTCCCGCGAATATGGCTGCGCCAGGAAATCCCGCGCCGGCGCGGATAGAGTCCGAGTATGAAGGACAAGAGCGACGGAATCGCGATCGTGGCCAGAATGAACCAGGACCAGATCCAGGGAGATCCAGCCGGGACCAGCCACCCAACGATCAAGGTCAGAAACGCGGCGGGAGCAGACAGGGTGCGGCGGAGGTTGTCGAGGATCTTCCAACGACCGATCGCGGGAATCACCAGCGCACGGCGGCGCTCAGATCCGACATGCCCGCGCCCGAGAAGCCAGGGCAGCAGCTGCCAATCGCCGCGCGCCCATCGATGCTGCCTGGCTGCCGCGGCTTCATAGTGGGCGGGATAGGCTTCGAACAATTCGATATCGGTCGCCAGGGCCGCGCGAGCGAAGAGCCCTTCAAAGAGATCGTGACTGAGCATCGCATTGTCCGGCACCTTGTCCGCCAACGCCGCCTCGAAGGCGTCGATCTCGTAAATGCCCTTGCCGGTGTACGACCCTTCCCGGAACAAATCCTGATACACATCCGACACGGCCGAGGCGTAGGGATCGATCCCGCTGGGGCCGGAGAACGTCTTTTGGAAACAGGAGCCCTCGCCATCTATCGGGAGCGACGGCGTAATCCGCGGCTGCACGACTCCGTACCCTTCGACGACGCGTCCGGCGAGAGCGTCGAACCGAGGCCGGTTCAGAGGATGGGCCATGGTGCCGATCAGCCGGCGCGCGGCTCCGCGCGGCAACCGCGTGTCCGCATCAAGCGTGATGACGTACCGGACCGAAGGAACAGACTCGGGAGGGTGCCCGCCGACGGACATGAACGTCGTGCCGGTCGAGCCGCGCAGCAATTGATTCAACTCATGCAGCTTGCCTCGCTTCCGTTCCCATCCCATCCATGTGTGTTCGGACTCGTTCCAGACACGCCTGCGATGAAACAGCAGGAAGCGCGACCCGCCGCCCGTCGCGGGGCCGTACCGGTTGTTCAGATGCGCGATCCCCTCCACTGCCGTCGCCAGCAGCTCGGCATCCTCCGGCATACGTTCGCCCGGAGCGTCTCTCCAGTCTGAGAGCAGGGCGAAGCGCAGCTCATCATCCGCATTCGCCAGGTAATGCACTTCCAACCGTTCGACCTGTTCCTCGATGCCCTGTCGGCTCGTGAGCAAGGTGGGCACGACCACGATCGTTCGCACCTCTTTGGAGATGCCGTTGCGCAAGGCCATTCGAGGCAATGGCCTTGGTCCGAGGACTGCCATGACCGTGCGATTGATGAGCGCCATGGCGAGATCAGACGCCGGCACGAGCGCGAGGAGACCGAGGAGCGCAAGGCTCACGACTGCCATACCGGCTTCGCCGGCATACCACAGAGGCAAGGCCAGGACCATGGCGGTGACCAGTGCAAGCGATCCCAGATAGCCCGGCACTGCAGCCTGGACATACCAACGCAGGATCCGGCGCTTCCAGGACACCCTGTAACCAAGTTCGCGTTCAAACGCCCGGCGTCCTTGGGAAATGAGGTAATAGCCGGGGTCCATGTGGCGCTCCCGCTCCGGCTGCTCACTCGCATGCGGCTCACCCATCGCCCGCCTGGCGCGGTCCACGACCCTGGTCGCCACATCGATTTCGGAGGAACCCGAGCCGCGTGCGAGATCCTCGATGGCATGGCGATAGGTGTCCCGGGTCACAAAATCCATTTCATCGTAGCGAGGGGCGCCCCGTAGGATCTTATCGACCGGACTGACGCTCTCGAAAAAGTCCGCCCAGTCACAAGCGGACGTCAACCGCATGCTGGTGATGATATTGCGCACGGTGACGCTCATGGCCGCCTGCTGCTGATGCTCGGCGTGCACCATATCGTCGGCGGTCGTGCCCTGCGCGGCCAGACGTTCGTCGAGCCACAGCAAGACGGGCCGCACCTTGGGATCCAAATCACGCAGCCGCTGGACGAGTTGCACGGCAAACGCCGTGGCCAACGGTCTGTTCTCAAAGCGACGGAGGACCGTTGCCGGAGGCTCGGGAGCCAACGTCCCGGCGCCCAGCAGGCTGTCGGCCAGTTCGTCGGCTTCCAACCGGGCGGCACGGCTGTGCACGATCCGCTCTGCCAGCCTGCGCAGGTTTTCCACCAGCACGACACGCAACGAGATGGCCACGGCCCACAATTCACCGATCGTCAGCGGCTGCACGCGCTGATAGGCCGCCACAAAGCGGCGCAGCATGTCGGGGTCGAATCGACTGTCGGTGTGCGCGACGAATGCCCAGGCGACTCCGACCACCCGCGGATAGTGCTGCAGGTGGCCGGATGCCAGTTTGGGCAATTGCCTGTAGTACCCAGGAGGCAAATCGTCGATGATCTCGCGAAGCTGTTCGTCCACGATGTGAAAATTGTCGACCAACCATTCGGCCGCAGGAGTAATCGCCTTCTCCTCCCGAATCGCGCGGGCGATGGTCCGGTAGGACTCCAGCAAGACCCGCCCGTTCTCCAGGACCCGTGGCGTGAGCAACCGGCCCCGCCGTGAAGCACCGGTGACGATCTGTGCCGCCGCCAGACTTTCAGCATGCTGTTCAAGCCGCTCGACGCCGAAAAGTTCGGCGCGAATCGGCTCTTCCAATTCGGGACTAGGGGCGGCGGCGGATCGAACCGTGTCCATAAGACTCCTGCGTCAACTCAGAATTCGCCCGGTGCAATGATTGAAAGAGACGGCGCTTGGTTGAGAAGCAACTTGAGGAGAGACCTGTGGAAACTGATTTCCGACCGAACAGAGCGAGGTCGATAGAACTAAGCCAGGCCAGACCGGCTCTCACGATCATCTGCCGGTCTCGCTGTATGGCTACGGCTCAGGCTGCACAGGACTCCCCGTCGCGACATCATGCCGGACAGAAAACCCGCCGTCTGTTCACAATTGCTCAGATCTTTTTCTAAGAACTACGAAGGTGAATCAATCCTTTGGGCCCGCTGCCTGAAAGAGACTGCAGGAGGGAGAGATGATCGCTGATAGAGAGCATGCCCATAGCTCCTTTGGTTTCGGTGGATCTGGTTTCAAGAGAGCCGACAGCTTTTCGCCTTCAGCCCCCGTGACTGGCGCCTGTTTGGTACCTTCTGCCCCCGTCACCGGGCCCCACCTGTTTGCCTATGCTGATGAGGCCGCGAGGAACGATCGTTCGAGTGCGATGTGGCCGCAGACGATTCGTCAGGATCACCGGATCATCGATAGCCCCACAATTCACGCATCTCGTTCCCTGGAGCTTCCTTTGCTCGACCTCGTCGACGAAATCCCACCAGTTCTCGGTCAAGAACCCTCCACAGCGTGCGCATGACATGACGTCTCCTCCTCTCCTATCCCGTGCAATGAACGCTCACCGTTCGCCCTTCAGTCGACTCTCGACGAGCGCAATGATGAGACGGCATAAACCAGGCCCTTCCATCCAGGACCACGCTAGAATCTTAGATAGATGGTCGCTGGTCACAATTGCTCAATTTTGAAGAATTCAGATAAGATGACCTGGTTACTATACTTATGACTTGACGACGAAGTCGACTCGGCTATCCCTCAGCATGTTCTCCTTCTTGTCCTTTCCACCGGAATCAGCCGGCGCCCCCACTAAAAACATCCGTTCCGGCTCGATCTGGGCGTCGAGGAGATAGTCTTTCACGCGCCGTTCGCGGTGCATGGCAAGTTGGCGCAGGTCCTCCTCGGTCACCTGAATGTGTGTCAGCATGAGTTTCTCCATCTCCGGCACGTTGAGGTCCTTGGTAAATCCAAAGAGGTTTCTTGGTTTCGGGAACGTCTCCTGCTTATAGGCCATCCTCAGATATGCGGCGTACTCATCCGGTTCGATCGTCAGCGTCTCCGGCGAGACGGATGTGGGTCCCTGCTTCATCACCTCAGTCAATTTCTGAAGCTTGAGCTTGCGTGCAAACTGCTGCTGTCGTAGGACCTCCCGATCTTTGACCACATCCACATGCGCGGACATGGTCAGCTTGAGCGAGGGACGCTCATAGAGAACCTCCGCAAGCTTTCTCAATTTGGTTTCCGTCACCGGCATCAGATCCGCCTTCCCGTACTCAAATTCCACATAGCTGAGCTCCTCATCACCACCACCCCCGAATAACGCACCGATCAATGCGAACGGTGCAGAGGCGGCCTTGGCAAGGAGGCTCTTGCATACTTTCACAATGCCTCCCCACACACTGAACTGGGGATCATCAAAGGATCCGCTCACCGGGACATTCAGTTTGATCTCCCCTTGCCGGTCCTTGAGGAGCGAGACGGCGAACCGTACCGGCAGCGTTGTGGCTTCCGAACTGTCCACTTTTTCCCCAAAGGTCAGTTGCTTCAAAGTCACGTTATTCTGGGCGTCGAGCTTTCGTTTGGCGATCACGTACTTCAGACCTAACGACAGTCTTCCCTTCTCAATCGTATACCCCGCATACTTTGCGGAATAGGTCGTGAGCCGCGTCAATTCGATGTCCGTAAAATCCAAGGTGAGGTCCACAAACAGATCCTTGCCCAGGGGGTTTATCTTTCCCGTGATTTCAAGCGGGGAGGTCTGATCGAGCGAACCTTGCAAGCGAACGTCTGCCTGCTGATTGGCCTCAGACGAGAGCCCGGAGATCTTTCCACCAATGTCCGTGAGCAGTCCGGAGAAACTCGGCTTGATATAGCGATCGGAAAAGTCAATGCGTCCCCCTTGTAACGTGACCAGCTCAACCATCGCCTTCATCTGTTCCGCCGGTGACTCAACACCGGGGGCTGTCGTCGATGCTACCGCGGCCTCAGCGCCCTCTGACGCTCTTGGTTCACGGTGCAGGACTTCCTGGACGTTTAATGTGCCGTCAGCATGGACGACGAGCCGAGAGTAGAAGTCCGTCAAAGCCACCTCCCGAACCTGGACATGAGCGGGTCTGTTCCCGGCCTCGATGCCGTCGAGGTAGAGCGAGTCCCATTTGAGAAAGTCCTCCTCGTGCCTCTGATCCATAGTCGTCAGTTTTGTCAGCGAGGCGTCTCCTGTAAAGGTCGCGGCCACGTGATCGTCTTGACCGGTCGACAGGATGAGAGTCCCCTTGCTGGACAGAGCGCCGCTTGTCGCCACGATCTTGACATGGTCGGCAACGTAGCCCTGGAACGGGACGACGTCCAATTCCTCGATGCTCAGATTGACATTCGCGGCGAGCGGACGCAGCCCGACCCATCCCTCCGCTGATACCGTTCCGGTCCTATTGACGGTCGTGCGAACCGACATGCGGGCTTTGGTATCTTTGGCGGTGCTGGCATGTGTGATCGTCATATTCAAAGGTTCTGCGACGATGGTCACCGGTACAGACGGCACGCTATCTTCCAGCTTGACGCCATACCGGTCTAGGGCAAGGTTATTCACCTGGGTGACCCAGTTCGGAGAGGAAGGTGACAGTCGCGTCTGTGACGCTACACTTCCAAGTGTCACTGTACCTTTGATCGGAGCGAGCAGCCGGCTCAGATTCAGCGCACCATTGCGCTCCCGCCTGACGACCACTCGTCCGTTCGTGCTCGATAGGCTACCGATCAGGACCGACCGTTTCCTGAGATCGAGTTCACAGTCCTTGACAGATAAGACCGGGATCTTCAGAAATTCCTCTCTCTCCCCACGTTGTGTCAACCGAAGCGCGGTGAGCCGGCCGGCCAGGCCTGAGACCGTGAACGGTCCCCCGTCCTTTCCGCTGTAGACATAGCCGGCCGACATATCAAGGAACCCACCTTCGATGGTGGACAGGAAGGATCGGCCGAAGTAGGACTTGTACCGCTTCAACACGATTCGCTGTAGCTCCAGAGATCCCTGAGCCGTGAGCGGACCTACGCTCACTGTGCCGCGATGCTTCAGCATCTCGCCGGCCTCAGTCTTGAGTGAGATGTCCACCTCGGCTGCTTGGGACGGCTCGGTGCTGAAATGGTGAACCGCGACCGCAATCGTGTCGAGCGTGATTTTGAAAGGTCTTTTGGTCGCGTCATCGATGAAGGTGATCGTTCCATCGACCACCTGTGCTTCAGCCACGCGGATGTTGAATGGTGTCTCCTTGCTTTGAAGACTCGATGCGCTCGGCTGGTCCGGCCCGGCTTGTTTGGGCGCCTCCTTGGGAACCAGGGATTGCAGGTTCAGAGTTCCATGCTTGTCCCGCCGGACATGCACGTCGGGAGATTGCAGGAACAGCTTTGTCAGGCTCGCGCTCTTCGCGAAGACATCGATGGCTTCGATCCCGATTTCAAGTCGCGGAAGGGTCAGCAGCGGGCGATCATGTCTGTCCGTCACGACGAGCCGGTTGATCCCGGCCTGCCCGGACAAGATCAGCGCAGACGGCTTCCCAGCCGTTTGCAGGAAGGACAGAGAGAGCTGCGTGTCGAGCATGCCGGTCACGAGCTTGAAGCCGACCTTTGCGGGGAAGTATTCCATGTACCGTGGAAGGGAGACCTGATGAATATCGATATCGACGACCGTTTCATGTGAGGGGCTGAAGGGCTTCGTTTTTCCCACCAAGATGATCGGAGTTCCATCGATGTTCGCCTGGAAGGCGGGATGCACGAATACCTCAATAGAGTGAGGCAGGTTGGAGATAAAAGGGATAGCAAGCGTGAGGTCCGACACATGGTGGCCGGCCTGCTGGGATCGGTCCTCAAACGTGATGCTTCCCTCTGTGACCTGAATATTGTTGAACGAGAACAAGAATGGCTTCGCGCGCGGTTGCCTGAGCTGTTCGATGACATCCGAGAAATTGTAGGTCAGGTCTTCATGGCGAATAACAGTCGCGTGTAGCCCTATCAGGCGGATCTCCCGCACAACCGGTCCACCCTTCAACAATGAGACCGCCTCAAGGTCAATGAAGAGCTCATCGAATGAAACGAACGGGAGGTTGTGGATCGGCTCTGTGATCGAACTCTCCCGGATCTGCACGGTGAGCACAAAAGGATTCATCGACACGCTCTGAATCGTGACATCCCGATGGAGCATCTCCGAGAGGTATGTCGTAAGGAGAGATCGCACGACCACAGGCATCACGAAGAAGCCGGTGATCCCATAGAGAACGAGACAGACGAGTGCGCCCAAGACAATCTTTTTCAAGAAGCCTCCCCAAGGCTTCCATGAGTCGACGACTCTTGGCATGTTGCCCTGTCACTCAGCAGGCTGACGAGATCTACTGTCTTCTACCAACCCGCTTTTTATCACCGAGCAGCCTCTTGACCTTCTCTCGACTCATGCCGAGTAACACAGGTGATCGAGCGCTTCTCGGTTCTCAGGACGGAGACCTGATGATTTCTCCCGGAGAGTCGGAATATCGGTCATGACCTGACTGGTCTTCATGGTTCACTCTCCTCTTTCCTGAGGTTCCACAATCAAGTCGAATTGACACGTACATGTACCGTGATTCAGTTACCGCCGATTCTGCCCGCTCCTGTTCGGAATGGCTGCGAAGTCGCGAGTGAGTCCTACCAGCATTTCATTCGCCTTCGTACGACCTGATGCGAACAAGACCGAGTACTGGCTCTGGGCGACCAGCACCCATTCATGCTGCCGGTCTGGCGGGATATCGAGCAGAACAGCGAGGGAGGCGAGGTATTGACCATCACCTCGCGCGACGTCCTGTTGCAGGTTTTCAAACACGATGGCCGTGTACAAAGCGACTTGTTGGTCCCTCGCCACGAGTCCATCGCTCGTGAACAGCTCCCCAGGACTTGTACTAGATGAAAATTTGACGATCGTATCGGCCGTCGCCTTGGTGGTGTTACAGGCCGGGACCGCCAACCCCAAGTATGCGGCCACCAACCCATATCCGAAATTTTTGAAGAGAGAGGTGCTCATATATCGATCCTCCTTATCCGATAGGCCGAGACTATTTCTTTGTTCCGCCTGTCACCTGCCTCCGTGGGCCGACGTTCGTTTTCAAGAGAAGCGCCGGTACAAGCCTCTACGCGGTCCCTCCTTGGTGATCGCATCATAAATTCCACCACGCTGCACTCGACCTTGGACTGGGTGCACATCGCGCACAGGTGCGGCCCAAGGGTTTTGGAGGTGCGGCACACCTCCAGATTCCCTGAACCACATTCACAGCAGAAGGCCGGATCCATGCGGGGATGATCTTGAGACGACCGGGCCACTCGGCAGGTCATGATGTCGCCTCCTTTTGATCTGAAACAGACGACGAGATATGAACGACAGTATGCCTTGAAGGCAGATTGCGGTCTGGTCACATTTGCTCAGGTTGGAAGAATGAACCGGCAGGCGAAATGACTCTGCCTCCGCGCCAAGATCAACTGAAATACGAGAAACCAGCTGTGGAGAACCACATTGAAGAAAGAGCGGTGCTCGTGAACATCACGATTGTAGTCAATAAGGCCATGATTCCTGAACTTACTCAGAAAAAACTGATGCGGGAGTGCGCGGTTGCTCATCACCCGACCGATCGGCATCGTGCAGGTTTTAAAGTATCAGCCACGATCGACGGACTGGATCGCCGCTTCGATCTCGGCAAGCGCCGCCAACTGTTCCGTCGTGTTCACTCCTTGGGATGCGGCGAGATCCCTGCCGCAGAATTCCAGCAACGGAACCAACACGCGGCATTCATTTCGCAGATGTTCATCGAAGGTGAAGCGACGCAACGCGGGGCTGACCATGTTACGCGCCTCGCGCGCATAGAGCGGATCGGAGGGATCGAGACGGTTCAGCTTCGCCATCTCCCGTTCCAGCGATGCCCCGAGTGCCTTAATCAACGTCAGAAGGGCGTCCAACCGTATGCGGCCGTCGGTCCATTCCGTGGCGATATGCCGATCGAGGGATAGGGCCGTACCCCTCGCCCTCCCGGCGGAGAGGCCGGCGGCAACGTGTACCCTCTCCCTCCACGCACGGGAGAGCCTGGCGGCGTAATACAACATCACGATGGTTCCTGCTCCCGCCACAAACCAGATCACGGCTGAAACGATCCCTCCGTTCTCCATAATGCCTCTTCTACGACCGGAACGGTCATCAATGGACGCTGGCCGAAAGGACGGGACGAGGGCTGCCGGTTCACGATCGATAGGCTGGTCGTCCCGTAACCAGGGAGATCATCACCAGCAGGAGTCCGATAGAAGACAGAATCCACGAGATCTTGACCTGAACCCCGGGCACGCCGGCCCAGAACAGGCCCCACGCGATCACTCCAAGGAGCAGAAAGGCCATGGCAACGTTCAACATCTTGTCACCTTGCTCGGCAAGGATCGGTCACGACTGTTGATGGCGTATGTTACGCACTTCGGGAACGGCCTCAAATGGTTTCCGATCGCTTTCATCACGCCCACAGCCCTGTTCAGCGATCATACGCTGGCCGATACTGGCGTCTTTCGGTATTCTGGCCATACAGGCCTGCAGGGTGTCTTCAACCGCCCCCGCTGCCATTCCCGGCTCGGTAGTCGCGCCGGCTTCAGCTGAACCCTTTGCCGGCGGCAGGTCTGCCGACTGCGCCGGTACCGATACCAGCGATGCCGCGAACAGGATGGGCAGAGCATAGAGCATCCGCTTAGTCAGTAGATGAGTCGTCATTGTGCAATCCTCCTTTGATAGGAACATAGATAGGACTTCCTCGTCGATCGCTCACGATGAAACACAGGTATTGAGGTATCGGACAGTATCCTCGAAAGGCCGACTGCCGTCTGGTCAAAACAGCTCAGTGTGGAAGAATTCCACGAGGGGTTGTTCGATCCGACCCTGTCGCTCACCGACGACGGCCGGCGATCAATGCGGACTTCTGGAGCGGCTAGTCGTGGAGGACGATGTTGAGGAGGGAACTGTGCACGTGCAGGCCGCCGTTATACTCTAAGAATCCCAGCTTCTTGAACTTGTTCATGAAGAAGCTGACGCGGGAACGCGTGGTGCCGACCATCTCGGCCAAGGTTTCCTGACTGATCTTCGGGATGACGGGCTCAGGCTTGCCCTCCTTCCCAAAATGAGCCAGCAACAAGAGCAACCGCGCCAGCCGCTTTTCGCTGGAATTGAACAGTTGATCCACCAAGTCTTCTTCGATGCGAATGTTGCGCGCCAGCAGGTAGGCCGTAAACAGCGCAGAGAAGGCAGGATCATCATGGAGCACGCGAACCATGGCGGGTCTATCGATTCGGACGATGGTGGAATCATCCACGGAGGTCGCGGTCGCCAGACGCACCTGCTGCCCGGCGAGGCAGGCTTCTCCAAAGAAACTACCGCGCTCCAAGATAGCCACGACGGCTTCCTTGCCTTGCTGGGACACGACGGTGAGCTTGACCCGGCCGGTCTGGATATAGAACACGGCCTCCGCCGCATCCCCTTGCGAAAAGATCCGGTCCTTCTTGCGGGTCCGCAGCAGCGTTTTACTGCTATCCACTTTGGCAAGAAAAGACTGCGGATTGAACGAACGCGCGCGCTTGCGTGGCATCGGGTTTGTCTTCATTTGTCGAGTGTACGCCTGTCCCCATGAGACGGTCAATGAGTGCTGGGGGACAGGATCTGCGGGACCGTCACGGCCCCACCCTGGTTCCGCCTCAACAGGAGGCCCTTGCCATATAGGCCCAGGTTGCGCGCGGCTCGAGGTGCCATTGACGATGGGTATCGATCAGGGAATCAATGACCGTCCCGCACTGCCGGCAAACCCAACCATACAGGGACGTGCCATTCACGATATCCTTCAGCTTGAGCATCGCCATTCCACTATAACAGCGCGGGCATCTCATCGTTCAACCTCCATGACGGAGTTGGTTTCACAGCGTGCCCATGCCGTACGTCATGCTGGGAAGACGTCAATCAGGCTGAAGCTCCCTTTCCCTCGCTGTTCCATCACCGCCAGCTGATCTCGCACCAGACGGAGGCTGAACATCTCCCTCTCAAGGCACTCGACTTGTTGCTGGATCTCGGTCAGCACACGATCGATCTTTTCAGCCGTGATCGTCAGCCGTAACGGAGCCCGATGCGGTACAGGCAGACGCGCTGCCGGCACATCCCCCTCTGCCGACAGGCGCATGACGATGGGCGGTCCGTCCGGTGCCGTCTGCGTCATGACTGCCCCGTCCCAAGCCGATCCGTAAGCCTGGCATAGATGTGTTGCGGCAGAATACCCCTCGTCCGCAGCTCATCCGCGCTGTCGTAAGGCCGCCCAGCCACGATCTTTTTCGCGTAACAGACGCCGATCCCGGTCAGCGATTTCAATCGATCAGCCGGGGCGGTATTGATATCCACGAGCCGATCACGAGTGCTTCTCACCGGAGCTTCACCGGCATCCTTGGCCACTGCTTCGACTACTTCTCCCTCTGCGACCGCGCCGAGCCTACCCGCGAACCTTGAGCGAACACGATGGTCCATTCGCATGGTGACATCCTTTCTTCCTGGCCGCAGGTCGGCCGCTTGTGACAATTGTCTCGTATCTATCCGCGAGCCGGAGCGGAGACGCCTATCAGATGCTGATCGTGACGCGCTCATTGTTCGCGCCTGGCACTCACGGTCGCATCTTCCAGAGCAGGCTGCCGGTCTTCTTCCGCCATGTGCTGAGACGGCACCGGATACCGTCGGCGCAGTTCCCGTCCGTTCATCGCCGCAAGAGGAACCGTTCGGCCTCGCTGGGCGATCCGATTTCTGAGCATCCCCCAATCGACCGTGGCTCCACAGTTGACACAGCGCATGCGGCCCACTCCGGACAGACCCTCATTCATGGCGCCGCTCGGATACGCTTCCATCACAATCAAGCCATCACATCGACGACAGTGCATCGCGTTCCTCCCTTGACCTTCACAGAGTGCCCTGTTCGGCGGAGGACGGCCTCTCCGCTGCCCCCGCCGAACAGGCAAAAGCCTTACTTACTCGGCATCCGAGTGCCTTCTTTTACGGGCGGCTCAATGAGAATATTCGGCCCATCGACGATTGGAAGCCGACCCGCGCCTTGCGGTTTCACCAGCCTGGCATTGTTCGGGTCCACCAGCTGCTGCTGGAATTGCGCACTGCCTGCATCTGCCGCGCCCAGCAATGATTGCTCGTGCGTCAGATTGTTCTGCCCCGTATCGTTGGCAAAGTCTCCGCTCGACGGATACCCGGGGTGTTTGGGGAGCATCGCCGGATTTGCCGCGGCCGACGCGGCCGATCCAAACAGCATCAGCGCCATAAGAAGCATTGCCTTGTTCGTCATGGTATGCACTCCTCTCCATCGGAACCGGATGCCCTGGCTCTACCGGGACGATTCTTCCGGCACAATACCGAAGAGTCTCCCTGTCGGACGATCATCTCCCAGGACAAAAGACGGTCATCTTTCCATGTCACCGGTTGAATGCGGGCTTCAAACAAGAACCTGGCGTAGGAGTCGCGAAGACCCTGGGATCCCACGTGCCGTGAGCACCAAGCGGCACGATCCGTCGGAGAGAGCAGTCAGCGTAACAGGAACGTCAGTCGTAACCGAGCCAAAAAGGGAAGGCCACGTAGCCTATATATATTGGAAGGACATCAGGAAAGCTGGTCAATATAGCTCACTTTGGAACAATTCACCCGACCATCTCTGTGATGTTAGTCGTGGCTTTCACTATCACCGGAGGTAGGCATCAGTCGTAGGAAACAACCATAAGGCAGGTAGGGTGCATCGAGCACCCTACCTTATGGTGCGGCGCGGACATCGATCGATGGTCGCATCCTTGAATAGGCTCGTCACGCAGGCCGGCTAATTACGCTTCGTCAACAGCACGTAGTCATGCACATAGGTATACAGCATGACAATGAGGGTGGCCCCACCGAAGCAGATCGCGGCGGCGGTGAGAAGATTGTGCGAGGCCCAGATAAAAAACGTCTGCATCGTCATCATTCCCTTCCCCTACAATCAGCTCACCGGCCAAACCGAACTGCGAGCTGATTGTCATGGGTGATTCGGATCGTCAAACTACCGGTTATCCTCAGCGTAGGTTGCCCACACGGCAGCGCCCCACATGAAGACCGTCAACCCGACAAGCGTCCAAATCTGATACATGACGTACCTCCTTCTGTACGAATCGTGCCGCGAGCACAAGGCTCGTCTGGAATCGGCCGATCGCATGGCCCATGGACCAATCGCTACGGGACTCACTTCGCTGATCTGTCGTTCTGTGGCGTCGAAGCGGCGAAGACTTGGGACTCGCACACGCAGGAGAGAAGAGACAGGCGTGCGAGAGGGGAAAGCCGGCGAGGCTTAGTACGTCATGTCTTCACCCTATAGGGTGCAGGGCCTGGTGTCAATGTCTCGCAGAGGCGTACCCTCCGTAAAGACATGAATCTATACGGCAATAATTATTCTTGACGGTTCGCCTCCGCGCCCCACATTCAACGGCCGATTCTTTTCCCTGCCGGAAGGCTGACAGAGCACAACTCCTCACCTCCCCCCGATCGTTCAATCCATCTCCGTCATCTGAACGCTGTTCTGGTTGGCCTCACTGACTACCCTCGCGGAAGCGGCACAGCATGGACTGTCCACGCATGGTCTACACTGAGCAGCGGAATGTGCTACACTATAAAGACACGAATCATCCGCACGCTCCGATTCCTCGCGTTCCTGTCCGTTCCAACGGTGTCTCCATGCAGCCGACTCTGTAACGTCCGCTCTTCCTCCGTCCGAGATATTCCGCTCGTTTGCTTCAGAGACAAGTGCCGTAGAGATGGAACGCGCCCTGATGAACCACGCGCTTGGTCTTCTCGGAACGATGAAGGCCAACAAGGTTCGTACAAGCGAACAATCACAAGGAGAGACGACCACTATGACCAACGGCCAACAGAGTCAGTCACAGCCGGCATCGCGATGGGTACGTATTCCAAACGGAACCAAGGTCCGGCACCGTCTGGATGGGCATAATGGAATCATCGACGGGCTCACCGAGATCGTCATCGGACCGAACCGGAATCCCGACGGGAAAACACAATACCGCCTGAACATCGGAGGTTCGACCCGGCAACTCGTCACAGAAGACGATCTCTGTGTCTTGCTCGACGGTGACGGTCTCGTGATTATGCTCCGACAGAAAGAGCCGTACCGCCGCTCGATCACGGAACAGCTGCATGGCGTGCTTACCGCAGATCGGTTCATTAAGGCGGCGTAGCGCGTCAGCCCTTCGGCCTGTCACGACCGTTCCGGTTCCGTCAACGTCACTCTGGTCACACCGCTTGCCACGTACGGAGGGGATCATGAGCCACAGTACAGCTCGAAAACGTCACCGGGAACAGAGCCAGCGGGAGCGACGACTGGAGAAAGAGACCCGTCGTCTGCAGCGGAAGACGGAAACATCCGTGCTGCCTCAATCGTCCGGGCAGGAAGATCCGGACCTGGCTGGTATGGTCGCAGGCCCGCAACGTCCTCGCGAGGAATAGGCTGAGCGGGAGGACCGAGGCTGATCGTCACTCCCCACATCAGTCTCAGGAATCTTTCGAACGGGAGAGATCATCGACCGGACAGACTTGCAGGCACAGCCCACAAAACACGCACCGCGTCATATCCATCGAATAGGCCTTCGCGTATCGCTTGGTGGGTTCATCGAGCACTTCGGCGCTCACCACCGTGATCACACGCGACGGACAGGCGGCTTCGCAGAGATCACACCCCACACTTGTCGGTGCCGTCGTCGTAACGCAGCAAGGCCAGCATCCCTCGATAGTTGTCGGGGAGAAGCCGTTTTTCATGCGGATACTGTAAGGGTGATCGGTTTGTAGTGGATGAGATGGCCGAGGGTCGTCTTCATTCCCACCGCGATCTCATAGAAAGTGATCAGCTTGATCCAGGCCTTGAGTCCATCGAGCACCTCACAAAATCTCATGAGAATCCTTCCTGCAACCTGACCGATCCCTCCTTGGCCGTGAATGCGAAGGAGAGCCTCCTGTGAATGCCGTTTACTCAGCCGACAGCCGGCTGAGATGCCCGGCGTGCGAGATACACCGCCACAACCAAGGCCACGATCACCAGCACATTCGCCCCCAGATCGAGGAGGTATCGATTGAACACCTGATCGGTCAACTCTTCCATGTAGGCGATTTGGGCGCCCGTTGTGAGAATGCGCCTGGTCGACGCGATGACGCAGATATAGAGGAACGGTTCCAGGGTGATGACCTTCGTCTTGAGGAAATTAATGATGGTGCGAAACAACTCCAACAGGATGATCACCAGCAAGAGATCATGCACCAGCGCCAGAACCGCTGGAATCGCCTTGGCCCCCACCGTCATGGCGAAGCCGTACCAGGCATGAAGGAAGACCACCATGCCGATGATCAGGAAACTGAAGCCGGTCGTGATGTAGCCCCAGCCGTCGAGTGTTTCCATCAGACCGATCGTCGGCCCGTTGACGGCGCGATCGAAGACCGACCAGCGGCTTACGGAGCCCCGCTCTCCGCCCTTCGTTGCCTTGTCCATCGCCGCTCTGCCTCCATCACCACCATCTTTGTCTACGGTAGAGTAGCCCACCTAATCCTCCTGCGCACCGAAGGTGCCTTCGAGCTTCTGTTTCATCCTCGAATGCGTCGTATGCTATCTGTTCCGATTCTGGGTAGTCTGGTCGAAATTGCTCAGAATCGAATAATTGAAGGGGAGATTCTCCCGCCCTACGGGAACCCACGTGAGTTCTGCGAGATTCGCCACACCGCACGGGCGGCTCAAATCCATGACGCGCAGGCCAATCTCCCAGGTCCCGTTTAGCTTACATTTGTGGTGCGGCTCAGGTGGATCTCAACACGGTCCAACGCTTGGTGGGGCATCAGGACCCGAAGATGACACCACGTTACGCGCGCGATTGCACGGAATCGCTGCGACAGGGGATCGAGGTGCTGAATCGGCGGGGGGCCGGGCGGCTGTCACGATTTTGTCACGGTCAGCCGCATTCGGCGCTTGAGGGATCGGCAGCAGTCGTGTAAGGTATTGAAAACTTGTGAATGCCCCCGTAGCTCAGTTGGATAGAGCAGCGGTTTCCTAAACCGCGGGTCGCACGTTCAATTCGTGTCGGGGGCACCAATTTTTCAACAACTTAGCGAAACCTGCTCTGGCCGAATTCCCGATTGTGCTAAATTTGTGCTAAACGTCCTTCCCGCATCGAAAATCGCCACCCCATCCCGCAAACTTTCCGGATAATGATGCGCATACCGCTGCGTCATCATCGGCGACTTATGCCCAAGAATACGCTGGACCTTGTATAAGTCCACACCGGCCTGCACCATGCGGGTTGCACAAGTATGGCGCAGGTCATGGAACCGGAAATCCGACACCTGTGCGTGCCTCAGCGCCAATCGGAAACTCCGTCGTAGGTTGGGAGCATCCAGGGGTGTGCTTGCCGCGCTCCTAAACACTAGCTCCGAACCCATGATCCGGCCACTGGCTTTGTTCTGAAGGGCCTGCACCAGCGTATGACTGAGAGGAATCGTCCGCCGCTCCCCGTTCTTCGATTTGAACACCGTGGCGGTTCGTCGATTGAGGTCCACACCGGCCCATGTGAGATTGAGAATTTCCCCACATCGCATCCCGGTATGGATCGCGAACACGATCACTACCTGTAACCACGGTGCTGAAGACGCAAGGAGGCGTCGTTCCTCCTCACACGAAAGCCATCGATCCCGCGTATTGTTCTCTCGTTCCATGGACACCCGGCACACCGGATTGTCCGTGGCCCATTCCCATTCGCGACAAGCCAAATTGAATGCCTTCTTCATGAGAGCCAACTCGCGATTGATCGTGGCGGGTCTCACCCCATCCGCATACCGTTTATTCTTAAATGCCACGATCGTTTTTGGCGTCACTTGCTCCAACTTGGGATTCCCAAAATGCGCGGTAAGATTCGTGACCATGTTCACATATCGACGGTAGTGCGACCGTCGGCTGGCATGCTCGCGCAAATAACGATCCATCAACTCTCGGAATGTCCTGGCTTGCTCTTTCGGCTTGTCAAAGTACTTTCCCTCGACGATCTGCACTCTGACTTTGCTGAGGATGGCTTCGGCCAACTTCTTGTCCGAGGTTTCTGTCGATCGCCGCACTTGCCGCCCTTGAAACGTAAACGACATCCACCATGTATTGTTCCGTTTAACGAGCCCCATGCTGCTCCTCCTTCGTGCGTGGGCTCGGTGTGATGGTTTCCCCGCCGCGAGTATAGACCTCAGATTTCGCCGCTTCAATGAGCTGGTCAAGCTCGCAGGACTCGTCGTGAGTCGGCAACGGGAACGGCTTGCTGGGACTGGCCTCAAAGCTCATCAACCAGGCCTGGATGGCCTCAGGTTCAAAGCGGACGAGGCCGTGAATACGACGGCAAGGAATCTTGTTCTGTGAGGCCCAGAGGTAGAGTGTGGACGGCTTGATGTTGAGCCAAGCCGACAGCTCTTTGACGGTAAGCATATGCAGATACACCGGGGGCGTCTCGCGACACCCCCAGTCCCCCTAACATGGGCTGCCCGCGTGACCGCCGGCAGACGTGTGAAACCGATTGGGTGGTTGTTTGAGCAAGTTTCGGTGTCGGTCTTTCCACCTGGAGATGCCCCTGACAATTTCCTGTAGTAGCCATTCTTCCCCTCCAGGGGTGGCGCAAATCACCGCCAACATCGGCGTCAGGGTGTCGCTCACCCATCGTTTCACGTTTTGCAGGGTCTGCACCTGCTGCTCCTGGGCTAATCGCCCCTTCTGAAATCCCTCCGTCAGGAGGGCGTACCACTCCAGCATCGGAGCTCGGTATCGTTCTTCCTCTTCGGTGCCTTTGGTAATGTCTCGGAAATCCACATACGACCTAAGCAAGCCGACCACCAACTCCTTCCAATCGGCTTCGTCCAGACTCGCTAGCGCTCGAGCGCACTGTTCGGCCCGATCCTTCTTGAGTTCTAATTCCCACCGCGTCCCGTAGTCCTGCCAATTAGGCTGCTCCTTACTCTGCAGTTCCAGCCGCTTGTCATAAATCCGCAAGAGGGTCTGACTCTGCGGACTGCCGAAGTACATCGTCTCGCCGGTCGTGGCCCCGGTGCCATGCGTGAGGTTCGAGACGATATGCCGAACCTGAGCGGCACGAGTCACACACTGGCCGGCTGACACGGCTTCTCGGATGGTCGCCACTGGCACCGTTCCCGCTCGATCATCCAGGGCACAGTCGATGCGCGTCACATGGCCCTGTTGGGCATGGACCCACTTGAGCAGGGTTCGGATTTGATCCAGTGTCAGGGCGGACGCCAGGCCGCCCGACAGATCCACATGGATTTCATTCGGGCGACGAGGCGCGTTGGTGCCCAATTTGCCGACCCCGCGCAGGCCGTCTGTTCTTATCCAGGACAAAGGATAGCCTCGGAACCCGCCTTTGGCTTTGCTCCAGTCTCCGCCGAGGACCTTCATGGTCTCTTGGGGATTGCTGGCTAAGACCGTAAAGGCCAACCAGTCGATGGAGAGGGTGAAGCCAGAATCCATGGAATCTATCGAACTCCTGTATGGAGCGCTGTGGGTAGCGCCCCCGTGTTACCAAGACGGGGGCCATTCCGCTCCGCCCCGCAGCCTCTCGGCATGCGGCGCGGACCGGCTTTGCCTTTCGGCCAGGGACGACTGTGTTGCTGTGCGACGCTCTCCGACTCGGACATCGTTACCTCCTTGCGAGCCCTGTTCCCGTTCTCTCACCCTATGCGAATCCTCAGGGAGAAACAAAGGACCCGGAAGGGGCCACTAGAGGTCACGAGGGGACAGGAGAGGACACATTATCGGACTGGGGATGAGTGAAGAGAAGTAGGCATAAGGATGCGTATGTGCGCTTTCGTGGGCTCAGAGCGGCGATGCGCCATCGAAATTTTTCGTCCGACAATGCAACCGCAAGCCTGGCCGTTTTTATGGGGTAGCGACAAAATATTTTTCCATATGGCAAACCGTCACAAACGACCGAGGGGAGACAACGGGCAGTATAGCTAATGATTTGATTGGGGCATTTGCAGGGCGACGGCACATTAAGCTGCACTTAGGGATTCATGCCGCACTCTCTTTCCTAGATGAGATGTCGATACTTATGGGGAGAGGGCGATCAATTAGGAACACAGCTAGCGGACAAATACTTGCCATTTACCCTGTGGAGGCTGTTTTATTTCACCAGGGAATATCTCTGCGGCGAGAAACATAAGTTCATCATTATCGAATAGGAACACCAGTGGGCCTTCAGAGGGCTTACCGACCGCTTCAAGAATGTCTTTTAGGAAATGAACCATGGTCTCAGGCTTAAGCCCTTCGTGATGCTTTGAGGTGATACCTTGTAATCCAGTGACGTCAACATAATTCAAGGCATATCGTTCGAATAAATCAAAAGCAGTCGTACGATTGAGTCCGCAAAAGTCGAATCTTGGGACAGGCCTTAGATCGATTACAGACTTCGGCGTTACTTCTTCAAGTAAATCGATAAACGAATTAGCTCTAATGAGTCTCGCCGTATTGATGAAAACCATTTGTGAAGGGATGGCCATAGGAAACAAGGTTGACTGGATCTCTTCCTCTGATGAGCTATCAGAGGAAGAGGCACCAGTAGTTTTGCCAGAAACTAGTTTTAGATGCAGAACATCCCTTCTAGAATCCATCTGCGCTCTCCAGATTGGCTAGCTCTGACTCTAGTTCCACGTAGCTTACTCTTTTTAGATGCCATGGGCTTCCCCAATCAGCGTCTCCAATTCGCTTAGTGCCTCTCTCATCATCCTTTAGATCTCGGTCTTTCAAGAAGGCTCGTGCGTACAGTCGTGGTGCAACACCCGTAAAAGGATGAAAAAGAACTGCGCTTCCCCCATCACTCGGAGCCTTCCAGCCAGAGGATTCGACAACTATAGAGTCCCAATGAAGCTTTAACGCCTGACTTTTGGGAAACGGTTCAATGTATTGGACTTCGTCGATACCTGCGCTGACGATATGACGAGCGCAGTAGTGACAAGGAAAGGTAGTTACAAACATCCTCGAACCAATTGTAGACGTTCCTTGTCTTCCCGCAGACACTAGAGCATCCATCTCGGCATGGACAGCACGACTAAATTCAAGAAGACCACCAATTCGTGTATTACGCAAAGATAATTTTAAAGCATCTCGCTTTTGTTGATCCATCACGGCTTTAAGTTCTGGTACTTTGTCGATTAAGTCTTCGATTATTTCATTTTGTTCTCTGGTATTACTGCAATATTGTTCTCCCTGGGTCCAATAGGCGCATCGCTCGTCCTTCAAGTTTGAACCTTCCTCGAATCCGTCACCATAAACACCACCACCCGCTTTAGGCACCTCATTGGTTCCCGTCGAAACTAAGTTGCCGTTTTTGTCAATCAGGGCAGCGCCCACTTGTCTGGAAAGGCATGCACTGCGCATGGCTGCTCCATTAGCTTGATACATAGCCGTTTCACTGACCGTAGGCCTGCAAACATCCATATGCGTTATGACTTTTATGAGTCGGTTCAAGACCTCATTAATTTTCCAGTGTTTATTCGATTTTTTCCCGGGCAAAAACCGCTCAACGCTATTATCAACAAAGAAATCTGAAAGATGAAACGCCTCGAAAACACGCTGTCCATGTTTTTCTGTCCCTTTGGCATCTCTTTTCATGAATTCTTCAGCGAGCTTATCGCCAGCATTGCTGTATTTCTTCTTAATGCGTTCGCGCCGTCTTTCTTCCTCGCAAACAACTCCTATTAAGTTGAAAGAGCTTTTATATAAATTGCGAAGAAGATGTACTTCAGCGGGATGTCGAATGGAGTCAAGAATATACGCTCTTCTGGCTCCGTTCGGGATGATGGGGTCTGCCCCTAAAGGAATATTGAGCTTCTTTGCCCTCGTTCTCCGAATCGCTATTGCCAATGCGGTTGCAACCGCCGAAGGATCACTCTCACGCATCTTATCCCCAAGCTCTTGGAGCGCAAACGCGGTATCGAGGTCGTCCACAGGTTTACTTGGGAGTTGGAGCTTTTTCTTTTTGGCCCAAGCTGTGATCTCTTCCCTGGCCTTAAGAATTTGTGTGTCGTATTTTCCGCCGGGCAAAGAGGGATTTTCCAGAAGTTCCTGAAGTGTTCTAGCAACTTCGCTAGTCCCAGAACCTACTGGACCTACAATTGCGAATATTAATTCGTTGGCGTCATGGTCAAGTAGGACCATCTTCGACCGACTTTTTGGAAGGCCTTTCTTGGTCGGTTTAATCAGAGGAAGGGCGGGTTCTCCCATCGGTTTCTCCATTCGTTCGTTAGTGCGAAATGGGCTCACTCAGGGCCCGTACGACATTTCTCTTTTCAGAATAGCCGCCGAGTGAGGTGCCAGAAGTCATAATCATAAGAGAAAGGTGCTAGTGTTTTGATTGCGGGAGCTTTAAAACTACCTACTATATCTTTATGGGTGCCAATGTTAAAAGGCGGAGGGTGGCAAATGGTTTTGTCATAGCCTTGAGGCTAGGCGGTTTTGTTCTATGACGATCTAGATGGGAGGGAGGACTTTATAGGCAATATCAATTTGATCATCAAAATACCCCAGCCTGTGCCAGTCTTTTTTAGAGGTGACGCGACAGGCTGTGCAAAATGTTAAATCGGATTCGGGCAAAGAGCGCTGTCGAAACAAAGGGAACGAGTCTCTTGAAGGAGCAGGGCATTGGCTACGCGTATATACCCGGCTCAGATGTATCAGTCAAATCACGAGTGGATACATCATCTACAAGAAGCTGGAAGAAGGTCCAACTCAATTTGGGGAATTCATTTTCAGTGCGAGGATTACATACACGCTCAACGATAAGCTGTTTGATTTCCATCCGGATTCGCAATTCACTTACCTGGGCGGGTAATCCACTAGGAGCGTCAACTCCTTACACAATAACCGAAGGATCATTCACATGACTGACTTTCATGCACAGAGGGAGGGAGATCTCCCCTGATGAGGTAGAGTCACGAAGTTTTGTGTAAAAAAATGGCACTGTAACCTTGCAGGAAGCCTATCGGCGTAAGAGCGAGGCACTCCTAAACGAGGTCATTATCTGTATTGCAGAGAGAAAGAACTCGCATATATTAAAAACCTGCAAGGGCCACAAGGCTGACGAATTACCTATTGGCAACCTACCCCCAACTGACTCTTAATCATGTTGCCGTCTGATTCAATAAATCTAATGGCTGCCTCAACTGCAGCAGGAAACTCTTGGTGTAGCAAGACAGACTGGACCCAAAGCGGCAAAAACCATTTGAGATTGACTCTTGCTTGATAGCGCAAGAGTGTACGGTTGTCTGTGAGGGAAAATGCTTTCCAGTATCCCTCTAACATATCAACATCGCTGGAAACCGATTTATCCAGCCAAAAAAAAAGCCTCTTTTCGTCCACGAAGTTACGATGGAGAACCCTGTAATGTATACGGAAACTAAGATCAAGTCCGAACATACTAAGTTCCCATAAGGTCACGGTAAAATCTACTGCGACCTTATCGTCTTGTCTCCAGGCCACCGGACTGGATTCTAATCGAGGTAGGTATCGGCAAAGTAGTTCCACACGGCCGATCCACTGCCAGACAAGCTCGATTGGCATACCAACAGTAAACGCCGCCCTCATTAATACCTTTGTCTGCTCATCATCCTGTGTCGTATCATGAAATAATTCCGATCGTACTATGGGATGGCCCGATTGCACTGTGGCAATTTCATGCGGCTCAAGGCCGTCCCAAGGATCTTTCACAATTTGATTTTCAATTGTGCAGGGAATGTCTGTCTCAGATTGGCATGCGGCATAACGATTTTCGATAAGTACCGTTTCCATATTGGGACTTCCAGCACTCCGGAGTATTTCTGCTAACAGTAAGACGAATTGAAGGGAGTGAATCATTGGAAGCGATTCGATCGAATCCTTATGTTATTGCTTTAAATCTTATACTCGTACCGCATCAGTCACGCGCTTCAAAATGCGTGTGCAAGCGTTGAGCGGCTCTCAAACCACTCGTGATTGCTCCTTCCACGAAGGGACCGCCTATATAATCACCGGCAAAGACAACATGGCCTGTTTCTATTCCTCCGTCGGCAAACGCTTTCAGTTTTCCAAAATGACCCACGTCAAATACTGGTATCGCTTCAGGCCAACGATCGACTCGGTAAAATAAGGCATGTCTTTCTACGTCATTCATCAGCCTCGTTCTCTGAAAATCAGCGATTAGCCTATAACAAAGAGCGCTGTCGTCCTCTTTCAATAGCGCATTGCAAGTCGGCCCCGCTGCGAACAATTGAAGTAATTCATGGCCGCGTGGAACTTGAACCGGGTTCTTTGCTGCCATACTTGTCACGGCCGCTAGGGAGCCTTTTCCCTCTCTCCCCATCTGAAAAAAAACGCCGTCAAAGTGAGGTAGTGGTCGGTGCCGGAAACCAAGCGATACAACGGCCGTTGATGAATATGAAATTGATTTGAAGAAGGCTACTTGTTTTTCTGTCAACCAAGGGAATAACGATACCACTCCAGTTGCTGGAACGGCACACACAATGCCATCCGCTACCAAAACACTTTCTTCCTCTCCTATCCGGGCTACCACTGAATATCCACCCAGACTATTATGCTCGACACGGCGCACTTCGCCATTCTTCACCACACGAAGACCATTGGCCAACGCCTCTGTGAACTGTCCCATACCATGGCGTAAGGTAAAGCGACGCATGCCGAGGCCTGCTTTTAACAAAAGAAACATCATGGCCTGCGAAGTCTTTTCCGGGGATGCATAGAGAAGGCTATGAACAATGGGCCTGACAAAGTGTTCCAATAGCTCAACATGCTCCTCTTGCAAAAGGTAATCCGTTATTGAGGACGTGTCTAAACGATAAGCGTCCTCTATGGCATGGATATTAAGTTCACGCCAATGTTTGGCTAGTCGATAGACTACTTTCCAGAACATTAGCTTGCTGCGCAGCGAGACCGGGGGTAGGCAAGGCCAGATGCGATGCAATCTGCCGTCTTTAAATAACGCTTGAGCCGAATGGATGGGAATGACTTCCGTCTCGAGGCCCAGCTCCTGAATAAGGTCGCGTGTATGAGTATAGAAGTTCGCCATAAAGCCGGCGCCGGTATCCATTTTGAACTTCTCATTCGTCGTGGTCCGAACCCGCCCCCCAACATAAGAATTCTTTTCCAGTACTGTTACGTTGATTCCGATACTGGCCAAATACCGCGCCGCCGCTAAGCCTGCCACGCCGGCACCAATCACAATAATGTTGCGTTGTGCGCGCATAACGACAGCAATGTGGAGAAATTAACCCAAAAATACGATCGGAATAGAACTGGAGAACCAGACATAGCGAGTGCCATGCGCCGCTAACCGCACACCGCGGTTCGTGATATTAAAGCTCATCACTATCATGATTCCCACAGTGGGAATGATTGAACATGGTATGACGGTATACAAGTACCGATTCGGTGCCAAATTCATGAACCACGGCACCAGGGCTACTATTACAAAAAGGCTTGCACATATGCGGAACAGCTGGAGCGTTCGAATAACACCAAGCTGGGTTGCCGTTGTTCGCAGACCCACCAACCTATCGCACTCTTCGTCCTCCGCGGTGTACAAAATCTCTTGTGCAAAAGCATAGAAAAATATTAACAAGCTTGCTATTAAAAGTGCCGGTGTGATCCTGCTAGTGGCTAGCCCTCCATAGATCGGGATCGTTGCATCGAGTAATGCAATCACACCATTCCCTAACAGGACAGTACTTTTTAATCTATACGAGTAGGCCAAGCTCAATGTGATGCAGCTTACGGCAAACCAAATGAACACAATGCCAAGGAAGGCGGCGACTGCAAGAGACGTTATGGCAAGGAGCACCGCAAGACGACGCGCGTTATGAGGTGTAACGTGACCTGAAGGAATCGGTCTGTAGGATTTCCCGATGATGTCCGCATCAATATCTTTATAATCGTTCACCACAAATGCGCAGGCTACCATCAGGGCCACCAAGAACGCACTGCTCCATACCGAAATCGTCCATAGGCTCTCCAAGCCGCCGGTAAGGTATGCTCCCAAGAGCGTGTATGCTGCTGCAATAAGGCATCTGTCCAAGCGGGTCAGTTGCACCAAAGATATTGTGGTAGCCTTGAATCGATCCAGCATCACGATCTAGCCAAGTCCCACTTCAATCCATAGCGGGCCCACATAGTCAACACTGGCACAAGATAGGCCGTCAGTAGCGCCAGCAGTACACCCCATGTCATATGGAACGCAAAGAAGGCAAGCAAAAAGCCAAGCGAAAGAACTAAATGCAACATTCCGAACATGATCATGTTCCATTTGTCATGGGCCGATTGGAAAGAAAGCCATAATAGCCATAGTGATAACATTGCGTATATTACCGCAGTGGACATTGTAATGAGCCAGGCCAATGCTCCATACTCAAACAAGTTATAAATTAGAGCTATGAGGCAGATGGTAATAATCGCTGCTTGCAGTAGAAATGCATAGATCAACAAGGAGCGGGAGATCTTTACCCCCCCGCCGTCAACAGGAGAGGAGCCGAGAAAGACAGCTGTCGTGCGCGCGCCCATGGCGAAATCGTTTCCAAGATCCCGCACGGCGCCATGAACTCCATTTATCATGACCGCCAGCACAAAGACGAGGGCTGACAAAGCACCTGTAAGCGCGGTCGGAGTTCTATGCATCATCAAGGCACCATACAGAACGAATGCGCTGCAAGCCAAACCTAGGACGGCATCGAAAAGTGGTGGATAGAGACCGCGCTTGCCTCGGAGGTTGTACACAGCTGCACAGATAAACACGCCAAATAGAATAGAGAATGATGCAGCTGCGCCCCCTAGACTGGCCGTGAATAAAAAAGCCACCGGAATTTGCACGAGCGAAAAAGCAAAAGCGTATGCCGGTTGTATGGCTCCCCTCACCAATGGATACTCTTGGCGCAATGGCTCAGAGCGATCTACCTGCAGATCGATAATGTCATTCATTACATAAGCAAAACAGTGAACATTAACAGCCACACCGATGAGCCCAAGAATCTGGGTGTGATCCAGGGCAGGAGACACCGTAATCGCCCCTAAAAGGGGAAGCATGATTGAAAAATTCAGCACCGGAAAGCGAATAAACAAATATGCATCCGAAAGAAATCTTTGTGCAGTAGCTAAGTGTGCCTTAGGAGAAATCCTTTGGCATTCCTCTTTCATGTCAGTCCTGCCGTGTCCATTCGATGAGATTGAAATCTGCCTCATGAGCCATGCGGAACGCTTCGCTTGTGTAAAATCTTATGAAATCTCCCGGTGTAAGTGCGTCGGCTAGACAGTTCAATGCATTCACTATAAAGGCTCGACGCATCTTCGGATAAAACAATGACTGGTGGACAGCATTATTGTAATGGCCCAGCTTATAGATATAGCTGCGCACTAAGGCGACGTCCGCTGCTGCAGATATACGGCGCCGAACAGATTCCTCCATCTCAGCTTCCCGTATGAAACTGTCCACGGCATCGAAATGAAGTGTTCGTATAGTGGCCAACGCCTCAATCACAGCTTCTTTAATTTCTGCATGCCTCATTGGAACATTGGCGAATGTACAAAATACGGCTTGTGGATAGTAAAAACCGACGGGTCCCAATGCGCGAATGCAACGCGCAACGATCCGGTAACTGCCTCCCTTCAGACCTTCCTGAATCACCCTATTAAAAACAGGCATCGAAGCGTTCGCATCGCATTTTCCATAGGCCAGCCCTAAGGGGAGAAACATGATGTCGAATTTTCGTGACAGCCAATTCCGATCATCGTGAAAGATATCAGCGTTTTCGTTGATCATCCGATCAGTAAGGTCCTCTATTACCTTCAGGAAGTCTCGTGGGGCACGGTGCATGAATAAGATGGAGAACCCGAACAGCTCCCAAAGTCGACCCCGAGCGTTTAAGTTGTCAAACAGCCATCGCAATACTGGCTCTGACTTAGACAAGTCATAATGAGCCTGAACAGCAATGGCGAGAGCGGCCGAGTGGTTAAAGAATAAAATTTCAGACTGTAGCATCCTCACCAGGTCGTCACAAACAGAGTCCAGCCCGGTTCTCATTTCTATCACTGGTACAAGCCGCTTCAAGCACGCCTTCTCTTGAACCGGTAACCTGAAGAAATGTTCGGCAGGTTGTAAGTCGGTATACAGAAGAGTCTCAAGTATTGGTTTCGCAAATGCTAATCTGACAGGCAACAAAACAAGATTTTCGATAAACTTGTGTTTTCGGAGAGCATGAAAAGTTTGTAAGCGCAGCTTCTCTTTTGCCAGCTTGTGGTAGAGTTCTGCAGTTTGCAGTTTAACGTCTTCTCGATGGCAATTATTAATGTAGATAGAAATGGTAAGAGCGACAAAAAATTCCACGAACTTTCGCTTCGTTCGAACGACCAAGTCTAGTTGATGACGAATGGGCTCCAGTAGGTCGTGGAGCAAAGCATATGCAAAATCAGGTTCTCGCTGCCATATTAAGTACAACACATCCATGGCAGTCTGGCGCAAAGTGACTGAATCGGCTTCAGCGATCCATAAGAAAATATCCCGGGCAGGGGATCCGATATAATATGCCGCTTTCAGAGCGGTCCGACGCACTTCTTCAGATTCGGTCTGCAGGAGGGTTTTGAGCAGTGCCTTCGCGGCATCCGGATCTTCATCATAAAAGTCATTGATTGATTGTGCGGCCAATTCCCTTGCTGCAGGGTCGGCGGAGCCGGCCATATCTCGACAGTCTGCTTCATCTAGGCGCGATCTCGTCCTCCTGACGCCATTTTGATTCTCTCTTGCGACACGTTCTAAATGGCGAACGATGAAAGTCCATGCTACATCGCGCCCTCCTGGCATGTCGGAAAATGCGATTACAGCTTTGCCCTGCTCTGGCAGGACTTGGAGTTCGCCAATAGCTTCTTCCTCCCATGCGCATGGACGTACAATAACTGGGATGATACTAACGTCCTTGCGTGCTAGTAAGTGTTTGAGCTCGATGGACTGAATGAAGTCAGATTTGAGAAAATCTCGGCTGATCAGCAGCAATGCTATGTGGCATGTCTTCATCGCCTTAACAATGGCATTGTGCCATTGAGACCCCACTTCGATGAGATCATCGTCCCATGGTTGGATTAATCCACGACGCCTCACGCCGGAAAGGTGTGCCAGTAATTCATCCTTTAAGTCTCTGTCCTCGTGCGCATAACTAATAAATATCTTGAGAGGCACAACGTTCTCCCTTCTCACAATATTTTGAACAACGCACAAAGGGAGGTAATACGGAATACCCTGCAAGATCCGTACTGGGTTATCTGTGGATTCCCAATGACCAAGCTATAAGAATTCCCGTCTGTCCACATGGCAAGTTACGTTGCTTCGGAATGCTGTTTCATTCATCTCATCACGACGGGGGCATACCCATAAATGTATCCACATAGATACAGCATTTATCTATAATGATACGCCGGACCCCAGCCGACTGAACGTACAGCCATACAACCGGAGAAATCGTCTGCTCTAGTTAAGACTGTCTCAGAAGGGGCCAACGTCAAAACCCAGAGTGTGCTAATGCTACTCTGTCTCAGTGAAGGGGGTCACCCAAACTGCTGTGCTAAATTTGTGCTAAAAATTTTCAAAGCCCCCCTATACCCCTCGAATCCATCGAATCAGTAGAATGCATGCAAGTACTTGTTCTCGCAGTAAAATGGGGAAACCATTTGATACACCAAGCTTTTCAAAAATTGTCCTGGCCTGATTCGTAAACCTCACGTCAACGTTTCGATCATTCCTTTCACTCAATCCCCTGCTTTAACCTTCTCAGAATTCCCGAGTTGTTTTACATTTTCACTGGCCCGCCTCTATAGATATGTAGGGCTCCAACCAGGTCGAGACCCAATATCGCTTACGGTCATTGGAGAAATATGGTTAAGGTCGTCGGGACAGAAGAAAATCAGAGGTCGGGACTTATCGCAATCAATCTTGCAGCCATCATCTTTGGCACTGCTGCACTGTACGGCAAATTAAACATCTCACCATTTTGGATTGTGATGGTGAGAGGAACGTTTGCGTCGATTGCGATAGCCGCAGTTGGCCTATTGAGTGGAGGCCTGGGCCTGGTTCCTACGATCCCGCAGCTAAGGGGCTTGCTCGTGACAGGCATTTTGCTGGCGATTCATTGGCTAACCTTCTTCGAATCGGTTCAGCTTGCCGGTGTGGCAATCGCGACACTGACGTTCGCAGCCTTTCCTCTTTTTACGGTTCTCCTTGAGAGCATGAAGGCGCGCCGACGCCCAAGCCTATTGGAACTCGGAGCCGGGTTTGCGATTGTTGTAGCCGTTGCGTTGTTGGTTGATGCGAAGGATTTCGATGCAAAACTCACCGGCGCGATGGTTGGACTCGGTTCTGCATTGTCTTTTGCAGTTTTCGGAATCAAGGCACAGATCCTGACCACCGAAATAAAGCCCCTCATGGTTTCATTCATCCAAAACCTCGTGGTGGCCTTAAGCCTCACGCCTATTCTCGCGTTCAGCTCACAAGCACCCAAAACCATCACTGATTGGTTTTGCCTCATGCTGCTCGGAGTTGTGACGACGGCACTAATGCATCAGCTCTACTTATTTGCGTTGAAGAGATTGTCGGCCACGACGTGCAGCGGGTTCATTGCTCTTGAGCCTGTATACGCCATTGTCTTTGCTGCAGTATTTTTTGGGGAGCCGTTGACGCTCTGGGTGGTGGTGAGCGGGGCACTCATTATTGGTGCATCTGTCGTATTGTTACGAGCCGAGCGAGTGACTGTTGTTCTGGACTGAGCGCCTTTCGTATGAAGCTACATGCCCCAAGGAAAGCAGGTGCGAACTGCTGTGCTAAATTTGTGCTAAAAATTTTCAAAACCCACCTATACGCCTCGAATCCATCGAATCAGTAGAATGCGTGCAAGCGATTGTTTTCGCAGCAAAAATGGGGAAACCATTTGATACACCGAGCGTTTCAAAAACTGTCCAGGTCAGATTCCTAAACCGCGGGTCGTACGTTCAATTCGTATCGGGGGCACCAATTTCATCCCCGCTCCAATGGCGGCACAGGCTGCGCTGGACGCGGGGATTCTTATTTTCAGGCCCATGGGCAATCGGTGGCCAGAGATCAGGGAGCAAGTGAGGGTTTTGGCCTACCATGGCAGCGATGAGTTTAGGCTGTCTGGATATCGCCCGAGCACTCACGACCATCGGGATTACTTCGCCGCAAGAGGGGCTGGTAATGGAGATGGTCTGATCCGCTCTCACCGAACCCAGGGCGGCGTAATCGTCGGCGGAGGCGGAGCCCCCTCAAACAGTCCCGGGGCCCGTTTGGGAGGGAGCGCAGGGAGGGCCTGGCCATCCCCTTCGACATTGCGCTTGAGCCGGACCACCAGGGCGCCCATCACATCCCATTGCTGAAAATTCGTGCGCGCCGCGCGCGGATGCTGGTTGTGACAATCGACACAGGAGCGCACCAGCGCCAAGTCCGCCGACACCGCCTTGAATTCATCGCCATCGATAAAACCGATGACGCCACGCTGTCGATCCTTCTCCAACTGCAGCAACGCATTCATCTCCGCGTCCGTTCGGGGGCGGTTCGCAGGATTCAGCGGCGTCAAACCGATGAGGCCAATCTCCAAACCCTTCACCTGTTCCGCAGCCTCCTTGACGAACTGGGCCGGGAGCGGGAGGAAATGTGCATCCTTTTCCCAATCCTCTCGCGGCGACAGACCCGCATCACGCGTATGTTCGACCACGTGGAGCACATAGGCAGTGCGAAAGGCTTTGACGATATTGAGGATATACCCGGCCGTCTGGTCAAAAGAAGGTTCGGCCCTCGTGACACCCCAACCGGAGAGGGTCAGGCCACCGAGCAGACTGACCGTCATGACCGTCCGACGCATGCGCATAACACCTCACAATGGTTCAGTTCAGGAGTTGGCAGAAACAGAGCAACAGGAGCCTAGCCGATCAACCTTCACCGGTCAACCAGCCAGACAGCCACGGCCGCCTCGTTGTCCAACCGGAACGCACCTTCTCAGGTTTGACTCTTCACTGAGCTCCCAAGACCTCGCGAAAGACCGTGGCGAGATCGTGCAGTGCTTTGCTCCCGTCGCCGACATAGACCGAGCCGTGCATGGTCGCCAGGGTCTTCGGCTGCAGGGCCGCCAGCCGTTTGATGGTGGGATCCGTCAGCGTGCAATAGGGCATGTAGTTGGCCAGCGGCCCTTGCTGATACTCCACGAGCACGTCCCGGCAGCGGCCGACCACATCCGACTGCGTCACCGGCTCCCCGTTCCCCGCCTGGTGGAAAAGATCGGAACACAAGAGCGTCCGCTGCGTCTTGTCAACGATCACCTGAAATTCCCCCTGGTCGATCATCTGAAATTCCCCCCTCCCGGTGGTGATGGGTCTCTATCGGGGCGATCCGCAGGTTGGACCGCCCGCCGATCGTCGATCCTCGCGCCGTTTACGAAGCCGATATTCCGTCCGACCCTGGCTCGGCTGCCATTTTGGACTTGACCAGCCCGGCTTTCAGCTTCTCGCGCAGCCGGTAGCTTTCCCCCTTGATGTTGATGGTACTGGAGTGGTGCAGCAGTCGATCCAGGATGGCCGACGCGATGACCGGATCGCCAAACACCTCGCCCCACGCACCGAGGCTCTGATTGCTCGTCAGGATGATCGCGCCCCGTTCATAGCGACGTGAGACCAGCTGGAAAAACAGGTTGGCCCCCTGCCGATCGATCGGGAGATAGCCGATCTCATCGATGAGCAGCAGATGTGGTTGGGCCAGGAGCTTGAGCTTGTCTTCCAACCGGTTTTCGGCCAGGGCCTTGCCGAGACTGGCGATTAACCCCATGGCGGTCGTGAACAGGACCCGGCGGCCTTGCTCACAGGCCTTCATCCCCAAGGCCACGGCCAGATGTGTCTTGCCCACGCCCGGTGGGCCGAGCAAGAGGACATTCTCCCCATGCTCCAGATAGCGCCCGGTAGCGAGTTCGCGAACCACATTGGGATCGATCGAGGGCTGGAACTTGAACTCGAAACTCTCCAGTGTCTTCTGGAAGGGGAACCGTGCCATCGCGAGCCGCATGGCCAGATGCTTGGCGCCCTTCGCGTGAATCTCGCGGCTCAAGAGGTCTTCCAAGAACTCACTATAGGACCGTTCGTGCTTGGCCGCCTGTTCCAGCACGGTGGGGAGGTCCGTCTCCACGTGATAGAGCCGGAGCTGATGACCGTAGGCATGAAGCCGTTCGAGTTGTGGCGTGCTCATGCGCCACCTCCGTTCTCGACCACCGCCGCGTAGTGGGCAAGATCGCGGACCATGACCTCGCCCACGGGCTGATAGGCGGGATCCCACTGCGGCGGCCCAGCCGGTGACGCGGGGCCGCCCGGTCGGAACAACCCCTGGTAGTGTCCCGGCTCCATGACGACGGCATAGCGGGGGGCCTTCGCATGGCGCGCGATACAGTCGCCGCCCTCATAGAGGGCATAGTGCGTGGCGGTTTCTTGCACGCTCACGGTCCGGCCGACATACTGCACGGGCCCCGAGTCGCGCGCGGCCCCGATGGCCACCAGCGCGTCGGCGGGCACGCGGCGGATTCGCTCCCGCTCGTAGCGATACGGCGTCCGAGCGCCCAGCGGCGTAAGCGTCTCACGGGCAAACCGATCGATCGGCCGCTCATGGGTGGTGCCATGGACCCGCTGATCGGCAACCGTGGCCATCCACTCCTCCAACCAGGCATTGAGCGCGTCCCAGGACACAAACCGCCGACCGGCCAGCGCGTTGCGCTTCACGTACTTTACCCCGCTCCCCACCTTGCCCTTCGTCCGCGCCCGATAGGGCTGACAGGCCCGCGGGGTCACGCCGTAGTAGCGCGCGAAGTCGTGAAAGACCGGGTGCCACTGCACCTCACGCTCCCGACGGCCGAGCACCAGCGTGCGCGGATTGTCATACAGACAGGTGAGCGGCACGCCACCAAAATGGCGGAAGGCGCGCTCATGGCCATCGAGCAGCGCACTCAGCCGCTCGTGCGGATAGGCCCGGACCCACAGCCGCCGGGAATAGCCCAACGTGAAGACGAACAGATGGACGCACGCGCTGGCCTCGCCGATCCAGACGCGGAGTTGGCCGAAGTCCACCTGGGCTTGCTCGCCCGGGCCGGTCTCATACCCACGGTCGCGACGGCCGCCCACCGCGCCTCGGCCCGCCACGGACGAATCGCCCGGCGCACTTGCTGAACACTGCCGGCAAAGCCGAGTCCCTGGAGTTCACGATACAGCACCATCGCATTCCACCCGACTTCCGGGCCACGCTGGGCCAGTCGGTCCAGATAGGGATCCAGGCCGCGTGGCCGCGGGCGTCTCTGGCGTGGCTGCCACTGTCCCAGTCGCCGCCACCGTTTCACGGTCTTCCGATCCATCCCCAGCTCACGGGCAATCGCCTTCACGCTCTCACCCCGCGCCAATCGAGCCAGCACTTCCTGCACCGTGTCTTCTCGTAACATCGGCTCCTCGCTCCTGTGTGGTTCACAGGGCTCGAAGCCTACCGGATTAGGATGGGTTTCAGACATGTCTCTCCTCCTCGGTTGTGAAGGAGGGGGGAATTTCAGATGATCACTAAGGGGGGAGTTTCACATGATTGCTGACACGTCTCTTCGAACAGCAGGCCCGACTCCCAGCAATGCGGCACACATGCGGCATGGCCAGAAAGCGAAAGCGGTAGGTGCCAGTCTGCAGCACCTCGCCGTCCGCCATGCCTTTAGCGGGCCGGACCGTGAGACAATCATCCACGCTCACGAACTTGCCCGCCAGGCTGCAGACCGCCTCGGCCTGCGGGGCCAGCTGCTGCCACTCCGGCAGCGACCCACACTCGTCCGCTTCGAAATGGCTGAACCCGATCCAGCGCAGGGTCCGGACATCGATGAGCGAGGCCACCGCCTCCTTCACCGCCGGAAACAGCGCGCGCGGGCCGGTATGAAACAGGAGCGGCTCTGCATCACGCACGAGGAACTGGCTGAATTGCAGGTTGAACGGTTCGAGGAAGGTCGTGATGCGAAACAGGTCCGGGGCGACTTCGGTCATCTGCGCCATAACGCCCCCAGAAAGATTGAGGGAGGCATGGTACCTGGGCGGCCGGAGAGGTTCAACTGAACAAGGATCTGACGTTCTTACTCTCAACGACCCCTGCCGGCCACCGGAGGGACCAGGGCTATGCCATCGTGCACCAAGGGATTTCTCTAATCGTGACAGCCACGGGCATAGGGTAGAACAAAAGCATGGAAGGCGTGAAGGTGAGACATAGCTGAGGTTTCCAGAGTCTGGATACCACGAGGAGGCCACCATGCAACAGCAAATCCAGCGCCCCGTCCGTCGCACAGACGAGCAGCGAGCCGATCACGACAAGGAAGAAGTGTGGCCCCTGTCGGCCCGGGAGTTCATGAAGCTTCCCGTTTCTGGGTTGCCGCCGGCTGGGAGGCGCATCCGGTTCACCCGCCTCGCGCCACCCGATCAGACCGCATAGGCCGCGCACACTGCCATGCGTTACGTTCTCTCACCCGCTCAATAGCGGAGGAGGACGAGTGCGCTGCAGGGGCAGGCGAGACTGGCACGCCCCTAAAAAACAGGGCCGGCTCAGTTTCACGAGGATCGAGGAGGTGCAACGTGACGACCGAAGAAACCCTACTCACGCATGACGAACGTAAAGCCGCAGAGGCCGCATTCCGCGGTCTCCCTCTGGACTCCCACTGGTCCTTGGGGGCCCAAAGGATCTATAGAGGGATTCTTGAAATCACCAATGGCCGGGACATCGTTATGGACCAAGCCCGGGAAGAGGTCGAAGTCACTGTTGGAGCATAACTCGCATCACCAGCCTCCCCGACCGCCTCCGCGTCGGAGATTCCCGTTTCCATTTTCCACCTGTCCCTGAGAGATCGGACGGATCGACCTACGAGCCTGGCGAGACGCAGTTGGTTTGCTTGCGCACCTGGCATATACGAAAGCAGGTCAACTGCGGCCAATAGGCCTCGTACCTGCCGGCCATCGCCGCGCCTGGTGACGGGGCACAGGGCACCAGGGAATTCCAGACGAAACGGACGCCCCATCGCGGGGTAGTGTACGGCCTCGCGAGGTGGGATTGTCCGGCTTGAGGTGGCCCCAGACGTGACGCCTGATCAAGTGGCCGGGGACATGATTGAAAATTCGTAGCGAGTGGCGTAGAGGGTATCTTTGGTTTCCGTCTGGCCCATTGGCGAAGGTGCAGGCGACGCTTCACGCGCAGGTTGTCTCGGCACTGTTTGCAGGAGGTCCGATCATGAACGTACGACTTGTGTTCGCGTTGTTTTCACTCTTGTTTCTCGGCGCGCCTGTCCACGCACAGACCCCTTGTACAGATTGTCTCAACGCAGCTGATGCGGAGGCGAGAAAATGCTTCGGGAATGCCATCAGCGCGGACGATAAGGTCGCGTGCCTGGAGAATCGGGAAGCGCAGGCAAAGGCCTGTCGGAACAGAGAATGCCAGATTGAGAGAATTGAGAGAGAGGAAAGTGTGACGAGCAACGCGCAACCGACACCCAGCCGGCCAGGCCAGACGCTGTACATACCGACGGAAGGCGAATGGCTGGCAGTCACCATGCGCGCCGGCCTCAGACGAGAAGCGAGTCCCGACCAGCCCTATTCGCTCGACATTATTCTAGTGGATCCCGAGACACTCCAGATCGTCGTTCGATACCAGCCCACCGTGAACCGAGAAAATATGAACAGGACCATTGCCGCCGCTCAGGAAGCGATCAAGAACACGGCCAGAAGTTACGGATGGGAGAAATGGGTCAAGATTCGGGAGACCATCGAGCCGTACCCCGCCAAAAAATGAACCCCGTGCTAAGCCGGCCGCTTTCCCGGAATTCTGCGCTACTTGACCGACGGTCGCGTTCATCTCTTCGACGGCCGCGGCGGTACGAATGTACCCTGACGAATGTTCGATTGCAAGACCTGACCCTTCTTGCTTCTTCTTGCTTTTTTGCTCTTGCGTACTGAACACTATCCAGCGTTGGGGGCCAGTTCAGCACGGGATTACCTGTTCGAGGGCGGTGTGGCAGGTCGGTGAAAGAACGGACCAGATCTATCCCGGCTATGAATTTTAACGGGGGGCAAAGCATGACGGTACCAAGCGCTTTCAGTTGGATGTGTGTTATTCGGCCGGGAAAATACAATCTGAATCATGAACAAGACCAGAATGAGGAAGGCGATGACCATCCCGAGGCTGACCAACCATATTGAGACGCGGTCTTCTCGGGATTGTCGCTCTTGCTGAAATAGTTCGTTCAGCGCCTGGCTCGCGATAAGGCTATCGATCCCTTCATCAGAAATTTTTCTGGCAGAATTCGTCATGTGGGAATTCTTCCATCCGCAGGAATCCGTTAGCCATCCCGCTAAGGCCAGTACTGTAACTGTTGCGTGACGCTTTCCAAGATACACTGAGGCTTCCTTCTCACTACTTGGAGAATAAGATGGCCGATAGTTGCTGGTTGTAGCATAAGGCCATCCCTTGCTCCGACAAGAACATTGGAGCCGCAGGTTGCTCGGAAAGTTACCGCCCTTATCGACGGAGCACAGAACTAATAAGCAAGTGTTGGTCCGCCTTGAAAGGGCCATAAAAAATTTCCGAGATTGCATGGAAGGGTGTTCAAAACCAACCGGATTAGGAAAGCACTCCAGGTTGGATTTCAGGTGGCCGGTCGAATTTCGAAGTGTAGTTCGGATTCCGCACGGTGCGCAACGAGCAAGAATGCTCTATCCTGAATGAAAATCACGTTTCGACGGCATCGAGGCGAGTGCTCGCCACTGATCCGTCGTTGGGGCATACTCCCATGCGTTATTGATCGGCACCCATGCAGGCGGTCCCGACGCGGGCGGAACAAACCCGCCGAACGCATGGAACTTGCCATTGAGTTCAGTGAAAGCGACATGGTGCGCCGGCAACGTCATCGGTTTTTTTCTTCGTCCACTTGTCCGTCGCCTGGTCATACTCATACACAAGGCCTTGCGGTATCCACCCTGGCCCGAGTCCGCCGAACACGAAGAACTTGCCGGCGGCCCTGGTGTTCCACGATGACGATGCCCTCGTCATATCGTCAAGCATGTTGACTCTCCGCGTCCATACGAAGGCATGGCCGATTTTGCGATACGGTTTCGCGCTCATCATCGTGGCCGTGGCCTTGTTCGCAACCCACCAATTGTTCACCCTCAGCAGCAAGGCGACGCTTCTCGTGCTGTTGTGGTCGGTGATGGTGGCGAGTTGGTATGGGGGGCCCGGCCCCGGCTTGCTGGCAATGGCGATCGGAATCATGGGAGCCGACTACTTTTTCTTGTACCCCATCGGGACGTTCGGCATCGACGATCCATCCGACCACATGCGCCTGATCTTTTTCGTCGGTGCCTCGTTGGCCAGCATAGGGCTTGTGTGGCGGCAACAGCAGACGCAGAGACGTCTCGCGCGTCAGAACGAAGTGTTGGAGCACGAGGTCCGCCAACGACAGCGCACTCAAAAAGATTTGGAGATCGCCCATCGTCAGCTGCAGGGGCTGGCCGAGCGCATGACGACGATCCGTGAAGACGAACGAGCCCATATCTCACGCGAAGTTCACGACGTCTTGGGGCAGATGTTGATGTTCATTCGAATGGAAGTCGCGACCTTGTCGATGGAATTGAATGCAAACCAGGAGGCCCTTCGTCATCGGGCTGAAGGCATTACGTCGGGCATCGATGAACTCACCCACATCGTCCAACGAATCTCCAAACAACTTCGACCGCCTCTGCTGGATACCGTGGGACTGAGCGCGGCCGTTGAATGGGAGATACGGGAGTTTACAGAACGGGCAGGACTCAAGGCGACAACCGCGATAGACGTGGTCGACCCCACGAGCGTCGATACCGACCGCGCGCTGGCCGTCTTTCGTGTGCTGCAGGAGGGATTAACGAATGTCGCGCGCCACGCTCAGGCGAGCCGGATACACGTGGCGCTCAAGCGAGGCGCGGATGATCTGGTCTTGGAGATGTGGGATGACGGCAAGGGTATCACGGCGGAAGCGATAGACAGTCCGAGCTCACTTGGCCTGCTGGGGATGAAAGAACGGGTGCGACCCTTCGGGGGCTCGGTCAACATCAGCGGGACGTCCGGCAAAGGCACGACGCTTTCCGTCACGGTGCCGATTCTGGGATCGGCTTCTCCCCTGGCGATCTCCCGGGATCACTGAACGAGGCTGTGATGAATGGCATAGCGAACGAGATCGGCGTTCGTCTTGACGTTGGTTTTCTCCAAAATACGGGACCGGTATGTGCTGACGGTCGTCACATTGAGCTTGAGCGATTCCGCGATTTCGGTGACTCCCTTGCCGGCCACCAAGAGATGGAACACCTGGTATTCCCGACCCGAGAGCGTTTCGTGAGGGAGCTTCAACACGTCCGACCGGGCCTCCAATGCCAGCTGTTGGGCGACGGACTCGCTCACATATTCTTCTCCGGCGAGAATCTTTTTGACGGCCCGAACCACCTCTCCGGGATCGACATTCTTCCTGAGATATCCGTTCGCCCCCGCCTTGAACACGCGCACGGCGTACTGTTCCTCCGGGAACATGCTGAGGACCAGGACCCTCAAGCCGGCGCTCGCCCGCTTGAGGTCCACAAGCAAATCCGTCCCGCTTCGTCCCGGAAGATTGATGTCGAGAATGGCCATGTCCAGGGCTTGGTTGAGGACGAGATGCAGAGCCTCCTGCGCGTCACCGGCCTCACTGACCGCGACTTTGCCGAGAGCCTTCGTGAGGAGTTGTTTGATCGCACTCCGAAAGAGCGGGTGATCCTCGACGATAAGAATTCTGTACATATCGAGCCTGATCCGGTCTTTCGAGGATGGCGAGTCGATGTTCGTCGGATCGACCCGCACGGCGCGACGAGTCCGAATTCACTCACTCATGCATGAGCTTGAGCGCGAGATCTCCGGATGACACGGAATTCGATGACACGGGATCAAATCCATATTTGAGCATGAGTTTTTGTATGCGGGGACTCGCGATGAACTTGAAAAACTCTTCCGCAACATGGCGGACTTCGTCCCGACAAGTCCACACGACCGCTTGCCCGAATTGAACCGGTGTATGCCTTCCGGCCGGGGTTTCATCGATGATGCGCACCTGCCCGTTCTTGATGGCATCCACGCGGTAGACGATGCCCACGTCGGCCCTTCCCGTACTCACCATATTCACGACATCATCACTGTGCTCGGCATAGAGAACGCGAGCACTGTCTTTCGAGGCGGGACCCATCTTGGCGAGCAACCTGGCTGTAATTCCTCCCAATGCCGAGGTCTTCGGATCGACGAGGGCGATGCGGGTCGCCAGATTCGGCAATCCATCGTGAAAGGAGACGGATGTCGCCGAGGCAGACGTTGCCATGATGAGGACGAGGGAGGTCTGCGCAAAGACCCGAGGCCCTCCATTGATCGTTAATCCTTTCTTCTGCAATTTCTCGACTTCCTCAAATGCCCCGGGAAGAAACACGTCGATGGGAGCGCCCTGTTCGATTTGACGGCGCAACGTTTGCGACGGACCGTACAGGATCTCCACCGTCACGCCATATTCCTTCTCGAACATCGGCACGATGTCCTGGAAGGCTCCCTTCAAACTATGGGCCGCCCCAACGGTCAGGGTTTCAGCCTGAACAGGTTCCGCGGTCCCAACGACGCCTGCGAGTCCACCGATAATGGCCACCGCCATACCGAATGTCCGAATTCCCGTCATGGTGCTCCTTTTTTCCTGCCCCTATTGTCTTGCGAGTACAACCGATTCTCGATGAAGCCCACCTGCTGGCCTCGGTTAACAGCAAGATCAATACCAATTGGAGCATTCATTCGATGGCCTCTAGAAATCCGGTCCAACCGTCAGTATTTCTAAAGAGTTTTCTTTGCCTGTTCTCCCGATCGCAGCGTCGGCACATCCGGCAGATCGTGAGATTTCGCACAGTCCGCTCATCGCACAAATGAACAATCCGCATCTTCTTGCTGTGTTGGTCGAAACAGAAGCCGGAACCGCCGGCCATATCATGCCGATAAATTACGCACATTCTGCCGTTGCCAGCCGGCGAATAGATGTGTAGAGTGCGTACGACAAACGGCAAGAACTTTGCTACATCTTTTAAGGAGTGCCATGGCCCGAGACTGATATTTCGATCACAGAAAATAAAAGAGGATGTGCAAGCAGGCGGTGTCCCGATGACAGAGCAATTAACCTCTCATGGTAGACTTCGCGCATGAACGAGATCGTCCTCATCGCCCTCCGAAGACCGTACACCTTCGTCGTCATGTCCATTCTCATCGTGGTGATGGGGAGCCTGACGGTGTCCCACATGCCGACCGATGTCTTCCCGAATATCACGATTCCCGTCACCTCCGTGGTCTGGATCTACTCCGGCCTGCTGCCGCAGCAGGTGGAAGGGCGCATCACCTATCTGTTCGAACGCTTCCTGACCTCGACAGTGGAAGGCATCAAGTACATCCATAGTCACTCCTACTACGGCAGCAGCATCACCAATATTTTTCTCCAGGACGGGGTCGACGTGGGCCGGGCCGAAGCGGATATCGTCGGCATCGCGCAAAACGTCGTCAAGGCGCTGCCGCCCGATATTTCCCCGCCCATGGTCATGCGTCTCGCGCCGTCCTCCATCCCGGTGGCCATGCTCCAAATCAGCTCCGAGCACATGACGCCCGCGGAGCTCTACAATCTGGCCTATATGCGCATCCGCCCCCTGCTCGTGACGGTGCCGGGAATCGTCCTGCCGCACCCCTATGGGGGCCAGGACATGCAGGTCATGGTCAACCTCGATCAGCAGAAATTGCTCGCCCGCCACCTGACCCCGTTGGACATTCACGATATCCTCATGAAGCAATACCTCGTCCTGCCGTCCGGCGACATCAAGATCAAGTCGACCGACTGGATTGTCCTGACGAACGCGTCACCATTGGATATTAAGCATTTCAACGATATCCCGATCAAGCGGGAAGGCAACGCGTTCGTCTATCTGCGCGACGTCGCCACGGTGCAACTCATGGGCCGGGTGCAGCAGAACGCCGTGCTGGTGAAGGGCAAACAGACCGTCATCATCGTCGCGATGAAGAGCACGGAAGCCTCGACCCTCGACGTGGTCGACGGGATCAAGAAGATGATCCCACGCGCCGAGCAAATCTCTCCGGCGGGCGTGAAGATCCGGCTCCTCGACGACGCCTCGACCTTCGTGAAGGATTCGATCTCGGACGTCGTGCATGAAATGGCGACCGCCGGCGCACTGGTCGGCCTCATCGTCCTGCTGCTGCTCGGCTCCTGGCGGGCCACGGTCATCGTCTGGACCTCGATCCCGCTGTCCATCCTGACCGCCATCATCGGCCTGCATTGGCTCGGCGAGACCATCAACGTCATGACCTTGGGCGGGTTGGCGTTGGCCGTCGGCATCCTGGTCGACGATGCCACCGTCATGATCGAGAATATCGACCGCCACATCGAAATGGGCAAGCCGCTGGAGCAGGCCATCATCGACGCCGCCAATCAGATCGTCGTCCCGACGCTCGTCGCCACCCTGTGCATCGCGATCGTCTGGCTCCCGCTCTTCCAACTCGGCGGCGTCGCCGGTTACCTGTTCAAACCCATGGCGGAGGCGGTCATCATCGCGATGCTCGCCTCCTTCATCCTGTCGCGCACCCTGGTGCCGACCATGGCGAAATATATGATGACGAGTCACCATGTCGCAGCCGCGACGGTCGGCTCGCACAGTGACGAGCTGGATGGTGAGCTCCCGGGCCTCTTGAAAAATGAGAAGTCGCCGGTTTAAGCCCAGGGCCTGGTGCGGCAGGAAGAGGAGCTTCTGTCTATGACCGTCCGGACATCGGCGTCGTGGCGACAAGCCTGCACCGCTCCGCGCTCTGGCCGAATGGGATCTTGCATCACAAGCCGGGGGTTTTCGGGGGCCTCATCGTGTTGTTGCTGCTCGGTTCATAGGAAACCCACGGTCATCGTCCGGACCTCGATCCATCTGCATTATCCACGCGTCTTCGAAAGTGTGAGATTCCGCACCATAGATTCAGTGCGTACATGCACAAGGGCCAGAGTTTTTCCTGCCTTCCTGTTCAAAAAACCCTTCAATTCAGGCTGCGCCGCTGATAAATCCTGCATCCCCCTCTATTCCGCACTGGATATAGAGGAACTACACATAGCGGGTAAGCGTTTTGCTATGTCATTGGGCCGGACTTCGCGTATGAACCAGATTGTTCTCATCGCCCTGCGTCGGCCGTACACCTTCGTCGTCATGTCCATCCTCATCGTGGCGATGGGGAGCCTGACGGTGTCCCACATGCCGACCGACGTCTTTCCGAATATCACGATTCCCGTCACCGCTGTGGTCTGGGGCTACTCCGGCATGCTGCCGCAGCAGGTGGAAGGGCGCATCACCTATCTGTTCGAACGGTTCCTGACCTCGACGGTGGAAGGCATCAAATACATCCATAGTCACTCCTACTACGGCAGCAGCATCACCAATATTTTTCTCCAGGACGGGGTCGACGTGGGCCGGGCCGAAGCGGATATCGTCGGCATCGCGCAAAACGTCGTCAAGGCGCTGCCGCCCGATATTTCCCCGCCCATGGTCATGCGTCTCGCGCCATCCTCCATTCCGGTGGCCATGCTCGAACTCAGCTCCGACAATATGACGCCCGGGGAACTCTTTAACCTCGCCTACATGCGCATCCGCCCCCTGCTCGTGACCGTCAACGGCGCGATCTTGCCGCAACCATACGGCGGCCAGGCCATGCAGGTCATGGTCAACCTCGATCAGCAGAAATTGCTCGCTCGTCACTTGACTCCGGCGGACATTCACAAAGTGCTCAGACGGCAATACCTCATACTGCCGTCCGGCGACATCAAGGTCAAGCCGACCGACTGGATCGTCCTGACGAATGCCTCACCACTGCAGATCGAGCATTTCGACGGGATCCCGATCAAGCGGGAAGGCAACGCGTTCGTCTACTTGCGCGACGTCGCCACGGTGCAACTCATGGGCCGGGTGCAGCAGAACGCGGTGATGGTGAAGGGCAAACAGACCGTCATCATCGTCGTGATGAAGAGCACGGAAGCCTCGACCATGTCCGTGGTGGAGGGGATCAAGAAGATGATCCCACGCGCCGAGCAAATCTCTCCGGCGGGCGTGAAGATCCGGCTCCTCGACGACGCCTCGACCTTCGTGAAGGATTCGATCTCGGACGTCGTGCATGAAATGGCGATCGCCGGCGCGCTGGTCGGCCTCATCGTCCTGCTGCTGCTCGGCTCCTGGCGGGCCACGGTCATCGTCTGGACCTCGATCCCGCTGTCCATTCTGACCGCCATCATCGGCCTGCATTGGCTCGGCGAGACCATCAACGTCATGACCTTGGGCGGGTTGGCGTTGGCCGTCGGCATCCTGGTCGACGATGCCACCGTCATGATCGAGAATATCGACCGCCACATCGAAATGGGCAAGCCGCTGGAGCAGGCCATCATCGACGCCGCCAATCAGATCGTCGTCCCGACGCTCGTCGCCACCCTGTGCATCGCGATCGTCTGGCTCCCGCTCTTCCAACTCGGCGGCGTCGCCGGTTACCTGTTCAAACCCATGGCGGAGGCGGTCATCATCGCGATGCTCGCCTCCTTCATCCTGTCGCGCACCCTGGTGCCGACCATGGCAAAATATATGATGACGAGTCACCATGACAACGAGGCACCACATGTCGCAGCAGCATGACCAGCACGGACAGCCCGACGCGGCCTCCTCGCGGAACCCCTTCGTCCGCTTTCAGAAGGGGTTCGAGCGCCGCTTCGATCGGTTTCGCGAAGGCTACGGCGCGCTGCTTGAACAGGTGATCGCTCATCGCAACACCTTCGTCACGATCGCTCTGGTCATGGCGCTGAGCTCCCTGTCCCTCTTCTTCTTCCTCGGGCGCGATTATTTCCCCGAGATCAGGTCGGGGGTCATTCAGATGCATATGCGGGCGCCCCTCGGGACACGCATCGAGGTGTCAGGACGCATTGCCACGCTGGTTTCTAACAGCATCGAGGAATTGCTGCCCGGTCATGTCGAAAACATCGTCAGTAATTGCGGCCTGCCGGTCGGACCGCACAACCTCGCCTTCATCCCGACGCCGACCATTGGATCCCAAGATTGTGACCTGACGATCCTCTTGAATGACGAAAAGTCGCCGGTGTGGGACTACCGCAGCATCCTCCGCAAGGGCTTGAAGGAACGCTATCCGGGAACCGAATTCACGTTCCAGCCGTCCGACCTGACCGCAAAAATTCTCAACTTCGGCGCGCCTGCACCGATCGACGTGCAGATCAACGGCCCGGACATGTACCCCAACTACGAATTCGCCCGCAAATTGGTGGGCAAGTTCCGTGAAATCCCCGGCGCCGTAGACGTCGTCATCCAGCAGACGATGCGCACGCCGACCCTCATGGTCGAAGGCAACCGCACGTTCGGACTCGGTGTCAATGCGACCCTGAAGGACATGGCCGACAATCTGCTCATGACGACGGCCGGAAGCCAACAGGTCGACCAGATCTATTGGCTCGACCCCAGTACCGGCATGTCATACCTGATCAATGTCTATACGCCGCAGGCACAGATCAACAGTGTCAATAGCCTCAAAACCGTCCCGGTCGATACCGCGAGCGACTCTTCGAACGGTCATCATGGTGTGCAATTGCTCGGCAATGTAGCCGACATTTCAGCGGAGGGCACGCCTGGCGTGATCACCCACGCGAACATCATGCCGCTGTTCGACATCTATGTCTCCGCCGAAGGGCGCGACCTCGGGGGGGTGCTGGCGGATGTCCAGAAGGTCGCCAAGAGCATGGAGCACGAGAAGCCCCGCAGCGCGGAGCTCGAAATCCATGGCCAGGCCTCCCTAATGTACGAGGCGTATGCCGAGCTGATCTTCGGACTGCTCGCCGCGGTCGTGCTGGTCTATCTGTTGATCGTCGTCAACTTCCAATCCTGGCTCGATCCGTTTATCATCATTACGGCCTTGCCAGGCGCCTTGGCGGGCATCGCGTGGGCCCTGTTCCTGACCCATACGCGTCTGTCGGAGCCCGCGCTGACCGGCGCCATCATGACCATGGGCACGGGAACCGCCAATTCGATCCTCGTCGTGTCCTATGCGCGCGAGCGGCTCCAAGAACACGGCGACGCGATCTTGGCCGCGATCGAAGCCGGGAAGACCCGTTTACGTCCGGTGCTCATGACGGCCTCGGCCATGATCATGGGGATGGTCCCCATGGCGACGGGCTATTCCCAGAATGCGCCGCTGGGCCGCGCCGTCATCGGCGGCCTGCTCGTTGCCACCCTCTTCACCCTGTTTTTTGTACCCTGCGTGTATGCTATCCTCTACACCCGGCGAACGGATCGGCAAAAGGGACAGACCTCATCATGAAGACATTCGGTGGACGAGGCATTGCCTTTTCAGCGATCCTCTTGTGTGTGTTCTATATCGGCTATCGGGTGTATGAGAGCAGGAGCGACGCCGCTCTGCTGCGCGAGAAGACGCACGAAGACGCTATCCCCACCGTGGCCGTCGTCAATCCAAAGCCTGGGGCATCGACCGAGACCATTACGCTTCCCGGCAACATTGTGGGCTGGTACGAGGCGCCGATGTACGCGCGCGTCACGGGCTATGTGAAGATGTGGTACAAGGACTACGGAGACCAGGTCAAGAAAGGCGACATCCTCGCCGAAATCAATGCGCCTGATCTCGACGCCGAATATGCGCAGGCCAAGGCGGATCTGGACACGGAGCGCGCCAGGTATAAGTTGGCCGAAGTGACCGCGAAGCGTTGGATCGCGTTGCGCCCGAATCATGCGGTCTCCGAGCAGTCGATCACGGTGCAGGAACAAAACCTGAAAGCCGAAGCGGCGAAGGTCAAGGCGGCGGAACAAAAGGTCAGGAACATCGAAGCGTTCATTCGGTTCAAAACGATCGTCGCGCCCTTCGACGGCGTGGTGACCCAGCGCACCATCAACGTCGGCGACTTGGTCAGTAAAGAAGGCAATATCAGCACCCCGAATGCGATCACCAACCTCTTTACGGTGGCCGACGTCCATATGCTGCGCCTCTTCGTCAGCGTGCCGGAGACGTTCGGGCCTTTCCTCCAGCCGGGCCTGACGGCCGACGTGACTGTGCCGCAATTGCCCAATCGTCATTTCAACGCGCAATTCCTGACCGTCGCCCGAGGATTCGATGTGGGCACGCGTACCGCGGTGACGGTGTTTACGATCGAGAATGAAGACCGAGCGCTCTGGCCCGGCTCTTATGCCCAGGTCCACCTGACGGCGCCGGTCGATAGGCAAGTCTTCATGATTCCGTCCACCGCGTTGGTGTTCCAGGAGCACGGCACGCAAGTGGCCATGGTGACGGATGACGACCGAATACACTTACAACCGATCACCGTGAGCAAACTCATGGACAACGCCGTCGAAGTGGCAGAAGGGATTTCCACGAGCGACCGCATCGTGAACAACCCGAGCGCCGCGTTGCTCGAAGGCGACAAGGTGCGCGTCGTGACGCCGGCGCCCGGTTATGATCTTGTCAATAAAGGACCAGCCGACTCAAAAGAAGCGCCAAACGAGCCTTTAAAGGAAGCATCAAAGGAAGCGTCATAGTGACCATGGCCTGCATCCTTCCGGCTTGCGCGCGGAGCAGCGGCATGCTCTTGCTGGCGCTCAGCTTGTCAGCTTGCAACACGTTTCCTGCCGCCGATCTGGCGCCGACGTATGATCCGCCGCAATACGTCGTCCCCGTCTCATGGCATGGATCGAGCCCTTTCGTCGAGGCGAAGCCGTCGGACGGTGAATTGCGCCTGGACTGGTGGAAAGAATTTAACGATCCGGTCCTGAACAGGCTTGAGGAGCAAGCCATGGCGGCCAATCCGGATTTGCAGGCCGCCGCCGAACGGTTCGTCCAGGCCCGCGATGTGATGATGAGGGCCCGCTCGCAGTACCTTCCTCGGATCGGCCTGGAGATCGGCGCTTCGGACAACAAGCAATCCGTCGATAAACTCTTTCGTCCCCCCAATATTTCGGAGTTCGGGACGACCGTGTACGGCGGGGGGCTCGCGTCCTGGGAGCCTGATTTCTGGTCGCAGCTTCGCAATACCACGCGCGTGGAACTCTATCGCGCCGAAGAACGCGCCGCCGACTGGGGCCTCGCCCGCCTCAGCCTGCAGGCGGAAGTCGCGGCGAATTATTTCACACTGCGCGGATACGACGCCCAAAGCGCGATCTACGCCCAATCGATCGACCTCTACAGAAATTCGTTGAAACTCGTGAACGCGCAGTTCGCCGGCGCGATCGCATCGGCCCTGGACGTCGCGCGGGTCGAATCGCTGCTGTTCAGCACCGAGACCAAGTACGCTCAGATTCAAGGACAGCGCCAAGTGACGGAACAAGCGATCGCCATCCTGCTCAACATGGCGCCGGCCAGTTTCAAGATCGACCCGGTCGATGTCCTGCGGGTGGAGAATTTCACGATTCCACAGACCATCCCGTCCACCTTGCTGGAGCGTCGGCCCGACATCGCGGGGATGGAGCGCCGAATGGCGCAGGCCAACCGCGCGATCGGCATCGCCCGCGCCGCCTTTTTCCCCAATGTGTCGTTCAACCTCGGAGGCGGGTTCGAAGATAACGGCTTCAATCTCATCAAGCTCGCGAACAGTTTCTGGTCCTATGGCTCCGCGGTGTCGCTGCCGCTCTTCCAGGCCGGCTATCGCCGCGCCCAATTGCAGCAGTCCTGGTCGGCCTATCGCGAGACGGAAGACCGCTACCGTTCGGCGGTGTTGAATGCTTTTCGCGAAGTCGAGAACAATTTGAGCCTGACCAACCGATTGACCGTCGCGGCCAACCGGCAAGACGCGGCCGTCGGAGCGACACAGAAAACACAAGATCTCACCATGGAACTATATCAGGGTGGCTTGGCTTCCAGCCTTGAACTCATCTACGCGCAGGTCGCCACGCTCATCGCGCGCATCGATTCCGTGCAGATCAAGGCCGAACTGCTGAGATCCTCGGTGGCACTCATCCGGGCCCTCGGCGGGGGCTGGAACCGCAATCAATTGCCGACGGACGAGCAGATCCAACCGTTCGGAACGTTTCAATATACGAATCTCGATAAGCCGCCGGCGGCAGGCGGTATCGATGTCAATGCACCGAATAACTGGGTGAATAATGATCTGACCAAGCCCGCCGTTCGTTGACCCTCGCCCGCAACCTGGGTTCCGCCCCGATCTTACGGGCACTTCGTCCTTCTGCACGACCACCCTTAGGTCTTCCGGCTCAGCGCAAAATGTTCTGATTGCACAGTTCTTTCCATCGCTGCTTGGCGCGAAGCGGGGGGATTGACCTCGCTCCGCCAACCTCGTCCATGAGAATCAAGACGTTACCCCATTGTCACTCAACATCGAGATCTTGTGAGTCTCCGGCGGCTCTGTTACCGATGGATGGAGGGCGCACGAACGCAGAGACAAGCGTCAGACGCCCCCGACGCTGCCGACAACTTCGTCCGCACCATGGTGAGCCGTTCATGTATAATGCCGACCGTCGATACAGGCATCATTCCACGCGTAAGACCACCTGCCGTTGTTGATGAAAGAAAGTTTCACGTTGACGGTTCCAGGAAAATTCTATAGCTAAGAGACTGATGAAATCGGTGAATCCTGTCATAGTTCTGTGCACCCTCCTGCTGGCGACGAGCGGCTGTCGAGGCTACGCGTTCGTGGAAACTCCGATTACGGACGGTTTCCATGCCAAACTGCCGTCGCCCTACACCAGGGCGGTCGTCTGGGGCGGACGCCCCGATACAATCCAGAGCGCCAGCACCTGGCTGCTCAAGAAGGGGATTCTCGTCGTAGACCAAACCAAGGTGCTGCAGGCCGCGGCCGACCAAAAGGTGAGCCTTACAGGCTATCAATATATTGAAACGGACGTGCTGCGGATGGCCAAACTGGTGGGGGCGCGGTTGGTCGTCTTTACCAATGCCGAAGTGGGATCGTGGGAAGCCTTGAATTGGAGCACAGGTTTTCCGCAAAGCCAGAAAGTCTATTCGGCCACGATCGCGCTCCGCGCCGTCGACGTTAATACCGGTGAAATCGAATGGAGCGGCAAGGCCCAGTCCACCGAACGCTTCGGGAATATCGAAGAAGGCATCAGCCTCCTCACTTGTCACGCCCTCGCCACAGCCTGGGGCATGCGCAACCCGGGCGCCGTTGCCCCGGAAAACGTCTGTCCTCCGGGGTCCGGCCTCATGACGAGTGAAGTGGGTTCTCCCAAAACCCAGGCCCACCCCCCTGCGTCCGGCAGCCAGAGTTCAACCACCTCCACAAATTACTGACTCGTCTCCATTTCGCCTGTCCGACGACCCACGAGCCGACGTTTTCCCTCCGGCGACCACGTTCTCGACCTCATCGTCCTTGAGCGCAAAATCGCTCTTTTGTCGATTTTATCCGGCTGCGCGTTATACTGCGAAGAGTGCCCACAGACCACACCGTTCCTCAGGCACCCCTATGGTCCAGCCCATCATGATTGCGCTTCTCACCGTGATCCTTCTCGTCGCTTCGACGGCTACAGCCGCTGAGAATCGCCCATTCTGGACGGAACAAGCCTCGTTTCACTTCGGCGACGATATCTTCTTCACCGGGCGAGCTTCCTGCGCTCCCACCATGGAAGACGGACGGCAACGTGCCTACGTGGCCGCCGTCCAGGAAGTCAAAAATTTCACGCGAGCCCAGGAAATCGCCGGATTCCCGCTGGACACACAAATGGTTTTCGAAGATCCCCATCCTCCCGACTGCCCGACAGGACTCGTCACGGTATGGCGACTGTTGCGCGCCCCTCGAACAGCGCTGGAAACACTCACGAAACGGGCAGGCCCCGGGAGACAAACGGACATGTCTCCGATTCTCGCGCAAATCCATGCGATCCGAAATCTGACGCCGCGAGTGGGAATGTTGCGCGATGAAGTGTGGAATCGGTACGGGCTTCCCCGTTCCATCCTGGCGCATCCGGACAGGGGTGAACTGGTCTGGGACTACTCCCAATTCGGATTGACCATCGTGTTCAATCAAGACGATGTCCTCACACGTTGGCGATTGAACGGCCCGCATCCACGATCCAGCGAAGACACATCGAATGTCCCACAACCGGACAAACCGTCGGAGAAGGACCTTCCGGCCATCGACCTCACGGCCCGTCTTCAACAGTTGGAGGAACAGCAAGACCTCGATCGACATCGACAGGCTCAGCGTTATTGCGCGCTGCGTTTCGCGGATGTGCCGGAACAAGTCAGGCCCAAACAAGGCAGCTGTGAGCAACGTGAGTATGAGCGCCTCAAGGAACGCCCTCATCCGTTCTAAATGCGCGTACCTCACAGGTCACCATCATCATACGTGCCGCAGCAGCCGGCACGGAGGAGCCCCCCCATGACCAGCAGTTCACGACAGGCCGCGACCATTTTGATCGTCGACGACGATCCCACCACCCTTCTCCTCTGTACGAAACCGTTGCGGGAGGCCGGCTATACGGTCCTCCAAGCGCCGGGAAGTTCCGAAGCCCTCAAGCTCTATGAGGAACATCCCGACCCCGTACATCTCATCCTGACCGATATCTTCCTCCCTCCGCCCGGCTTTCAACTCTCCGTCGAGAAAAATCCCTATCCTCGGGTGAACGGCCTCGATATGGTCGAGCGACTGTTGGAGAAAAAGCGGGAGATCCGGATCATTCTCATGTCCGGCAGTCCCGGTCCTGAATTACACAGTCGCGGCCTCGCACGGGGCGGGCTCCCGTTTTTGCAAAAGCCCTTTACCAGCGAGGCCCTCCTGACCCTCGTGCGGCAAGTCCTGGCAGGCCCACCCGCCGCGGCAGATACGAAGAAAACGACTTCGTCCGGCAAGACGGAGGTCGAGTGGGTCGACTGACGAATAGACCTGTTTCTGCAAAGGCACGGCACCGATGGCAAAAATCAAAACCAGCGAACCACGCAATCGCGCAAAACCGAATGCCCTAGAAGAACTCACGCGCGGCATCGCGAAGCTGCGTGAACTGAGCACCCACATCGACGACCTGAGCCGTGATGGATTTCCCTACGGTGAGGCGGTCCGCGCCAGAACCGAACTGTCTTTGCGCGAGACCATTCGACGGCTCTTCGGCGAAAAGTCGCCGGAATACCAAACCCACAAGAACCACAAGTTGCGTATCGGCACCCGTACGGAGTCCGCACAGAGCACCGCGCTCTTGAAAGAACTGATCGCCGCACTGGAGCACCAGAAGGCCGACCTCTTAGGCCTCAAACCCGCCTCACCTGGAACGCCTAAACCGTTGAACATAGGGCCCCCTTCGACAACAGTGCCCCCACAACCTGCTTCAGATTCGGCTCCTGTAGAGACCGTTCGGGAAACTCCCCCCACGGTCCCAACCACGACGCCCCCCCTCAACCAGCCAATTCCACCGGTCCCTCCGCCAGCCACGCCGGTACCGGTCGCTCTGCCTCCCACGCAGGCCACCGTCGCCCCTCCACCACAACCGATTCGCGACACGTCGATGCCTCGCCGACCGGATCCACCGTCATCGCCGGGACCTGACAACAGGCAGACCGAAGCAGCCTCCGCCACGGCCCCGCTTGCTGAAACCCCGTCGCTTCGAACAGTCATTCCGCAAGAGACCATCCTACCCATCCTGCAAGCAGTGAAACAGCCTGCCCCATCAGACCCGGCAGCCGCCCCGCCGAAGGAGAACCAGCCGAGCGACGGGGAGGCCGCTGGGTTCGTTCCACCCGCACCCTTGCCCCTTCGACCGCTGCCGCTGGTCCCCGACCTTGCGCAGGAACGACCTGCTCTAGCCGCGGAACCATCCACCACCCTTCCCGCACCGGAGATTTCTCCTATGGCGACCAAAGAGTGTGACCGTCCACCTTCGAGGATCGAACCGCCTGTTGCGTCAGTTACTCAGCCTCCGGCCGGAACGGAGGATGCAACGCGCGACCTCCTCAGAAAAATCTGTACACGATTCCATTTGGTAGCCCGGCAACTCCGCTTGCGGAAAGAATACCGTCCGACGTTGGAGATCAACGACGAGTATGACCTACAGGACCTGTTCTATGCGCTCCTCCGCCTGCAATTCGACGAAGTCGGAACAGAGGAATGGAGCCCGGACTATGCCGACGGCGCTCGACGGACCACCTACCTCCTCGATTGGGACAGAACGGCCGTTGTCGTCAAACAGACCCGCCCGGGATTGACCACGAAAGACCTCGCCGAGCAGGTGAAGTTGGACGCGGTCCATTACTCCGCGCGTCCGAACGGAAAAACTCTGTTGTGCTTCATCTACGATCCGGACGGACGAATCGGAAATCCTCGCGGGTTGGAGGCCGACCTCACGACAGTCGGCGACACCTATGCGGTGGAAGTCATCGTCGCACCAAAATGACGGGACGAGACAGGCCCTGCCGCGCACGGAGTACCGTCCGTTCTGTTGACTTCATCCGGATCAATCCGCTAGGTTTCGAAAGGCGGACAGACGTGCCGTTATCCCGCACCCCACAACATGGGAGATCCCCTGCATGCCGGACCGAGCCTATGTGCTGATCAATGTCCATCCCGGCCAGACCGCCGATGTGGTGAAAGCCTTGGCAAACATCAAGGAGATCAAACAAATCGACCCTTGCTGGGGCAAGCCGGATATCTTCACCATCGTCGAAATCCCCCACCAGGACGCATTGACCCAGCTGGTGCTCGCAAAGATTCATGCCATCCCAGGCGTCGACCAGACGGACACCCACATGGTCTACCGCCTTCAGGAAGGGAAGCCTAAGTGAGATCCGCAGCAGCGAGCATCGTCGCCCTGGCATTGATCGCAACAGTCTTCGGCTGCGCGGGAACCCCTCCCTCCCTTGAACCGGATGTGGTCGAGGTGACACTCCCCGCCTCAGCCGACCTGGTCGGCAAGGCCGTGACGGATGTCTTGACGGAGGGGGGCTACAGGGTCGATCAAGACGAGGCCGGCAACCTGACGACCGGCATGAGGCAGGAAATCAGAAGCCCTTGGAACAGCCTCCTGCATTGGCGGTTCGGCGTGGGGAAGAGCCGGGTGGAAGCTCGGATGGTCCCGCAAGACGACCGCACCACCAGGTTGAGGCTCCAGGTCTTTCATCGCGGGAAGGATGGACTCTTCGACTGGTGGGAAGAGGCAGAAACGCCCTTGCCGCAGAGTGCCGCGAACGAGATTCGCCTGATCAAGAACGCGCTGCGACTGTTGTAATCCGCCTGCTATTTTTCTTCCGTTTCATCGCCAAGGTTCAGTCCGAACCGCTCCGCCATGCGATAGAGCGTGCGCCGATCGATCCCGAGAATCTTCGCGGCCTTGACCTTGTTGCCCCGCATTTCCTTGAGCACCAGCGTGAGATGCCGTTTCTCGACCTCATCCAGGGTCAGGAGCGCCTCCTGCCCCGCCTCGGCGTGATCCCCCTTCGGCGCTTCAGCCGGCTGCGGTTCGGCTCGGATGGTCTCAGGAAGATCCTCCGGCAGCAGCAGCGGGCCATGGCTGAGAGACACAGCCCGTTCCACGGCATTTTCCAACTCGCGCACGTTCCCCGGCCAGTGGTACCGTTTGAGCACCGCCATCGTATCCGAGTGAAACCCCTTCACGTGCAACGACTGTTTGGCGTATTTCTGCAAGAAATGCTGCGCCAACATCGGAATGTCTTCCCGCCGCTCGGCCAGCGAGGGCAAGGCGATACGCACCACATTGAGGCGGTAGTACAGGTCGTCGCGAAACTTTCCCTCCTTCACGAGGGTGGCCAGGTCACGATTCGTCGCGGCAATGATACGGACATCGACCTTCACCGACGAGGTGCTGCCGACACGGCGCACCTCCTGTTCCTGCATCACCCGCAGCAATTTGACCTGGAGTGCCGGCCCGAGATCACCGATCTCATCCAGGAACAGGGTCCCGCCATGGGCCGCTTCAAACAGCCCCGCCTTTGCCCCCACGGCTCCCGTAAAGGCGCCCTTGTCATACCCGAACATTTCCGATTCGAGCAGGTGATGGGGCAAGGCACCGCAGTTGACTGGAATGAAGGGTTTCTCCCTTCGAGGACTGTTCGAATGCACGGCCCGCGCAATCAACTCTTTCCCGGTTCCGCTCTCGCCTTCGATCAGCACCGTGCTCCGCCCTTCGGAGACCCGAGCCACCAGCTTATAGACCTCCAACATCGCCGGGCTGCTGCCGACCAGTTGAGACCAGGGCTCGCGCGAGCGCGCATCATCACGGAACCGGGCATTCTCCCGGACCAGCCGACAATGTTCCAAGCTGCGTTGCACCACGAGGCGGATTTCTTCCTTCTTGAACGGCTTAGCAAGATAGTCATAGGCCCCCAGCTTGATCGCCTCGATCGCGCCCTCCAACGAGCCGAATGCCGTCAGCAACACGATCGACGTCTCCGGGCTGAACCGCTTGAACTCCTTCAGCAACATGAACCCGTCGCCCTGTTCCATGCGGATGTCGGTCAAGACCACGTCGGCGGGGGTTTGTTTGCCCCGTTCAACGGCAGCCTGACCGTTGGAAAACACCTCGACATCGTACCCCTCCTTCACCAGCGCCTCCGCCAGAAGCGTGCGCGCGACCTCGTCGTCATCGACTACGAATAATTTCGCCTGACTCATCGGGGGTTCTCCTAACTGGCGACTGAATCCGGTTGCAAACCGGGAAGGGCCACGGTGACGGTCGTGCCCTTTCCCACTTCGCTCTCCAGCGTCAAACGACCGCCGTGGGCCACCACCACCTCGCGGCTTAGAAACAGACCCAAGCCCGTTCCCTTGCCGACGGCCTTGGTCGTAAAAAACGGCTGGACTGCCCGCTCCAAATCTTCCTGCGGCATCCCGCAGCCCGTATCGCTCACCGCGAGCGTGACCATGGTGTCGAGATCGGAACGGCCCGTGCAGGCGGCGTTGTCTCTCTCGTCGGCCGACGCCGGGCGCGTCGCCAGGACGACCTTCACCTGTCCTCCCGCTCCCGTTGCGGCCAGCGCATTGGTCAGGAGGTTGACCAGCACTTGATGGATTTTCTCGGCATCCGCCCAGGCGAGCGGCACAGGATGCGCCACGTCTGTGTGGAGCGTGACACCCTTGGCATGGTAGGCCGCTTCCATCAAGGCCACGACCGGCTCGATCAACCGCTCCGCAGGATACCACGTGGGTTCCGGCTTCCGTTGTCTGGTCGAGGACAAGAGATCTTGAATGATGCGCACCACCCGATTCAACTGTTCATCGATGATACCGATTCGTTTTTTCATCTCGGCTGTGATGCTGGGCTCTTCCGCCAGCGCTTCCACGTGCCAGGCGATCGAATGCAAGGGGGTTCCGACTTCATGCGCCACGGACGCCACCAACTGCCCCACCGCCGCCAGCCGTTCGGATCTCGCCAGCCTGTCCTTCATCTCCACGAGTTGCGTATTGGCCCGTAGGAGATGTTCGGTTTGCGCCGCCAGGGCGGCTCTGGCGGCTTCTTCGCGGGCTTTCCTCTCTTCCCACGTGACACCGATATAGGCCACTCCCGCCAAGACACAGACCACCATCGTGCGGTTGAACACAACCGTGGTGAATCGTTCCTTCTTCCGCCCCGGTTGGAAGAGGCCGATGAAAGTCACCACGATACAAAGCGCCAGGGTGAAGAACATGAGTCGCCGATCGCGAACGGTCGCCACCAGCAGAATGGGCAACACGAAGCCGAATGCCCCCACGACATTGAGCGGGAACATCCACTCCATGACCATGACGATGAGAAACAGACAGGCGGCAATGGCGAGAACGACCTGATTTCGGCTCTTCATCGCGATCCCACGCCGCGCGGCGGCCACCGCCTAGGAGGTTGCGGCAGGGGGACGGAGGGTGCGTAGGGCCGCGGCGAGCGATTGCACACGTTCATCCCCTTGAAGCTCCTCCAGCGACAGCGACAGCTTCCGAGACCAATTCGGATAGGCATCCACGGTACCGGGCAGGTTCATTTGTGTCACTTCACCGATCACGTCGTCAAGGTTGGCCATCACGATCCAGGCCCGCGAGGCGGCAAGGTACACATGGATCGCTCGGCACAGTTCCGGCGTCATCACCGCAACCTGCTCCGGCTGGTCGCTCAGGCCCGGGGGCAAGAGATCCATCTGCTTCAGGGCGGCAAGCATATGGCCCTTATCCCGCAACCGCTCCTCCAACGCCTGTTGCACGGCCTGTTCGCTCGCATACATGCCGAGCCCCGCCCGTAACCGGATATCTTCACCCGTCCAGTAGCCGGAGAGGGTCGGAAGATCATGGGTGGTCACGACCGCCAGCGATTGGTCCGGATAGGCCGGCGGCGGCTGGAACGACCCGTCATTCCAATTCCGCTCGAAGTAGAACACGCGATAGGACAGTATCCGATAGCGCGCCAGTTGCTCCCGCACGTAATCCGGCACCGTGCCCAAATCCTCTCCGATCACCAGCGTCCTGGCGCGGGTACTTTCCAAGGCCAGAATGCGCAGCAAGTCCTCCGCGGGATAGTGCACGTAGGCTCCCGCCGCAGCGGTCGAGCCGCGCGGCACCCAAAACAACCGGAACAACATCATGACATGGTCGATGCGAATCGCGCCGCCCTGACGAAGCGTCTTTCGCAGCAGTTCGATATAGGAACGATAGCCCGTCGCCTTGAGGCGAAGCGGATGGAATGGAGCGAATCCCCAGTTCTGGCCCTGCGGAGCAAATGCGTCCGGCGGGGCACCGCAGTCGGCGTTCAACGCCAACACATCCTGCAGCATCCAGGCCTCGGCGCCGTTGCGATCGCTGCCCAAGGCCAAGTCCGGATACAATCCGACCGCCATCCGCACCTGAGCCGCACGGGTCTTGGCCTCCTTCAACTGATCCGCCGCCACCCACTGCAGATACTGAAAGAACCGGACCCGCTTGCGATGTCGTTTGGCGAATTCCCGCAGAGCGGGCGAGCCCGGAGTCCGATACTGGGCTGGCCACTCAGGCCAGAGCGTGGGAGGCTGCTCGACCAAACGTCGCTCCTCTTCCAGGACTTGAAACAGGGCGAACCGCTCCAGCGATTCTCCCTCGTCGCGGATAAACCGCTCCAACAGCCAGCCGCGCGCGCTGGTCGGCTGAAGCGAGGGTTCCGTTCCCGTATAGTTGTCTTTCAAGAACTGCCGGTAGGCCAAGTCCAGCATCGTCCGCTTCGCCTTCACCACGGACTCGGAATCCACACGGTCGGCCAGGCGGACCTTCTCCAATTCCTTCTGAAACTCAGGACTGTTCCGCAGCCGCTGAGCATCCGGCGAGATGCGATACTCAGGCAATCGATCGAGATCGATGTAGAGATCATTCAAAAACAGCCGGCTGGTCGGCGAATAGGGACTGAGGTGATGAGGACGAGAGTTTTTAAGGGCATGTAGCGGATTCAGGCCGATGATCCCGGCCCCCAACTCCTTGCCGGCCCATTCGACCAAGCGGGACAAATCGGAAAAGTCGCCGACACCCCAATTCGTGCCGGAGCGCAGCGCATACAGCTGCACCGCCACCCCCCAGACCCGCTCGCCCTGCGCCAGGCCTTCGGGAACATAACAATGCGGAGGGGCGACGACGAGACGGAGCGAGCCCTTCGTCTCGACCTTGCTTCCCTTGGTCATGACCGACACATCATAGTAGCCGAGCGCCAGGTCGGGAATCAGAGGCAGTTCCAAACGCACCGTGCGGCGTCCCGCCGGATACCGTACCTCTTGCGGGACCAGGTGCGGACCCGCTTCCTCGCGATGTACGACCGTCCCCTGCTCATCGATCACTTTCCAGGCCACCACCAGGTGTTGTTCTTCTCCCTCGTCCAGCGGCAGTCGCAGCGACCACCGCGCGCTTTCATGCCCCTGCTGGAGGATGAGAATCGGATCACAGGGTTGTTGCCAAGGCGCCTCGTCCCAGGCGGTCAATTCTTGGGTAAGAGTCTCGCGCGATTCCACCTGAAACCCCATCGCGGAGAGGATGGACCTCCTGGTCTCGTCGCTGGTGACGTGAAGGGTACCCGCGATGTCGTGGTACTCAGGAGAAATTCCAGCCCGCGAGGCGAGGAGGCGAAGCAGGTCTTGCTCGGTGCCTTCGTACATAGGTGCAGTTCGAGAGTGTGAGTGAAGACCCCAATCAAGTCAAGGCGTCCAAGGGTTTCCCTCATGACCTTCACTCGAGCACCGCGCAGCAGGCTCCCTTGCCGGATTGGACCGCATTGCCGTCGATCAGATCGCGTGGTAGCATGAACCGAGCGTCGTCGCTCCAAGGCCGAATTCAGAGCCGATCTGGAACCGGCTGCAGAAAGGTAGGTGGCTCATATGACCGCGCTGCTGTCCCTCTCAGGAGCGGGCGCCCTGCTCCTGCTCGTCGTACCAGGCCTCACGCTCGTCACACCGGCGCGAGCCCTTGCGGAAAGCCCCCGTGTCGACATCACCGGCGACTATCGGTACACCTACCACGATCCGGAAACCGCGGCCGAAGCCAAACAGATCGCCTGCATGGAAGCCCTTCATCAAGCCGTCAGCACCTCGGCGGCAGTGCGTGAACAGACCGCCTCGATCGTCGATTCCAAATTATTCCGCAATCTGGTCCACACCCTGGCCACGAAACATGTCAGCGACCAGCAGATCCTGCAACAGAGCGAAAAGGGCCGCACGGTGTACTGCAAGGTGAAGGCGATCTTCCACCCGGATGAGGTGGAACGGGTGCTCCTGGCCCAAACGACGGGCGGAGGGGACCCGGGATTGGATCAGAATCGAGCGTTGAAGATTCTCAGCGCGCGGGAAGACCAGGACGGCACCATCGTCATCGTCTACCAAGCGCTCAAACGTCTCGATTGGCTCGGAACGGCCTATCAGGGCAGTCTCCGAGAGGCAGCCGATGTGATGGTGGACTTCTACGACGAGCAGGGCACGTTGCTGCGGAGTTCCCGCTATCCCGCCCGGAAAACCGCGATCGGTGACGACGTGATGAATCCCGGTGAGGTCGGAACCCTGAAGGTGGCCAAGCCCCTCAACACGAAAACCTATCGCGTCTGGGTCGTCAAATGATCGGCGGGGCAAGATCCCGGCCTCACCCGGTCTCCCCTTCTCGCTACACGTGACCGCTTCTCCGCGCGACTCTTACCGATCGGTTCCGAGGGGCGGCAGATTGATGCCGAAGCGTTCCAGCCCCATGATGACGGTCAAGGCCGACGGCGAGTGCTGCACGATTTCCTTCTGCACTTCGATGCGACGCAGGTCGACGAATTCCGGCGCCGTCAACCCCAACGATTCACGATAGGCGCGATCCGCAATGCCGCGCTGCTTCTCAGCCTTTTCACGCGCTTCTTCCGCCTTTTGAAACTCGACCATCGTGATCTTCCGCTGTTCCTGCACGATGGTTTGGGTCGTCTGCTCCACCACCCCCTTCGGCGGGAGAATACTGCCGACGACGACGCGATTGAGCCGGACCGGCAGGTTTTGCTTGTCGATGAGTTTGGTCTGTACCTCGCGCGCGATCGCGTCCTGCAACTTCGTTCTGGTCGTCGGGTCGGTCGTCAACTGGAAGAGCGGATACTTTTGCACTTCCTCCCGCACGAAGGTGCGGAAGGCTTCCTTCACGTTGTTCTGATACCAGTTGGGACCGTAGCGGCCGATGATCTCCGGCGAGCGGCCTTCGATGACGTTGGCGATCATGAACGCGTCGAACGACACCGGAGCGTTTTCTGCCGAAATGATGTCGAAGTGCTCCGAGTACTGCACGGGCCTGATATCCACTTCCTGTACCTTCGTGGTCGGCGCGACCCAGACACGACCGGTCTTCGACGGCACAGGGTCCACTCCGCCATGGCCGAAGAAGAAGGGTTGTTCGATCAAGACCCCCTCATGACCGGCCTCGATCGCCACACAGCCCGACGTGAACAGCAAGGTCCCCACGGCCCCCATGACCCTCACCATGGACCAGGCTCCCTGTCTCATAGGTTCCTCCTCCGATTAGGTCGGGCCGACAGGTTACGCCCCCGTCTGTTGGGCGTGCCGACGGCCTCGTCAAGCCATGCGAGTACCTTACGAACCGCATGATCGTGTTGTCAAACAAGGGCGCTGGAACGGAAAAATGACGATCCCGGAAGGGGACCGAGGGGGACAGGAGGAGGCCGCGACGCTAATAAATCCCGGCCTCTCGTTGCAACCATCGCACATATCGAATGATGTGATCGACATCCTCGGCCGTCACTCCTTCGATCTTCGGCATGTTGCCGAACTCCCAATGGTGAGCACGCACACCGTTCGCCGCCGCCCGCTGAAAAACGACATCGGCATGATGATTCGGTTCGTAAATCTTATGGACCAAGGGCGGGCCCTGCTTCGTTCCGACTGCACGGACCCCATGGCAAGCGGCGCAGTTGGCGTTGAACTTCGCCTCGCCCAGCTGCACATCCGCCGGCGTGGAACCTCCGGCAGGCTTGGCCCCGTCCTGATTCGTGGCATTGGACTCACAGGCCGCCAACGCCGCGACCACCATCCCCAGACCGATGCCGAGGAACCACGCATCCATCCGGAACCCACCCCCCGTCGGCCCTCTCATCGTGGCGGCTCCGGCGGGGTGGTCGTCGATCGACTTCCCTGTGATTGGTTCAATTGCTCGCGCAGCATCTGCGTCGTGCGATTCAACGTCAAACGCCGATAGAGGCGCGCGCCGATCGGGGTCACGATCACCAGGGCGATGATCAGATACATGAAGAACTCTTCAGGTGTCATGACTCGTTATCCGTTGATGTGTTGTTTCGACGATGTGTCGATGCCTTCCATTCGAATCTCTCGATCATCAGACCGACAGATTCCCACGACTTCGTTGCTAGGGTATCGCATAGGGGACAGGATCCACAACTCCCGCCTGCCGGAACCCTTCCCGCCTGATCCGGCAACTGTCGCACCGGCCGCAGGCGACATGTCCGGCTCCGGGATCATAACAACTGTGCGTCAGCTCGAAGGGAACCCGGAGGTCCCGGCCTCGCCGCACGATCTCGGCCTTCGACTGCATCAGCAGCGGTGCGCGCACCTCGATCGCACGGCCTGCGACGCCCATCTTGGTCCCCAGGCGGGCGACCGTCTCGAACGCGCGAATAAACTCAGGCCTGCAATCAGGATAGCCGGAATAGTCCAGGACATTGGCCCCGAAATAGATCGTCTGCGCATCGAGCGTTTCCGCATAGGCGAGGGCCAGCGACAAGAAAATCGTATTGCGCGCCGGCACATAGGTGACGGGAATCGCACCGGCCCGTTCCTCTTCTGTGCGATCCTTGGGAACCTCCACATCATCCGTAAGGGCCGACCTGCCCAAGGCCCTCAGGTTCACCTCCAACACGACATGGCCCGCGGCGCCTAGCACTCCAGCCACTGCCCGCGCCCGCTCGACTTCGACCAGATGGCGTTGCCTGTAAGACACTGTCAGGCAATAGAGCTGAAACCCATCCTGCTTGGCTATTGCGGCAGTCACGGTGGAATCCAACCCGCCGCTGAGTAAGACGACTGCCTTCGGAGCGTCGTGGTTCATAGGCACAGAGAGGGAGCAGGAAGGTCAGACCGGCGGCAAGATGGTCTGTCACGGTGCATCGACCGTGCAGCAGGAACACGTGAACCGGAGAACGGATGCGGCAGCCACGAGAGGGCTAGTCGCGATCCTCCTCCTTCTCGATCTTCTCAAGCAGTTCTTGCCGGGACTGGCATTGGACACAGAGCTTGGCGAACGGCACCGCCTCCAGCCGTTTCTCGCTGACCTCGATGCCGCATTCCGCGCAAATCCCGTAGGTGCCCTCGTTCAGCCGCGTCAAGGCTTCGTCGATCGCCTGGCGCTTCCGGTTCCGCATCTCCATCAACGAGATGCCGAGCTCGCGCTCCAGGTCCATGAGGGCTTGATCCCCCACGTCCCGGGCCGATTCCAGCCGGCGCTGCTGGTCTTCGGTCAGCGATTGCCCGAGGTTGCCTTCGATTTCCCGAATGATTTCCTGGCGCTTGCCGAGCAACATCCGCTGCAAGACTTCCCGCCGGCGCTGGCGCTCTTCGCGTTCCTTGGGAGTTTCCTTGAGCGTGAGGGCCGCCACAACACGCGCGGCGACACTGTCTTCGTCTTTTTCAGCCATAGTGGGTACCGGCGCCGGGCGCTCTTTCACAGCGGGTTTTTCAGGAGCGGCGGCTTTCGCTTTCGTCGTTGGTGTTTTTTTCTTCGCATGGACTTTCGTCGCCATAGAGTCTCATGACCTTTCGTGATGAGTGCAAGGCGAAAAAGTTCGGCTGATATATCACGCTACACATCGTTTGACAAGTACTTAGCTCCCCAAGATCTTGGGGGCTTCATGGATAGACGATCATCGAATGCACGTCATAGCCGGCCAGTCGGTCGCGCCCCTTCAGGCCTTTCAACTCGACCAGGAAATCCAACCCGGCTATTTCCCCGCCGAGTTGGCGGACGAGGTGGACCGTCGCCGCCGCAGTCCCCCCCGTGGCCAACAGGTCATCCACGATGAGGACCCGTTCCCCGATCGCCACCGCATCCCGATGGATCGCCAGGGCATTGGACCCGTACTCAAGGTTATATTTGACCTCGAAAATATCGGCCGGGAGTTTGCCTGGCTTTCGCACCGGGACGAACCCGGCGCCGAGGCGAGCGGCCAATGTCCCGCCCATGATAAAGCCCCGCGATTCGATGCCGATGACCTTGGCGATACGCTGCCCCTGGTACCTGGTGGTCAGCTCATCGGCGATCGTACGGAAGGCTTGTGCGTCTTTCAGGAGGGTGGTGATGTCGTAGAACAGAATGCCGGGCTTAGGAAAGTCTGGGACTTCTCGGATGAGGGCCTTGTAGTTCATGGGTGCGATCGGAGCGGGAGGTTCTCATAGGAGATCCGCCCGCTTCATGGTTTTCCGTTCAATGATCCTGCGGAGCCTGACCAGCGCGGCCGTCTCGATCTGGCGAACCCGCTCGCGGGTCAGCCCCATCTCGCGACCGATCTCTTCTAACGTTCGCGCCTCGGCTCCGTCAAGTCCAAACCGCGCCAACACCACCGTGTGTTCCTTTTCCGGCAACTCCTTCACCCAGGCCATGAGTTCCGCCCGTCTCATGACTCCTTCGGTGGTTTCCGCCGGAGAGAGGCAGAGGGGGTCTTCGATCACGTCCCGCAAAAACGTATCTTGCCGATCGCTGATGGGACTGTCGAGCGAGCAGGTGGTCCGGACCAATTGCTTCAGGTCCTCGACTTCCGCTTCGCTGGTCTTCAGCTTGGCCGCCACCTCGTCCACCCGAGGTTCCCGCCCCAACTCATGCACCAGCTGCTCGACTTTACCCAGGTAGCGATTCAACCGCTCCACGACGTGAACCGGCAATCGAACCAGTTTGCCCTGGTTGATGATGGCTCGCTCGATGAACTGTCTGATCCACCAGGAGGCGTAGGTACTGAAGCGGAACCCGCGTTTGTAATTGAACTTCTCCACGGCTTTGATCAAGCCGAGATTGCCTTCTTCGACGATATCGGCAAAGGGGAATCCGCGGTTCATGTAGCGCTTCCCGATGCTGATGACCAAACGAAGATTGGATTCGATCATCTGCTGGCGGGCCGCCTCATCGCCGGCCATGACCCGCTTGCCCAAAGACTGTTCCTGTTTGAAATTCAAGAGGGTCGACCGGCGCACCTCACGCAAGTAACTCTTGATCGTGTCGAGGCCTTCCGACCGTTCCGATTGCTCCGGACGATGCTCCCCTCCGATTTCTTCCGCCTCGGAGCCTGCTTGCGGCTCCGCATCCTCGTCTTCTTCACTGCGGGCGGCGCGCGGATGACGAATCGAGACGGGCGGATTCACCGGATCATTCTGCCGAACTGTTGCGCGTCGAGCCATAACGTCGTGACCTGCTACCAAATCGTAAAGTCGTGATACCGGCCCGTGGCGGGACTCCACTCCACCTGTACCTGCGTGACACGCGCCCCGACCGGTCCCCTCTTGAGGTCTACCAGAAGCTCCTCGAGTGCATCCCTGCTCCCCTCGACCTCCAATGCAACCTGCCCGCTATCGAGATTCTCCACGCCACCGGTCAGTCCGCGCGATGTCGCCACCCGGCGGGTAAAGGCGCGATAACCGACCCCCTGCACATGGCCACTGACAAGAATTTTTGCGCGCACCAGTTCGCCTGCCTCAGTCATCGTCCCGCATTCCCCTCACATACGACACAGCCGATACAGGCCGACTGCCGCGCATAGGACCGGATATTCTCATAGCTCCTGTATGGCGTCACGCGATTTGCAAGTTTATGCGGCCCTGGTCAGTTGCTGATAATCATTTATCGGCACATCGGTCGCAAAAAATGAGCGCGCGCGAATCCGCAGCGGAGCAGGAACGGCGTAGGAGGGAATCGCGGCGTCACAGACCCATGGAATGCTGAGGAAATGACAGGTCGCACAAAGTGAGGGTTGGTAGCAAGAGAAGACAGCGACAGATTGCATCCCGTCGCCTCAATGAAAGAGACGACTCCCGGTCGAGCAAGCTCTGTTTGGATTTCACTGGAGGTATTGGATATCCCCGCACACATTCGAGGTGCGGGGTCGCACGAAGTGCGGTTTGGTCGGGGCGAGAGGATTTGAACCTCCGACCCCTGCGTCCCGAACGCAGTGCGCTACCGGGCTGCGCTACGCCCCGACCGGGCAGAAACGAAAACGAGGTTCGGATTGTCTTACAAGATGGGGGTAAAACGCAAGCCATGTGCGTCGGCCACCCCTTGGCACGTTACCTGGCCGTTCATCACGTTCACACCCTTGGCAAGGCCGAGGTCGGATCGAATGGCGCGCTCGAGCCCGTCCGATGCCAGGCGAACGATATATGGGAGGGTCGCGTTGGTCAATGCCAGGGTGGACGTATGGGGAACGATGCCGGGCATATTCGGCACACAGTAATGGAGCACTCCGTCCACGACATACACGGGATCCGAGTGGGTCGTCGGCCTGGTCGTTTCACAGCAGCCACCCTGATCCACCGCGACGTCCACGATCACGGAGCCCGGTTTCATGCGCGCCAGCACGCTGCGCGACACGACTTTCGGGGCCCGCGCTCCCGGCACCAGTACCGCTCCGATCACAAGGTCGGCCTCCACCACGGCGCGTTCGATCGCCGATTCCGTCGCCGCACAGGTCGCAATACGTCCGCCGTAGAGATCGTCGAGCAATCGCAAGCGGTCGAGATCCAGGTTGATTACCGTGACCCGCGCCCCCATGCCGACGGCAATCCTGACGGCGGACGTCCCTACGACTCCCGCTCCCAACACCACGACATGACCGGGCGGGACACCGGGAACACCGGCCAGCAACAGGCCTCGCCCTCCTTGGACCACGCTCAGGTACTGCGCCCCCACCTGCACAGCCAACCGGCCGGCGATCTCGCTCATCGGCCGCAACATCGGCAGACTGCCGTCTCTGGCTTCGACTGTTTCGTAGGCGACGGCCGTGATGTTCGAGGCCAGCAACGCCTTGGTCAAATCCGGCAACGATGCCAGGTGCAAGTAGGTGAAGAGCACCTGCCCCGGTCGAAAGAGCGCGCACTCGGACAATTGCGGTTCCTTGACCTTGACGATCAGTTCGGCCTGCCGAAAAACCTCTTCTTTGGAGCGAGCCACCTGGGCGCCGGCTTGACGATAGGCCTCGTCCGAAAAGCCGCTGCCTTGCCCCGCCGAGGGCTCCAGCCAGACCTGATGCCCTGCTTGCCGCAACCGGCGGACGCCGTCCGGCGTCAGCCCCACCCGATACTCATGATCCTTGATTTCTTTCGGGACACCGATGCGCATGGCCCCCTCCTTCCACTCCGACCGGTTCACCCGGACACCCACATTATACATGGAAGACGGCGGTGGCCTGCCTGCCCCACGGACCACCTTGCGACAACAAAGAACAGTGCGGTAAGATTCGCGGTCTATCGATCAGCGAGCTCGCGACCATTCAGTTTAGAGGAGCACCTCGCGCATGGATGCCGGATCCTGCAACGCTTGCAATGCCACTGGGACGACCTTGATGAAACTGTCTCTGGGCAAAGACTTTTTCGGACGTACCTATGACCGGCTCTCGCCCTCCTCGGATCAAAGTCCGAAGTGGTATTGCGAATCCTGTTCGATGATGAAGAATCTGCAACGCGATTTTCGCGATATCCGAATGGAATTCGACAAGCTCGCCAAGGGAGAGGCCTCCGCCCTGTCGGAACCGGAAGCAAAACAACGCGCCCAGCTGCGGTTGCAGGAAATCGCCGCCCTCGCGAAGACGCAGGCCGCCGGCTCACCGCTCCTCAACCAGGCGGAGGTCAAACACTTGATCGAGCAGTTTCATGCCCATGCTTAAACACTCACGACCGACGACGATCTAGGAACCTATTGCGTGACCGGTTACCAGCGACACATTTTCGTCTGCACCAACAAACGGGAACAGGATGACCCGCGCGGCAGCTGCTCCAAACTCGGTTCCGAAGCGCTGCACGCCTGCTTCAAGCAAGAGGCGAAACGACTCAATCTGAAAGGGATCGTCCGCGCCAACAAAGCCGGTTGTCTGGACTATTGCGCGCAGGGACCGAGCGTGGTCGTCTATCCCGAAGGCGTCTGGTATCGCGTCACTTCCGAGACAGACGTGAAGGAAATCATGGAGCGCCACATCATGAAGGGAGAACCGGTCGAACGACTCCTAATGCCCGGTCAATCCACGCCTCCGCTCCTCTCTCCATTGAAAGCCTGAGCCCCTTCACATCTCCCGACGTATCGCGAGGTCTCTATGCCAGCCGACGAGAAATGGAAGGCCAACATGGAAAAGGTGGCTTACATGAAAGCCTTTCCCGGTCTACTCCACAACTGGAAGCAGCTCATCGGGAAAACGGTGGAAGCCGTCACCCCGCTCAAGAGCAAGGCCGGGGCTGCGGTCCTGGTCTGTACGGACGGCTCATTTGTCGTGGCCCCGCCGCTGGCGGCAGAGCCGCATGAATTGAACGAGGCCCTGCAGGCAGGCCGTAACCATCTGGAATCCAGGCACAGGGACGCCTATGTCGGGTATGATTACCTGCTCAAGAAAGACAAAGAGGCGCAACGCTCCGCGCGCCTGGAAAACATTCTCGGCGCGATTCGGAACAACATGGAGCAGATCCCGGAATTGAAAGAGCGGCTCAAAGAGCTGGTCAAGGAGTGGACGTGAGCAGTCTCCCGCAAAAAAATATGTTCGAGATCTTCTCGCAAGGTCTCTTCGAAGGAGTGAAGCCCATGATGGTCATTCGCGATCACTTGGTGCGCCATCCCGACCGGTGCACCCATCAAGCCATTTGCGTTCCCATTTGCCCGACCAGCGCCTGGCTCTCGACCCCGCCGTACAAGTTCGACCCCTCACGTTGCCTCGAAAGCTGCCGCCTCTGTTTGGACGCCTGCCCGTCACAGGCGATCTATGCGGTGTTCAAGAAGGGGGAGAAGCTGTTGGAGCCGCAAAAAAAATAGGAGCGCCGTGGTAAGGGTCAATCGCCCGTGCTCGCAGACCGCGCACACAAGAATTCATTTGGCATAAATTAAGGGCGGTGCTCGGTCGATGCGCGCAGTATGGCACTTGCCCCTACCTCGGCACAGGGAGGAGCCTGAAAAGGGGGAATCCTTTCATTTTCTCCCCAACCACCAACCGCTCCGACTCCCTCGCTCCTTGGGCAGGTACATATGATGGGCAAGTGCGGTCACTGACTCTGCGTGTAAGTCTCACGCTGCGCCATCAAAAATACGGGATCCAGACATGATTAATAGGAGTTGCATCTTCCATAACACCCTCGGGCACCTGCATAGGGTTTGCTGCCTGGATTACATACATGTGAGACCTCCGACGGGGCCTAGTCAATATTGGGGACGGGTCACGCCCAATTTTGACTGCATAGGGAAGGGATAGCGCGCGTGGGCCAAGGAAGAATTGCGCGTAGCCGGTAATACTCCCACCACCTTTTTCCACTGCGAGGACATGCATCCACTTGGTAGGCCCCATACCCATCCGGAAATTTGTCACAAATTGGTCTCTGCGCTGCTGTACAAAGCGAGAAATCTCTCCGCCATCCCAAATGAAAGTTTTGATTTCGTCAAACTCCCGCTCATGACCTGTAAATTCAGGAAACATCTTGAGCATGTAGTGAAAGACTATCTTGGCGACAGCTCGGAAATATGCAGCCGTAACATTGACATTCACAACAAGCTGTATCTGTTGCGGAGGAAATTCCGTCATTTTCCAGTTCCCTGGAAGCTCAAATCCCAACGATCGGACAAGATCTTCAACCCATGGGATCTCATCCGGCAAAGCAATTACGTGGATTGGTTTGGCACTTTCAATCCCAAGCTCCCGAAGATGCTGATTAAGCACTTCTGGGTTACCCCGCATGCGATCTAACAGAGGTACGGGGTGGTGACCAGTCAAAGAGTGCTCGAACACTATTTGTCGGAGTGGAAAGGCGTCTTCACTTCCAGCCTCAATCTCCCAAAGCAAATCATACTGCCAACCCGGAGCTCTTCCGATCATTACTATGGGATCCACACCAGCAGCTCGCCTGTAGAAGGGATTGGGAGGCAAGCCATTCTTTCCTTGAACCCCGATGAGCCACCGAAAGAAGACTGTGGAACCAGCACGAGCAAACTGGGTTTCTATCCGCTTACCCAGTTCCGTATTACAGGCTCTGCAGACACGATCGTCTAACAGTTCCATACCTGAAAAGCGCCCAATCGCCTCCGGCAGATAATGCTCGGACGAGAATTTGTCGCTATGTGGACCTGGATAAATGCATTGTCTACTCATTGAGCAACCAAGAAGCTGTCTAGATTATCTGCTTCCGCAGACGCCCCCAGTAGGCGGTACCGACGTAGCCGCAGGCGCCTGTGAAGGTGGTCAAGGCCAGGACGCGATAGACGACGCCGCGCGGCGCCTTGACATTGACGGAGGGATCGAGGAGATCGGACGCGGCCGCCACGCGCTTGAGCGTTTCGCCGGCCAGCAGGATCGGCCACATGCAGGCCAAGCGCTGGCGAATTTCCAACCGCGGGATCGCCATCGTGTAGATCCAACCTTGATCTAAATGTTCCACCGCCTGTTTGATCAGCTGATTCAAGACCGGCCTGAACTTCGGCAAGCTCTCCGGATTCAACAAGTCGACTGGCGTGAGTCCTGCTTCACGAAGGAGCGATTCCGGCACGTAGCAGCGGCCACGATGGAGATCCCGGGCGATGTCTTTCACGATGTTCGTGAGCTGTAAGCCCTTGCCGAATCGCACGCCGACGGCGGACATCTTCGTCACATCCCACCGCGCCATCGCCGGACGATGGGCACAGACCATCCGGGTCCAGAACTCTCCGACACAACCGGCGACATAATAGGTGTAGCGATCCAGTTCGTCCGATGTCTGAAAGGCCGTCGGATTCTGCGCCGACCCGCCTTGAAAATGCGTGAGATCCATCTCCATCCCGTCCGGCAATACCCCCATCAGCCAACGAATCCGTTCTCGATCGCCGGGTTCGAACTCGTCGTAGAGCGACAGACAGTCCTCCAGCCGTTGCAGCAGCACCAGCTCCGCGGAGTCTGATTGATGGGGAATCAGCCCGGTTTGGAGAGCCTCCACATCCTTCCGCTGCACAGGGCCGTCGGTAAACTGCGCCCGAAACTGTCGAAGGTAACCGAGCCGCTGCTCGCGGTCCAGCAGATCGGTATCGGCGATGGTGTCGGCGGCGCGCGCAAAGAGATAGGCCAATCCCATCTGGTCGCGCACATCCGCCGGCAGCACGTTGAGGGTCAGGTAAAACGAGCGGGAAACCTGCTTGAGGATACCGTGAAGCAGTTCATGTCTTGCAGCGTCGATAGACGTGGAGCCTCCTGCTTATCTGACTTCCAACGTGCCTTCCATGCCCTTTTCCCGGTGGCTGGGCAGAAACAGCAGTTTCTTGTCACAGTAGAACGTGTAGGTACCGGGCTTCGTCGGCGTGAACTGCACCGTGACGGTTCGTCCCGCCCTCACGTCGCGTTCGATCGACACCCCCGCGGCCTCATTCTTCAAGACGAAATTATGCGGAGTCAGGGTGGTGATGCTCGTAAGGAGCAACTCGACTGTCTTTCCGGACTGGACGATCAAATGGTTCGGCGTATAGGAGTAACTGTCCAGGATCACGGTGGCGCGCTGAATGCCGTCCAGCTGGTCGACCGGCACAGCCAACGGAGGAACTTGCGGCGCTTGATCGGCCGCAGTCGCGAGCGTAGGAGCGGCGACGCTCCACAACAGTACAACCGTCAGCATACTCACGCGACAAGGAGACACCCCGGTTCTCATAGCGCATTTTCTAACAGAAGGGTACGGAGGCGGTCAACGCCCGCCCCCCGCCGGTCTTGCCCGGCACCTTGACCGATGGAGAAATGGTATTATCTTATCTGCTCGTATATCGGACCGTCTGTTGCCGGGCTGATCGCTCACCAAGTCCGTTTAAGATTCGGTATAATGCATCCCAGGTCCGTTTCTCATCCGAAGCGGGTGACGAGCATGGAAGACGGGCCTCCAAGGAGGAATACATGAAGTGGTTGAAGGGTATCGGGTTGCTGCTCATTTCGAATCTTCTCATCTATCTGACGCTGTCGATCACGGTCAGGATTCTGATCAACGTGGTCCTGCCGGCCTTCGGCATCGATGTCCGGGGGGCCTTCAACCAGGAACTGCTGGTCTGGTCGCTGGTCATCGGATTCGGCGGTGCCTTCATCAGCTTGCTGTTCTCCAAACAGATGGCCCGCGCCATGCTGGACTGCACCCAGATTACGCAGCCGCGCACGCACGCCGAACAGGTCATCTATGGCTCCGTGCAGGAGATCGCCCAGCGCCTCCACATTATGATGCCGGAAGTCTGGGTGTACGAATCGCCGGACCCCAACGCCTTCGCCACAGGTCCGAGCAAGAACAACGCCATGGTCGCGGTGTCGACCGGGCTGCTGGCCAACCTGCGCGAGGACGAGGTCAAGGCGGTGCTCGCCCACGAAATGGGCCATGTCTTCAACGGCGACATGTTTTCCACCACGGTACTGGCCGGCTTGATGAATACGTTCGTCTACTACATCAGCAACTTCGTGTACCAGATGGTGGCGCAACCACAAGGCGGCGACCGCGAAGAGGGCCAGAGCGGCAATCCGATCCTGGGCTTCGTCGTCTATATCTTCTTGCAGGTCGTCCTGTCGGTGCTGGCCATGCTGGTTGTCAGCTGGCATTCGCGCCGCCGGGAGTATGCCGCGGACGCCTTCTCGGCGAAGGTGTACGGCAAGGAGTCGATGATCAATGCCCTGCAGGCGATCGACCGGTGGGTGAATCGCGCCCGGTTCGAATATTCGACCCAGGATGCCCTCGCCACCATGAAGATTTCCGGCAACACGTCCGGCTTCATGCATCTACTGGCGACCCATCCGCCGATCGAGGAACGGGTCGCGGCCTTGCAGCGCCTCTAACCAAGGAGTCTTCACATGCCGCGCTCTGGAGCAACCGATTTATGGAGGGTCCTCGCAGTCGGGCTCATGATGGGTTTCGGGCTCGGCGCCCTTCTGGGGCTTGATTGGGCCGGTGCGGTGGAACAAGGAGCGATCCGTATGGCTGCCAAAGCTTCGACTGTCTATGATTTCACGATGGACGACATCGACGGCAAACCGGTCTCCTTGAGCCAATTCAAGGGGAAGGTGATCATGCTGGTGAATACCGCCAGCTTCTGCGGCAATACCCCGCAATACGCCGATCTTGAAAAGATGTACGAGACTTACAGGGACAAGGGATTTGAGGTCCTGGCCTTCCCGGCCAACAATTTCGGCCAGCAAGAACCGGGAACCAACGAGGAGATCAAGGGATTTTGCCTGACGAAATACAGTGTCGGGTTCCCGCTCTTCAGCAAGATCAGCGTGAAAGGCGGCGACAAGCACCCGCTCTATCAGTATCTCACCGAACAGAGTCCGTTTCCTGGCGAGGTCGAATGGAACTTTCAGAAGTATTTGGTGGACCGCTCCGGCAACGTCGTGGCCCGCTATCATCACCGGACGAAACCGCTGGCAGACGAAGTGGTGCGAGACGTGGAGCGATTTCTCGCGAAGAACTGACGGCTGTCCTGCATGTAGCAAGTGGCGGGCTTTTTCAGCATCCTGTCAGGTCTTTTTCACAAAACTGATGTGATCCCGATACTCCTGGATGGCCGCACCCAATGCGGCTTTCCCGAGAGGGATATTCGCCTCCAACGCGTCTTCCACCGCCTGGTCATCGATCACGACATCATACCGGTCTTGCACGTTCGTCCGGACGGCGGTGCCCTCCTTGAACGTGCGCGGCATATAGATTTCCGTCCAGACTTCCTTCTCGACCAGACAGACATCGCGAAAACGCTCGTACAGCAGCGCCAATTTCTCCGCATCGGTTTCCTTCATGCATCTGCTCCAGGGTAAATTCGACCGACCACCGTCTCGCCCGTTTGACCGGAGCGAACGGTGCGAGCACGTTAGACCAGGCAGAGGGACATTTTCAACGGGTCATGGAGCCCGGGAAATCAGGCGACGCAGCAGGAGTCGGTTGGTCCGTGATGCTGAACCGCATCGTCCCGACTTGATTGACGGCATGAAAGGGTTGCTGCCCCAGCGAGGTAATATAGATCTTGACGACGTATTTCCCTTGCGGCCACTGATCCGACGGCTTTTTCAACTCTAAGAACCCATATCGCTCATGGCCCGGCACTTCCAACCGATCATACACAAGCGGGCTTTCATCGGTCTTCCCGTCCGCGCCCACGTGGAAGACCTGTGCGGCAAACTGCGCCGGATCTTCAAGCGGAGCCACCTCAAACACGATATAGACCGCCGGCGTGTCGGGAGTGAAGACCGTCGTACCAGGCGCGATAGGCTTTAGGCGAGGATCCTGCGTATACCAGCCCTTTCGCCCAAACGTGTCCCATTCCACATCGTAGCCACGCGCCATCTTGATCCAGGTGAAGAGCGACTGCGGAACGCCTTTCTGCTGCACATCGAGGGAGGGCGTTTCGGTCGGCTCAAATTCAGTCGTCTCCTGCTCCTTCGGCACCAGCAGATCGCGGCCTTCCGCAAGGCCGTACGGCAACCCCAGCCCCGCCGCCACACACAGTACAGCGGCCAGCCCCCGGACCGATCTCCTGCCGCCACCACCGGCTGACCGGCTCGAACCTGATCCTGATATCATAGGGTCCATGGGATTATCGTACTCACTGTCGACAAAGGGGTCAACGGGGTGCCGTTTCATCGAAAGACACGGGGAAAGGCCCTGCTCTGGTATAATCCGAACGACGCCCATGCAGACTCTAGGCCCTGTTCCTCACGTGGTTTCATGAACCAGCCACAGGCCCACCAGGAAAATCCCCTCACTCCCGGTGAAATTGAATCCTCGAGCGGCACCGGCACTCCCCTTGAAGAAGACGCCAAGGCCTTGAGCCGGCAATACGGCCTCCGTGACGCGGCCTTTCAAGCAGCCGCGCAGGGCGGCGGGGAGAATTATTTCTCAGCCTTTGCCCTGCTCCTGCAGGCCTCACCCTTCCACATCGGCATCCTCTCCGCGTTACCCCAATTGACCGGAATGGTGGCCCAATTGTCGTCTGTGAAGCTGCTCCAGCACCTTCGCATGCCGGATCGCCTCATCATTACCGGCGGCTGGGCCCAAGCCCTCTGCTGGCTCCCGCTCCTCGCCCTTCCTCTATTCATGCCTGGCCATGGCCCCTGGCTCTTGATCGGATGCGCGATGTTGTACTTCGCCTGTGGACATGCCACAACCCCGGTCTGGAATAGCCTGCTGGTCGATCTGGTGGATGCCGACAACCGAGGCGCCTATTTCGCTCAACGGGCTCGGATCACCGCCTTGACGAGTTTTGTGGCTCTGGGAACGGCGGGAGCGATCCTGACGGTCGGACAACAGTGGGGGATCAGTTGGCTCGGATTCGCGGTCGTTTTCCTGGGTGCCGCAGCCGCACGGGTGGGAGCCACCGGCTGTCAAACCAGAATCTCCAAATTGGTGCCGATTCACCGAATCGACGCCCCGAACGGCTTCCGGCATTTTCTCAGCAAAACCGCCACGTCAGACTTTCGCTATTTTCTGCTGTTTTCGAGCCTGATGCATTTCGCCGTGCTCATCTCGGGCCCCTTCTTTGTGGTCTACCTGTTACGAGATCTGCATTGGAGCTATCTGCAGTATGCCGGATGGATGGCTGCGAGTCTCCTGGGCCAGTTCGCCACGTTACAGCCGTGGGGGCAGCTTGGAGATCGGTATGGAAACAAGACCATCTTGACCGTGACAGGCCTGACCGTCCCCCTGTTACCCATGGCCTATATCGTCAGTGAACAGCACTTGTATCTCATGATCGTCAATTTCTTCGGCGGAGTGGTCTGGGCAGGGCTGTCGTTGAGCCTGCAAAACTATGTGTTCGATGCGGTCCGGCCTGAAGAGAGAACGAGGGGGGTAGCGTTGGCCAATGCCGTGAACGCCATCGGTTGGGGAATCGGAGCCCTGACCGGGAGCTGGCTCGCCGTGGTCATGCCAGCCCGGCTCTCGCTCGGCCTGTGGGAGCTGACGCCCGCCTCGAACCTGCCGCTGGTGTTCTGCCTGTCCGGAATGCTTCGATTGCTGATTGTGCTGAGCCTGCTGGGGACGTTCGGCGAACCGCGGCGCATCGTCCCCCCGCCCCGTCGACAGCTCGTGTGGGAACTCCCGCTGATCAAACCGCTCACGGCCTTGTTGCCCTGGAGAAGTCCCCGCGCGGTTCCCTAAGGAATCGACCGGCCACGCCGACCCGCTACATCCCTGCCGGCTTGTGATCTCGCTCTTCCTGTTTGAGCTTGTCGAAGGCGCGGTCGGCACTTCCCTTCACCTGTTCCGACGACGGCTGCGCCATCGGTTTGGGTTTGTCACTCGAGCAGCCCGTGATCAACATCACGGTGACGATCAGGCCGCAGACAATCCCGCCAAGCCGTACTCCTCCTACGCTGCCGCTTGTATGATTCATGCCGTTCCTCCCTTCGATGAATTCAGCACCTCCGGCACCACTGGCGGGCATTATGGGATACTCTTCTGCGACTCTCAACTCGAAAACGTGCCGCAGGAACCATCCGGTTTCCTCTCACAGAGGAAACGCCGCGCCCGTTGCACGTTGACTGCTTCCGGCAAAAACGCTATTCTGCGCAAGAGTCCCCTTTCGGAAGGAATCCGATGTCGCTACGTGACCGTTTGAGCGAAGATCTGAAATCGGCCATGAAGTCCAGGGACCAACTGCGCATGGACGTCATCCGCATGATCAAAGCCGCCGTCCTGAACAAGGAAGTCGAGCTGAAGCAGGACTTGGACGATGCCGCGATGAGCCGGATCATGACCACCCTCATCAAGCAACGTAAGGAAGCGGCTGAACAGTTTGAAAAGGGCAACCGGCAGGACCTCGCGGCGAAGGAGCGGCAAGAGATCGTCATCATCGAAGGCTATCTCCCTACCGCCCTCTCCACCGATGAGGTTGTTCGTATCGTAGAAGCCGTAATCAAAGAATCCGGCGCATCGTCCCTCAAAGACATGGGCCAGGTCATGAAAGCCGTCATGGCCCGTCTGGCCGGCCAATCCGTGGACGGGAAAGTCGTGAGCGACCTGGTCAAGGCAGCGCTTCAACGTTAATCCCACCCGTCGCTCTGCTTAACCTCTCCATCGATTCCGCCGATACAGGTCCTGCCGGACTGCACCGGCCGGATGGCTCGAAGGGATATTCATCTTCCGGCCTGTTCCATCCGCCTATCTCGGCCTTGCCTCACGCCGTCAGCCGAATGAGGTCGCTGCATGAGCATCTTGATCGTTGACGACTCCCTGGACCAACAGTTGCTGCTGCGGATGATCCTGAATAAGGCGGGGCATCAGGATCTTCTCCTCGCGGACTCGGCCGCCGCGGCCTACGGTCACCTCGGCATCGACCATCCACCACCGGCCGATCAACCCCATCCCATCGACTTGATCCTGATGGATTTCCTTATGCCGGACACGGACGGAGTCGCCGCCACGCGGCATATCAAGAGCCGGGACTTCTTACGGGACATCCCTGTCATCGTCATCACCGCCAAGACCGATCTGGACAACCTGCAAGCGGCCTTTTCGGCTGGCGCCATGGACTTCATCACGAAACCGGTCAACAGCGTGGAACTCCACGCCCGCGTGAACTCCGCGCTTACCCTGAAGAAGGAAATGGATTGCCGCAAGGCCCGCGAACAGGAACTGCGCCGCAGCAACGAAGAACTGCAGCGGGCCCTGCGCGAGGTGAAGGTCCTGAAAGGCCTCGTGCCGATCTGCGCCTCCTGCAAAAAGATTCGGAACGATCAAGGCTTCTGGCAGCAATTGGAGGAGTATCTCCAGCAACATTCGGAAGCCGAATTCAGCCACGGCCTCTGCACCCCCTGCATCAAAAAGCTTTACCCTGGTGTTTACACCGACTAGCTGCTAGCATCCCCCTACGGCTCACTTTCAGGGAGACACTGCACCATGGGAATCCTGATCGTCGATGATTCGGCGGACGATCGCCTGCTGATTCAATCCATCCTCGCCAATGCCGGCTACGAAGAAACCTTCGTCGCGGAATCCGCCGCCGCGGCGTTTCGCGTGCTGGGGCTCGACGGCGGCAAGCAGACGACCGGCCGGGTGGATTTGATCTTAATGGATATCGTCATGCCCGCCACCAGCGGCATCGAAGCCTGCCGGCAAATCAAGGCCGTCGAACGGTATCGCGACATCCCCATCATCATGGTCACGGTCAAGACGGATCCGGTGGATCTGCAGCTCGCCTTCGCCGCCGGCGCGATCGACTATGTCGCCAAGCCCGTCAGCAAGATAGAACTCCTCACGCGTGTCCGTTGCGTACTCCGCCTCGTCCATGAAATCGAGCGCCGCCGCGCACGCGAGCAGGAACTGCTGGAAGTCATGCGCCAGCTGCAGGAAGCCAATCAGATGTTGTTGCGCCTCTCCTGCCTCGACGGCTTGACCGGGATCACCAACCGGCGGCAATTCGACGATTTCCTCGACCAGGAATGGCGGCGGGCGGCGCGCGAGGCCACGCCGTTGTCGCTGATCATGCTCGACATCGATTTCTTCAAAACCTACAACGACAGCCACGGCCACCAGGCCGGGGACGAATGTCTCCGCCAGGTCGCCCAGCTCATTTCGAGCCATGTGAATCGTCCCGGCGACTTGGTCGCCCGTTACGGCGGCGACGAGTTCGTCATCGTGCTGCCGGGAACCACGGTGGAAGGCGCCGGACAGGTCGCCGATACGCTCAGACGGAAAGTCTGCGAGGCGGAAATCAAACATCCCAACGGCGATCCCGTCACCATCAGTCTCGGTTTTGCGAGCACCGTGCCCAGTCGCGTCGCCGCGCCCACCGATCTCATTCGGGCCGCCGACCAAGCGCTCTACCAAGCGAAGCAAGAGGGGCGCAATCGCGCCAAACAGGCCGGAGTCCTCTCGCTCGTGCACCACACTCACAAGGACTGATTCCCGCCCGCCGTCGCGACGTCCTCCCGCATGCCGCGCAACCCTGTCGCGGACCGTCACGAGGGACTGGGGCCGACCGGACCAGGACATGGCGAAACGCACCGCGCAACCTCGACGACCCTCGGCCGCTCCCTCCACAGGCAACCCACGCACCACTCCCCGTCCACCCACGGCGTTACAGCGCGAACAACTCGCCCGCCGACGAGCCGAACGGGCGCTCGACCGCGTCTCGAACGAACTCAAACGCCGGGTCGAAGAACTACAGAACGCGAAGGATGCCGCCGATGTGGCCAACCGCGCCAAGAGTGAATTCCTGGCCAGCATGAGCCATGAGATCCGGACCCCGATGAATGCCATCATCGGCATGGCCGACCTGTTGTGGGAGACCACGCTCACCCCCGAACAGCGGAAGTACCTGCGCATCTTTCGTCGCGCCGGAGCCAGCCTGCTGAGCCTGATCAACGACATTCTCGACCTCTCCAAAGTCGAATCGGGCCGCCTGGACCTGGATGCGATCGACTTCGACCTCTCCGAACTGCTCGACAAGGCCAGCGAAATGTTGGCGCTGCGGGCCAATGAAAAGGGTCTGGAACTGGTCTGCCACCTCTCGAACGAGGTGCCCTGCCACCTGATCGGCGATCCCAACCGACTGTATCAAATCCTGCTGAACCTGCTGGGGAATGCGATCAAATTCACGGACAAGGGATCCGTCGTCATGACGGTCACCAACGATCCCGAGCGGCGGGAACCGGGCGTGATTCGATTCTCGATTGCAGATACGGGGATCGGCGTGCCGCAAGACAAGTTGCAGGCCATCTTCGATACCTTCACCCAGGCCCACAGCACGATCGCCAGACGGTATGGAGGCACAGGTCTGGGTCTGGCGATTTCCCAGCAACTGGCAAAGCTCATGGACGGCCGGATCTGGGTCGAAAGCACGGTCGGCGAGGGCAGCACCTTTCACTGTGTCGTCCGGTTGGGGGTTCAGTCGACCCCGTCGTCATCGAAAGTCCCCGTCACCATGAACTTGACCGGGCTCCGCTGTCTGGTCGTGGACGATTATCCGACCAACCGGCTGATCTTACGCGAAACACTCTACGGCTGGGGCGCCTCTGTCGTGGAAGCCGACAGCGGTGAACAGGCGATGGAGGCACTGGAGGACGCCAGAAAATCAGGGACCCCCTTCGGCCTGCTCTTGCTGGATTGCCGGATGCCTGGAATGGACGGGTTCGAGGTCATCGAACGCATCCATGCCGATTCCCGACTCAGCGGCCTCACGATCATCATGCTGGCCTCCGACCGATGGGCCGACGATATCGCCAAGACCTACGACCTCGGCCTGGGCGGCTACTTGGTCAAGCCGATCCGGCGTTCCGATCTCCAGCAGACCATCAGTATCGCCCTGGGCCGAAGCAAGAGTGGGTTCTCGACTGCGGCTCAAGGGACGTCCTCAACAGCCCCGTCCAAAGGCCGCTCCTTGCGAATCCTCCTGGTCGAAGATTCACAGGACAACCAGATCTTGATCCAGTCCTATCTCAAGGACACACCCCACCGGCTGGACCTCGCCGATAACGGCCAGATCGGCGTCGCCAAGTTTCAGAACGGCCACTATGACCTCATCCTCATGGATATGCAGATGCCGGTCATGGACGGCCAGACCGCCACGAAAACCATCAGGAAATGGGAGCAGGAACAGAGTCTGCCGGCGGTCCAAATCGTCGCCCTGACCGCGCTGGCGCTCAAGGAGGAATCGACCAGGATTTTTGAGGCGGGCTGCAACGCCCACATGACCAAACCGCTGAAGAAAACCACGCTCCTGGAGTTGCTTTCGGCCTATGAAAGGCGATCCCAATGATACCGGCGCAACCGGAGGCCAGCCAGGACAAGGTCGTCGTACAGATCGATCCGGACCTTGAAGCGATCGTGCCGGGCTTCCTCGACAACCGGCGAAGAGACCTCGTGACCATTGCCTCCTGTCTGCAGCAACGCGATTTCAAGACCATTCGCCTGCTGGGCCACCGCATGAAAGGCGACGGCGGTGGGTATGGCTTCCAACGCATCAGCGCCATCGGCCACCAGCTTGAACAGGCCGCGCTGGCCGGAGACTTCATCGCGTTACAGAGTCACCACAAAGAGTTGCAGAATTTTCTCGCCCGAGTCACCGTCGTCTACAAACGGTAGGTTCTCTGTTCCTTCCGCCAAGGGACAGCCTTCGGAGGCGTAGAGTCCCTTCAGCTGTCTCATTCTGGAACAATCCGGCATGAAACATCCCGACTATGTCTGTCGTGGATGATGAGAATGCCGTTATCTTGTTGGATACACCATTATCCTGTTGGATACAGATTCGCTGTGATCCTTCCTTCGACATCCCCCCTCCATCTCCTTGAAATAGTATGGAAAATACTCGGCCCGTCGCCCAGGCAGAGTGCTTGCTTAAATCAAACTGAGAAACGGATGGACGTTGCCCTCGACATGGCCGTTCTTCATTGCCGACAGAGAATGAACGCTTCGTTTCAAGCCGACGGCAGATGATCCTTCTCTTGTATGAGGGAGGAAGCAGTTTCTGCCGATGGGAGGAGCAGGTGTCGTGCGAACCCAGCAGGGTGATCTTCGAAGAAGGGGGATGGCCATGAAGCCTCTCATGGTTGCCGTGAGCCTCATGCTGTATGTCGGCCTGGTGGCCGTCGTGAATGGAAAGGATACCACCGGCCCACCGGCGCTGGTCGTGAAGGAAGAGCCTGCCCCCGACTTTCGTTACGGCGGAGGCAATCTCAACGACTCCGAGCGGGCGGGAGCGGAAATCTGGTTTAAGGCTACGGCGGGAAACGAGCGCTTCTTCACGTACGTCTATCCACAGCGGATCGGAGTAATGATCGATTGGTACCGCGTACTGAACACGAAGAGTCGGGAACAGCGCTTCAACCGGTGGGGGCTGATCAACGATCCCGAATGTTGCAAACCGGGCGATCCCAATTGTCCCGCAAAGAGCGAAGAAGATACGTATGGGTTCGATTACTGCCCGGGCGATGACGTCTTGCTGAGTTATGTCGGGAAGGAAGGCTACCAAGATCCTGCCTGTGGATTCAGGGACGCCATACTTGTTGCTGACGACCCCCATAGCCCCAAGGATCAGCGGCAGTCGGCTTGCGATCTACGGTTCGGCACTTCCACCGGCGCGATGGGAGTCAGAAAATTTCCCAATCCGAGGTTCAACAAGGAGCAGTGGCTCACCGTCAACAAGGGGCGGGCGGGAACCTGGTCCGGCTATAACGAACGCAGGAAACCGGCCGACTCCACGCAACCGGCCCGCAGCAGAATCACGGACGGCTCGATCGAACCTCCCTTTCTGGTCGGCATTTCCTGCGGGTCATGTCACATCGCCTTCAACCCTCTGAATCCGCCCAAGAATCCCGCGCATCCGAAGTCGGAAAACCTCTCGGGAACGGTCGGGAATCAGTACTCACGCTTCTCGCAAATTCTCGGGTCCGGCATGGACCCCCGGTCGATCGAGTATCAGGTCTATGCCCATGCGAGGCCCGGCACCGTCGATACCTCCGCGATTCCCAACGATCAGATCAACAATCCCGGCACGATCAACGCGCTGATCAATCTGGCGAAACGCCCCAAGCATCCCAATGTCATCATCAAATGGCGGAAGACCAACCAATGTCTTGCCGGCAGCCATGAGCGGGAATGCTGGTGCGAACCGGGCCGTGACGGCAAATGTTGGCAACGAGGGAAAAAGGAGGAAGTGGTCAATCAGATCTTGAAAGGCGGAGAAGACAGCATCGGGGCCTTCGAAGCGATCCAGCGCGTCTATTTCAACATCGGAAGCTGCTCGGAAGAATCCTGGGTGAACCACCTCACCGATATGCGGCAACTGGATCCGGCGCAACGGGGATTCGGGCAGACTCCCTTCGACATCGGCCAAGCGCGCCGCGACTGTCCGCAATTCCGTGCGATCGAAGACCGACTCGGCAACATCTTCGACTTCCTGGCCTCGGGCCGCCCTTCCGATCTGTATAAGGCCAGAGGGTTGAAAGACGCCCGCGACCTGGTGGAGCAATTGGACAAGGAATTCGGCGCCGGTTCCGTCGATCGAGGTAAAGCGATCTTTGCGAAGAACTGCGCGCGCTGCCATTCCTCCCAGTCGGAACCGTTCGAATCGCGTGATTTTCGCGAGTCGTCCAAGGACCCGCAAGACCAGGGCATTCGGATCGATTGGCTGGGGAACGACAAATTGACGCCGGTGACGGAGGTGGGCACGCATCGAGCGCGTGCGCTGCATTCCAACCACATGGCCGGGCACATTTGGGAGGAATATGGGTCTGAGACATTGCGCGCCAAGCCGCCGGACCCGAACATCAAGGAACCCTCGGACGGGGGGCGCGGCTATTATCGCAATATCTCACTCCTTAGCCTCTGGGCCCATGCACCGTTCATGCATAACAATGCCATCGGCCCCGAACTCTGCGGCGGGCCGGACGATGAACATTACAACCCGCCCTATGCGGACGAGAAGCGTGTTGTCCCGTTGGCCGATCCACCCGCCTGTTGGCCGTTCGACCCGAGCGTGGAGGGCCGGTACAGGCTGTTCAAGGCTTCCGTGGCGGATCTGCTCAATCCCGGCAAGCGAGTCCCGAAGATCACCATGTTCAACCGGGACGTCGTCATCAGACTGTTCCCCAAATTGTCGGACGGGAACGTCGAGCGCTATCTGAATGCGACCATCGTGTTTCCCAAGGGGACTCCCTCCTCGCGCATCGGCAATTTTCGCCATAAAGAATTCGCCGACGATCTGGTCCTCTCGAAGACGGACTTCGGGAAACTGGAGGCGAAATATGTCGCTCGTTATGGCCCGGAGGCGGGAAAGACCGCGGCGGCCACGATTCGCGAGAAGGCCAAGGAGCTCATGAACGATCCGAAAAGTCTCCTGCTGGTCGGCGCCGAATTGCGCGAGCTGTACAGCAACAGTTTGATGTTGCGCGAAGACGAGGGGCATCGTTTCGGCGAAGACCTGTCGGACAGGGACAAGCAGGCCCTGACCGCGTTTCTGGCAACGTTGTAACGAGCGGACCGGTCGTTCAACCGAGGGAGAGACACCATGATGCGACGCCCTGACGCCCTTGTCTATTCCACGTTGCTCCTTGCGCTGCTGACCGCCTGCGAGCGTGAACCACCGGCGGTGAGGTTCGGCAACGTCGCCATCGACTTCGCTCGCCTCGAGCACGAGCTTCCCTTCACCCCTGCCGAATTGATGAAGATCACGCCGGACAATCTCGAGGCCGCGACGCAGGAACAGGTGGATCAAATCTATGCGCGTTTGACCGCGGGACCGATTCCAGACGGCCCCTATAACGGCCAAGCCTTCTTTCCCAAAGGCGGCAGCGGCCGCGCAAGGTTGGCCGAAATCGTCGGCGGTGGTCTGAAGGGGCTGGTCGTCGACCTGAAAACCGCCAAGCTCGAGCATGTGGCCGAAGCGGTGTGGAAAGGGAAGGTGTTCTATCGGTCTCAACGGCTGTTGCGGAACAGAATCAATGATCTGGCCGTCCTGAAGCCCTTGGTAGGACCGGATACCCAGACCATACAGAAACTCGACGTGGACGGGAAAGACACCTGGTTGCTCTTTCCGGCCAAGTTATATTGCGGACAGAGCCTGCTGGACGGGAGGCGGGAATCGATCATCATCGACTACGCCTTTACCGACGACCTCCCGGGATATCGGGAAAAGCCTGATGTCCTGGCGGGGCGGGACGGGTTTGAGATCCGCGATGAGATTCGCATGGTCAGACCGGGGTTCTACCTCGGCCGCGCCTACATGAAGAAGGTCTTCCTGTTGAATTTCACCCTCTACAACCCGGCCATCGCCGAGACAGAGGCGGGAGCATTTCAAACCGCCGGCCACGCGCAGGAGGATTGCTGGGTGGGTTCACAGCGGATGACGGCGATGGTGAAGTGACGGGCTATTGTGGAAGGACCACGGCATGGCGACGGTTGTGGCGAGAAGGATCTGCCGTTGTGGAGGTTCCTCTTCATCGGTCTAATCATGGCCGCGGCTCTGACTTCATGTGATCGTGAGCACAGCGAACGAGGCCCATTGCCGGCGGCCGGGGCGGAGTATCACACAGCCCCGGCTGAAACAGGAGGACCCAAGTGGGTGGTGGATCCCGCACTGCCGGGACCCGATGTCCCGCCGGTGGGACGATCGCTCTTTGACTATCTGGTCACCACCATGCAAGGGCGCGAGAAGGTGTATGACGTGCCCTTCCCCTTTACGGCGCTGCTGGAGAGAATCGAGAAAGAACTGGAGTCCGTTGACCACCGCTCTCCCCTCAAGCGGGTCTTGATCCCGTTGAACCGTTCGCTGCAGAGGAATGCGGCCAAACCGGAACATTTCACATTTCCGCGAGCGGTCGTCGGGGTTGACGGCGAGCCTCCGATGCGCGCCGGTTTTTCAGGCATGCTGCTCAAAGACCGCCTGTTCCTCGGTTATCAGGAAAAGGCTGCCATCCTTGAGGTCATCAGTTACAACGAAGCGGCCGGCCGGTTCGAATTTCAAGTGGTGCGGGACTATGGTCCGGGGCAAATCCCGAAAGTCTCCTATGCGAACCGCGCATTGTGCACCACCTGTCATCAGAACCAGGCCCCGATCTTTTCACGGCCCTTGTGGGAAGAAACCAATGCGAATCCAAACATCGCCGCGCTCCTCGAACAACAGCGGACGGAGTTCTATCGATTTCCACTCCGCCAAGGCATCGATGTCCCCAATGCCATCGATGACGCCACGGACCGGGCGAATGAATTCTCCGTCTATCAATTGCTTTGGCAGGATGGCTGCGAACAGGCCGGGACACCGCGCGACTCGATTCAATGCCGAGCGGACGTGTTTCGTTTTCTCCTGCAATCCCGCCTGAGCGGATCACGACCGACCCTTCACCCACTGTCCCCTTCCCGACACCGATTCGTTCAGCGCTTCGCAACTTACTGGAAGGAACGGTGGCCGAAGGGTCTCAAGATTCCAAACCCGGACCTCTTGAACAGAAATCCGCTGGACTACGTACAGATGAAGTCATCCCTGGTCGGTGAACCGCCCGTCCCGTCTCATGGGTATGGCAACAACCGGGAACGGACAATGATCCGCTCTATCTTCGAGCCCAGCCTTGCGAGGGAACCGCTGGCGGTCTGGTCCGTATCCCATGGAGACGACGGTGCCGTGGACCGGTTCTTGTCTGGCCTCTCGCGTTTTCTGGCGGACGTGGATGTAGCACGGCTGGATACCTACCTGTTCCGGCAGGCCCTACGCTCCGGTGTTCACCTCCGCCGTTATCAGAGCAGCTGCGAGGCAAATGTCAGGGAACGTGGCGGGACGACAGATCGGGTCACCTTTCGATGTCGGCGGCCCGAGCAGCGGACCGACGACGAAGGACCTGGGTTCTCGATGGAGGGAGTCCTGTATCTCAAAGCCGGAACCGTCGTGGGCGGGACGATCGATCGACTGTCGACCGATCATGAAGACGAGCTGGTCGATCTGAAGGTGGCCGGCGGAACGTTGACTTCCAACGGCCGTCGGCACCGTGGGCTGATCGACGTGAGGCAGAAGGGGCCTGGTCTCCACGTTCGACTGGCCGATGGTCACGCGATCAAAGACATCAGCTTTCAGGTCGGTGTCGCTGGGAAAGAACCACGGCTTCCCGGTCAAACCGCTCTGCTCACGGGCACCGCCACCATGGCCGTGTTGGAGGATTATGTTCCGATCGAGCGGGCGATCGATTCGATGGAACGAGCGACGCTGGCCGGTGAATCCGATGTGTTCACAGGCAAACCATTTCGGCGAGCAAGCACGCTGAAGGCCTTGTTCGAACAGCTCAAAATGCCGTCCCTCTCGTGGTGTTGCGAAGATGCTCACCACATGCCCGATCCGGTCTCGACCACGGAGAAGGCCTTGCACGATCGTGACGAAGCCGTTCGCGACGAGACGCTTCCACCGGTCTTCAAGGCCTTCCATCGATACTGCGCCCAATGCCACCACGAAGACCTGTCCTTCCCGCCGAATTTTCTCCATGGCTCTCCGCAGCAAATCAAGGAACAGGTCCACCACTGCGCCGAACGCATCCTGTTCCGATTGGAGATGTGGGGGCTGCCTCCTTCCAGGCGACAGGAAGCGCCCATGCCGCCGATCACGGAGTTGCAGCGGTTGAATCTCTCTCCTGAGCAATGGGCCGACCATGCCGATCTCGCATCGATGAAGTCCTACAGCGCCGAGTGGTTGAAATCACAAGGTGAGACGCCGCGGCTGGAAGGCCTCGCGGCAAAAGGCTACGACAACTTGCGGGAGTGCATGCCGCCTTCTGCGCCAGCGGTTGCGGCAGCGTCGGGTACGAACCGGAGCAGTCATCCCAACAGGTCTGACGGTCATGCCGTGGAGAAATAGGTCAACGGAGAGGAACATCTCACATGAGCGGTCACCCTGCCGAGACAGATTCTTTGAAGGTCGTGAATAAAACCTGCTGGATGGTCCTGCTGCCCTTTCTGATCATGGCGGGGGGATCGTGTGGCTTGTTGGCGGCAAGGTTCGGCGCCGATGTCCCGGTCGACTATGCCGACGCCGAAGCTCACTTCAAATATGGTTCGACCGGCGGGGAGCGCGCGTCCGGGTTCCCCTATTGGATATGGAAAGCCATGCCCCGGGTTTGTGAGGACACATTGCCGGGGGGAAAGGATTTCCCCGGCCAGGAATTCAAGGCGTTGGGATTCCTCTATGAAGGGGACAACGATCTTCCAATCGGGATGTCGAAGCGCCGCCACATGGGATTGGATCGAGTGTTCTTGAATTGTGCCGTCTGCCATACCGGCACGGTGCGCGACCAGCCGGACGGCAAGCCCAGGATCATCACCGGCATGCCGGCCAATACCGTTGACCTGATGGCCTTCGAGAAGTTCCTGTTCGCTTGTGCCAAGGATGCCAAGTTCTCTCCGGAGCACCTCATTCCCGAAGTACACCGACTCTCCGGCACGCACCTGAAGGCGCTGGACCGTTATCTGATCTACCCGTTGGCGATTTATATGATGCGGGACCGGCTGTTGATGTTGGAGAACCGGTTCTCATCCATGTTGCAGCGACCGGATTGGGGGCCGGGACGGGTCGATACCTTCGGATCCGCCAAGGCGCTGTTCAACTTTCCCATGGACAAGGCTCCGTCGTCCGAATTGACCGGGGTCACCGATTTTCCATCGATCTGGTTACAAGGCCCCCGCAAGGACAAGCAGATGCAGTTGCACTGGGACGGCAACAACACGAAGGTCGAGGAGCGCAATCGCAGCGCGGCGTTCGGGACCGGCGCCACTCCCCCGACGCTCGATCGCGGAAGGATCCGCCGCACCGAAGATTGGCTCCTCGCGCATACCCCGCCCCTCTATCCCTATCCCGTCGATGCGAAACTCGCAGCGAAGGGCGCCGCGATCTACACCGGCTACTGTGCCGGTTGCCATGGGTTGAACGGGCGAAATTTTGACGGCCAAGAAATCGGCAAGGTCACGCCGATCGACCGGATCAACACGGATCGGCATCGATTGGACTCCTACACCTATGATCTCGCCGTGAATCAGAATCTTTTATACGCCGGAACGGATGATGCCGACGAACGGTTCTCGCACTTCCGCAAGACGTTCGGCTACGCCAATATGCCGCTGGACGGACTGTGGCTGCGCGCTCCCTATCTGCACAACGGCTCAGTGCCGACGTTGTGGGATCTCCTCGAACCGAGCTCACGTCGACCCCCTACATTTTACCGGGGTTATGACGTGTACGATCAAACCAAGGTCGGCTTTGTCTCGACCGTCGATAAAGAGAACAGCCGGCGCTACTTCAAGTTCGATACAGCCATCCCCGGCAACTCCAATAGCGGGCACGAAGGCAAACCGTACGGAACCGAATTGCCGGCGGAAGACAAGGCAGCGCTGGTCGAGTATCTCAAGACCTTCTAGGAATGACGGGCCGTACGTCGTTCGGAGAGACACACATATCGATGAAAGAAACACGTGGGCGGCGAACCGTCAAAACGATCCTCTTCATCCTGCTCCTGTCGGCCGGCGCGACGGTCGTCCTGGGCTGGTACAAATTCTTTCGCGAAGAGCCCCAACCGGCCTGGATCACGGCGGACCCGCACATGCGTTTCAAGTACGGCTCGATCGGCGCCGAGTATGACGCCGGTGTCCCCTACTGGATCTGGTACGTACTGCCGCGCATGTTCCCGGAGAAACTGCCCGGCCCCGGCGGCTACGCCTCATTGGGCATCCTCTGGGAACAGGGACAGGAGATGCCCATCGGCTTCACAAAACGGACTATCGGCTTTCCCCGCGTCGCCAATACCTGCGCCTCCTGTCACACGGCCAGCTATCGGTCCAAGCCGGGCGAAAACCCGACCTTCGTGCCGACGGGGCCCAATCACACCCTGAATCTCGAGGCGTTCTTTCGCTTCATGATCGACTGCGCGAAGGACCCTCGCTTCAACCCAGACAATATGATGGCCGAGATCAATCTATCGGCCGACCTCTCGGTGCTCGACCGGATGATCTACCGGTTCATCCTCATCCCGATCACGAAGAAGCGCTTGCTGGAACGCGAACAACAGTTCGCCTGGATCTATAGGAAGGACTTTCCCGAATGGGGCCGCGGCCGCGACGATGCGATGAACCTGACGAAGTATTTCATGATCAAGTTTCCGATGGACGACAGCATCGGACCGACCGATATGCCGTCGCTCTGGAATCTCAACAAATACAAGCCGGAGAAGGGGCATTTGATGAATCTCGCCGGCGACAGCCATGACGCCCATTCGGTGATCATCGACTCGGCATTGGGCGTCCTCGGCGCGGCACCGCACGACAAGGAAGAGTTTTTGCGGCACATCACCTGGTTCGAGGACTATCTCGGCTCCTACCCGGCACCCCGCTATCCGTTTCCGATCGACCAACAGAAAGCCGCAGCGGGAAAACCCCTGTTCGAGAAGACCTGCGCGCACTGTCACTCGAGCGAACGAACCGGCACGCGCATTCCGGTGGAAGAGGTGGGCACGGATCGAGGGCGGCTCGACAGCTGGAGCAAGCAGGCGGCTGTCGAGGCGAACAGGGTGGTCAGGGCCATGGGCATCGAGCGAAAGGGCTTGGTGGAAGAGAATCCCAGCGGGTACATCGCGGCCTTTCTGGACGGCATCTGGCTCCGAGCGCCCTACCTGCACAACGGCTCGGTCCCGACGATCCAGGACCTGCTCGAATCGGTCGAGAAGCGTCCCAAAGTGTTCTATCGGGGCTACGACCTGTATGACCAGTCCAAGGTCGGATTCGTCACGTCGGGGCTGGAGGCCGAGCGTATCGGCACGCGTTACGACGTGAGTCAGCGTGGCAGCGGCAACCAGGGACACACCTACGGCACAGAGTTGCAGCAGAAAGAGAAGGAGGCGTTGGTCGAGTATTTGAAGACACTCTGAACGGCATCGCTGCCACCCACCACCAGTTTGGCGCCTCGGAGCGCATGAGCGGTTGAACACAGTGCTCGATGTGCGATATCACTCAGTCGCATCGTTCGACAGTCATAAGACCGGTCAACGACGAGACCAGTCCTTCCACCGATCCTCGGTCATGGCGGTACCTCACCGAACGAATCTCGTACAAGCCCTTGAGGAATTTCGAAATTGAGAGGTCCGTGCGATGCCCTTCGCATGGACCATGGCTTGTCGAGTGCGACCGCTCGATAGAGGAAGGTTTTTATCGCCTCTTCGACAAGTCCTGGAACAACTCTTGCTAAGTAAAATGGCGTAGCTGCGTGTAAGGAACGGGCTCTGTCACCATGGAACGGTGCAGAAGAAAGGCGAGCTGCTGCAACCCATGGACGACGGTCGAGACCTTGCTTCGCCTTGTTGTTCAACTCCGACCTTCCCTTCCTCGAACAGGACCGACAGCACTGCGATGCACAAAGACCGCATGGCGGTTAGTCAAGGTTCTTCCTGTCCTGACACCGTTCCGTTGATCACATTTCTCAGGCAGAGGGCGGATGGAGGCCAACCTCCGGTCGGCTTCCACTAACACCATGTCGCTACAGTCGCTCGATTTCATCGTCATCTTTCTGCCCCTCGCGCTCACCCTCCACATTCTGCTCAATAAAACCGGTCATGTTCTCCTGGCGCAGGCCTGGCTCATCGGAGCGTCACTGTTGTTCGCCGGCCTGCGAACGTTGTCGGACGTTGAACTGCTCCTGCTCTCGATCGCGCTCAACTTCTGTATCGGGTGGGTTCTCCACCGACGGGCTTCGGCAACGGACCCTTCGCGCAAGGCCCTGCTGGCGGCGGGAGTGGTGACGAATCTCGCGGTGCTCGGATATTTCAAGTACTCCGCGTTCTTCTTGGACAACATCGGTGCCGTCATGCAGTCCGCCGTTCCATCGGCCACCGACTACCTCCCGCTCGGCATTTCATTCCTCACCTTTCAACAAATCGCCTACCTGGTCGACGTGTACCGAGGACAGGTCAAGACGTTCAACTTCATGCAGTACTGTGTATTCTGCTCGTTCTTTCCGAAACTCCTGGCCGGCCCGATCGTTCGGCACGGAGAGTTCGTGCCTCAGATCGCAGGCCTGAGGCGCTCCTGTTCGCCCGGGTCGATGGCTGAAGGCATCACCCAGTTCGCGATCGGTTTGTTCAAGAAAATCGTACTGGCGGACACCTTGGCAGGCTATGCCGATCCAATCTTCGCCGCCGGCTCGTTGGGCAGAGAACTGGGCTTGGTCGAAGCCTGGGGCGGGGTCCTGGCCTATAGTTTTCAACTGTATTTCGACTTTTCCGGCTATACAGACATGGCGCTCGGGACCGCTCGGATGTTCGGCATGACCCTGCCTCAGAATTTCAACTCACCCTACAAGGCAACCGACATCATCGACTTCTGGAAACGATGGCACATAACCCTGTCACGTTTCCTCCGTGACTATCTGTACATTCCGCTGGGCGGCAACAAAAAAGGTCTGTTGCGGCAACAGCTCAACGTGATGGTCACCATGGTGCTCTGCGGACTCTGGCATGGAGCCGGCTGGACATTCGTGATCTGGGGGGCTCTGCATGGTCTGTATCTCATGATCAACCATGGCTGGCGAAGGCTCGGCGTCCATTGCCCCCAGCCTTTCGGATGGCTCCTCACCTTCGGCTCCGTCTCGTTCGCTTGGGTGTGGTTCCGGTCGGACAGCCTCTCGGCGGCCGCAAGGATTTCGGCCTCCCTGTTCGGCTTGAACGGCTTGTGGGCGGAAGGCATCCGCAGTGCGTTGCATAACCTGGAGAAGGCGGCGCCGCGGTTTCAGTCTTTCGCGGAATTTTTCCTTCCCGAACAGACGAGGATCGCCCTCTCCTTCGACAAATGGACCATCTATCCGGTCACCGTGCTCTGTTCAGAGCCGGTGCTCCAGATGTTCTGGCTGATCGCAGCCGGTGTCATCGCACTCAGGCTGCCCAATACATTCGAATGGACGGATGCGGCGACGCATAGGCCAGAAACCCTGTTTGCCCCGAGAAGGGCCCTGTTCGTCGGAGTGCTCCTGTTTCTCACGTTGCTCGCATCCATGACATCGCACCCCGGGGGATTCATCTACCAGAATTTTTGATCGCCCATGAAGACATCCTCACCGATCGCCTATTTGGGAATGACCGCGCTCACACTGGCCCTTCTTTCCCTTCTGTATGCCGGGGCGTTCTACTATCAGCTCGGGGCGCTGGTCTCTGCGGAGTATTGGATGTATGAGACCCAAATCGTCAAGCGTGACCTGCTGGAACAGAACCGGAGGAAAAGGAAAATCCTCCTCACGGCCGGCTCCAGCGCTCTTTTTGGAATAGATTCCAGCCGAATCGAAGCGGCGCTCGGGATCCCGACGATCAATATGGGCCTCCACCTCGGCCGGCCGGTCGAATACATCTTGAACGAGATCGAGCCCTACGTGAAGCCGGGCGACATCGTGGTCTTGCCCCTTGAGTACGAGCAGTATAGTTCGACGACCGCGTACAATAGTTGGTTTACCGATCAGACCATGGCGTGGAACCCGGACTATTTCCGGCAGTTGAACCTGAAAGAGAAGTTGCGGTTCATGTTTTCCATCCGGCCGCAACGGATTCTGGTCGGCGTCATGACCCAAGGTCTGGGTGAGCAGTTGGAGATCGTCCGCCAGAGACGGCTCAAGAGCCCCGAGCAGATTTTGAGTCGTGTACACACCGCATGGGCTCAAAAAAACTATCGACCGGACGGGATGTATCTGTTTCTCAACAGCGATCCTCACGGCGACGCCATATTCAGAAGCCCGGAACCTCAAGCACAGCCGGGTGGCGACCCCTATGTATTGGGTCCCGACTTCGTGGAGTCGCCGTATTTCTGGCAGGTGCTGCAGGACTTCGCCGTTCGTTGCCGAACGCGAGGCATCGACCTCTATGTCGCATGGCCGCCGGTCATGGAGGGCCTCCTCGACTTCAATGCACCGCCAGTCTCGCACTCTGTGAACGTGATCACGAAACGACTCCGGGGAATGGGAGTCTCGATGCTCGGAAACCCTTCCGACTTTCAATATGCCAGGGGGCGATTTACGGGCAACCTATACCACCTGACCACGCAGGGACGGACCGAACATACGACCAGGCTGCTCGGCCACATGATGAGCGCCATGCGCTCGCTTCCCCGACCAGAGGAGTATAAGATCGTGACGGCGGGCCACCCTTCCGCTAGGCCATGACAGTACCCTCGATCGGCAAGTCCTTCCCTGTTCTGCTCATAGGCCTGCTCATCCTCGGCGCCTGCACCAACGAGCCTCACATCGACGACGACCGCACCGCCGAACATTCGGGCACGATCCCCTCAAGGTTCACCATGCCGGAAGCCTATGGCAATGGAGACTGGCGGCTGGAGCGCCTCGCTGAATTGAACGAGGTCGTTCGACGCGGCAATATCGACCTCCTCTTCCTGGGCGACTCCATCACGCAGGGATGGAAAGAAGCCGGGAAACAGGTCTGGGACAGATATTACGCTCGACGCCGTGCCGCCAATTTTGGAATGGATGCCGACCGCGCTCAACATGTGCTCTGGCGAATCGAACAGGGGCACTTCGAGCGGATTCGTCCCAAGGCCATCGTCCTCTTGATCGGAACCAACAACGCCTCCAGCGGCGAAACGGCACAAGAAATAGCCGCCGGTGTCGTGGCTGTCGTACACAAACTTCGGGAGAAGGTCCCCGAGAGCAAAATTCTTCTACTGGCCATCTTCCCGGCAGGCGAGCGGCCGGACAATCCGCAGCGAATGAGGGCCACCGCCGGCGATGCCATCGTGCGATCCATCGCTGACGGTCGAATGGTCCGCTACCTGGACATCGGCGACCGGTTCATGAATCCAGACGGCACGATTTCAAAAGAACTGATGCCGGACTTTCTGCACCTCAGCCCCCATGGGTATGAGTTATGGGCCGAAGCGATCGAACCGGCGGTGCAAGACCTGCTGGGGGAACCGTAGCACTATGCTGCCCTTCGAACACAGGATTCGCCGCCTCCAAGGACCGGAACACTCCTGTATCCGACCGGATTCGGTCCCGTATCGGTCCGGATACGCCCACCTCGATAAGCACCGCCGTTCCTTGCCTGTTGAAGGAGAAACAGATCGACGGTTTCTCAACTAAGAGCTTATCCGTAAATTACATTTATCGCCAACGGGATTTTTCTGAACGTGATGATCGCCGCGGCAAGATGGGTGAGGCCGAGGAAACTGCGTTCGAGTTTCTCATACCGCACGAGCAGCTTGCGAAAGCGATTGAACCAGCTATGCGCGACCTCCACAATCCACCTCCTGGCTCGCTTCGTCGGATGCCGCCGCTGCTCCTCGGCTTCCTGCCCGCGCCCTTTGACATGGGCGATGTAGCCATGCTCTTCAATGGTGACACGTGCCGGAATGCCGGTGTAGCCTGCATCGGCACACAAGTGCTGGCTGCGTCGCTCAGGCGGCGAGGGACGCGGCACTACGATGGCGTCAAGGACGACGGCCAGCTGGCTCACATCATGCCGGTTTGCCGCGGTCACGATGATCGACAGCGGGACGCCACGATCGTCCACCAGCAGGTGGCGCTTGCTTCCATTTTTTTCCCCGATCCGTCGGGTTCGGCCCGACCGCTTCCTGAGCCAGCGGCGCTTTCATCATGGCCCCGTCGATACTCTGCCAGCGCCACGCGATGCCTTCCACGTCGTCATACTCCGCCAGCCCGGCCTGCCAGAGGGCTGCGAACAGGCCGGCGTTCTGCCACTCGAGAAAGCGCTTGTGAATGGCGCTCGCGCTCCCAAAGCGCTCGGTCGGCAACGCCTTCCACTGACAGCCCGTGCGCAACACGTAGACGATGCCCTCGAACACCAGGCGCGCCTCCTTGGGTTTGCGCCCACCCCCGGGTTTGCGCACGTAGGGCTTGGCCCTCGCACGCCGGCGCGCGGGGATCAAGGGTTCGACCCGTTGCCAAAACGCGTCCGACACTTCCCATGCTGCCGCCCTGCTGTGCGTCACACGTTTCGCCATCGTTGATCTCCCCCATTCGTCCGAGTCGAGATGGGAGGCAGTGTACCATATTATTTACGGATAAGCTCTAAAGCGAATGGTTGTGATGCGGGCTGCTGGGCAGCTCTCCCTGCAGCAGCTGGCATGTCAGTTGCTTCCTAGCCAATGTAACCGTTTGCTTAAAGGAGGTCCGGTGACCAACCCCAACATTCTGAGAGATACCTTCCTGGGAATAGGTTCTTGTCTCATCATCGGACTGACCGCCTCCCCTGTGCTTGCCGTCGAGCAAACTCCGCCGGCTCCGTCGAGTTCGCCTTCCACTAGCACGGCGCACCAGGCGACAACTCCGGCTTCGGCTTCACCAGCCGGACCACCTCCTGCAATGAGAACAAGCGGGCCCACGACCAGAGTCTACATGCCGGACGGTCAGCTGAAGTCGCACTCGATTCGCGTCTATGTGACACCCGACATCCCGTCCAACCAACATCCTCGACTCCGACTGCTGCGCAGCCATGCAGTCACCAAGAAAGCGGTGGATGAAGCCAGGCGCGAAGAGCCTGGTCTTGTCGCGCCGAGCCAGGAATGGATCGAGGTCGTGGACGGCCAGTCGGTTCGACGGTCCGGGACACTCCTGCTCTTTGACATCAGCCACATCGACTTCGACTATAAGGCCATGCTGCGGGTGATGCCCGTGGTCTCGTGGGGAGAAGGCGCGAATGAACAGGTCGCCGTCGGCGAGCAGGAGGTCAATGTCGGGAACATCGTGGCCGCCATCGGTTGGACGGCGCTCGTTGTGGGATCGGCGATTCTCATCGTGATCCTGCTCTCGCGGCGGATGGGAGGGAACCCCCTCCTGCTCCTGACCGGCGTGGACGGCCACCTGTCCCTCGCCCAAACGCAAATCGCCTGCTGGACGGTGGCTGTCGGGAGCGTGGTGCTCGGCTATGGGTTCATCAAACTCGAGATCCCAACCGTTCCGACCTCCCTTCTCGCCCTCATGGGGGCCTCGCTTACGACGGGCGGAATCGCCTTTTTCCAAGACGAGAAAAAGCAACAAACAGCCATCAATGCCGGTGTGGCGGCAACTCACCACACCCTGGCCTTGGGAGACCTCGTCCGCGTGTTTCCCGCGGGGCAGGCGCCGGAGCTCTCGCTCGCCAAGGCGCAGATGCTGTTCTGGACGGTCTTGCTGCTCGTGCTGTTCCTCTCGAAGAGCATCCTCGACGGGACGATCTGGGAAGTTCCGTGGGGGCTCGTCGCGTTGATGGGATTCAGCCAAGCCGGCTATTTGGTCCCGAAACTGGCGTCACAGAGTTGAACCAAGACGACGGCCGTCTCAATTTTCCTCGCAGTGTCAATTGGATACAAAGACAGGCGCTGGCAGCATCTCGTTGTTACGAACCAGTTGTTGGCAGGCTAGGATTTAATGCATTACGTAAATCATATTCCGTGATGGCAGCTAACTCGTGATACGAGAGTTTCGAGACAAGAAGACCCAACGCTTCTTTTCGGGAGAAAGTGAAGGAGTACTCCAGCATCAAAAAGGTTACTGAAAGAAACTGACGAGGCTCGACAATGTGACAGATCTGAAGGACTTACTGTTTCCCGCAGGAAACCGCATGGAGAAACTCAAAGGAGATCGAGCCGGACAGCACAGTATCCGAATCAACGACCAGTGGCGTATTTGTTTCATCTGGAGGGCTGATGGCCTCTATGAGGTCGAAATCACAGATTATCACTGAAGGAGAGACTCTGATGATTAAGAACGGAATGCGGCCGATTCATCCAGGAGAAATCCTGTTCGAAGAGTTCATGAAACCGTCTGAGCGGCCCATCAACACCCATATGCTTACCCAAAGCCATCAATGTGGCGGCGAACCCGATCACGGCGATTATCAAAGGCCAACGTGGTATCACAGGGGATACTGCCGTACGCTTGGCAACATTCTTCGACACCACGGCTGAATTCTGGATGAATCTGCAGAAGACCTATGAACTACGCCTTGCCGAACAGGCACTCCCCGGTCGGGTCAGGAAGCACATCCAGCAGCGGAGGGAAGCGTTCGCATCGGCGAAGTAGGAGCATGAGTTCCATCCCGCTACCATCCTCCCCTGCTATTTTTCTTCGGTCCGTAAAAATTGATTGTCCGTCGGGGCATGTCGTCAA